>NZ_BAABDQ010000012.1:0-319842 GCF_039539705.1 Nonomuraea rosea | reverse complement strand
TACAACACGCAGTGGAACCTGCTGTTCATGGACATCGTCCTGATCACGATCCCGCCGCTGCTGCTGTTCGTCTTCTTCAACCGCAAGATCGTCGCCGGTATGACCGCCGGCGCCATCAAGGGCTGACCTAAGGAGCACCTTGCCGCACGTCACATCGCTCACCGTCTCGGCGCCCGCCTTCGAGCACCACCGGGACCCCGTCGGCATCGGCGAAAGAGCGCCTCGTTTGTCGTGGACCGTCGCGACCGGCACCCCCGGCTGGCGGCAGCGGGCGTACGAGATCGAGCTCAGCGACGGGACCTCGACCGGGCCGGTCGAGTCCGAGCAGCCGGTGCTCGTCCCCTGGCCGGGCGCGGAGCTGGCCTCGCGCGAACGGCGCGGCGCGCGCGTGCGCGTACACGGCCACGACGGCTCGGTCAGCGACTGGAGCCCCTGGTCCTGGGCCGAGGCGGGCCTGCTGGACCCGGCCGACTGGCGGGCGGGCGCGGCGGCGCCGCCGCTGGAGCTGCTCGGCGTGCCCGACGGGCCCGCGCTGCTGCTGCGCCACGACTTCACCGTACGCGGCCCGGTCGAACGCGCCCGCCTGTACGTCACCGCCCACGGCACGCACGAGACCGAGCTCAACGGCCAGGTCCTCGGCGACGACGTCCTGGCCCCCGGCTGGACCAGCTACGCCCACCGGCTGCGCTACCGCACCCACGACGTCACCGCCCTGCTGCGCGAGGGCGGCAACGCCATCGGCGCCACCCTCGCCGACGGCTGGTACCGCGGCCGCGTCGGCTTCCTCGGCGGCAAGACCGACGTGTACGGCGACCGCACCGCGTTCATCGCCCAGCTGGAGATCACCTACGCCGACGGCGGCACCGACCTCGTGGTCACCGGCGACGGCTGGCGCAGCGCCCCGGGGCCGGTCACGGCGGCCAGCCTGTACGAGGGCGAGCACCACGACGCCCGTCTGCTCCCGTCCGGCTGGTCGGAGCCCGGCTTCGACGACTCCTCCTGGCTGCCCGCCGACGTGATCGGGCACGACCCGGCCACGCTCATCGCCCCGTCGGGGCCGCCGGTGCGCAGGACCGAGACGCTCAGCCCGGTGGCCGTGCTGACCGGGCCGCAGGGCGAGGCCATCCTCGACTTCGGCCAGAACATCGCCGGCCGCCTGCGCATCCGCGTCCAGGGCCCGGCCGGGCACACCGTCACGCTGCGGCACGCCGAGGTCCTGGAGGACGGCGCCCTCGCGCTGCGCCCGCTGCGCTCCGCCACCGCCGAGGACCGCTACACGCTGCGCGGCGGCGGGACGCCCGAGGAGTGGGAGCCGCGCTTCACCACGCACGGCTTCCGCTACGCGCAGATCGACGGCTGGCCCGGCGAGCTGGACCCCGCCGACGTGCAGGCCGTCGTCTGCCACACCGACATGCGCCGCATCGGCGACTTCAGCTGCTCCGATCCGCAGCTCACCCGCCTGCACGACAACGTGGTGTGGAGCATGCGCGGCAACTTCGTGGACCTGCCGACCGACTGCCCGCAGCGCGACGAGCGCCTCGGCTGGACCGGCGACATCCAGGTCTTCGCGCCCACCGCCGCCTTCCTCTACGACTGCACGGGCCCGCTGGCCTCCTGGCTCGCCGACCTGGCCGCCGAACAGGCCGAGCTGGGCACCGTGCCGCACTACGTGCCGTGGGTGCCGCTGGCGTTCGACGTCTCACCCACCGCCGCCTGGGGCGACGCCGCGGTGCTCGTCCCGTGGACGCTCTACCAGCGCTCCGGCGACCTCGAACTGCTGCGGCAGCAGTACGCCAGCATGAAGGCGTGGGTGGACCAGGTCGCGTCCCTGACCGGCGAGGACCACCTGTGGGACGAGGGCTTCCAGTTCGGCGACTGGCTCGACCCCGCCGCGCCGCCGGACAACCCGGGCAAGGCCCGTACCGACCACGCGCTGGTCGCCACCGCCTACCACGCGTGGACGGCCGCGGTCGTGGCCGACACGGCGGGGCTGCTGGGCCACGACGCCGACGCCCGGCACTACACGGAGCTCGCGCGGGCGGTGCGGGAGGCGTTCCGCGGCGAGTTCGTCACGCCGTCGGGGCGCCTGGCCTGCGACACCCAGACCGCCTACGCCCTGGCGCTGACCATCGGCCTGCTGGACGGGCCCGCGCAGCGCGAACGGGCCGGGCGCCGCCTGGTCGAGCTCGTCGCGGGCGACGAGCACCGCATCGCCACCGGCTTCGTCGGCACGCCGCTGGTGTGCGACGCGCTGTGCTCCGTGGGGGCCTTCGACACCGCCTACGAGCTGCTCCTGCAGCGCAACTGCCCGTCGTGGCTCTACCCGGTGACGATGGGCGCGACGACCATCTGGGAGCGCTGGGACAGCCTGCTGCCCGACGGCTCGGTGAACCCCGGCGAGATGACGTCGTTCAACCATTACGCGCTCGGCGCGGTGGCCGACTTCCTGCACCGGACCGTGGCCGGCCTCGCGCCCGCCGCGCCCGGCTACCGCCGCCTGCGCATCGCGCCCAGGCCCGGCGGGGACCTGACGCACGCCTCCGCGCGGCTGGACACCCCGTACGGGCCGGCGTCGGTGTCCTGGACGCTGGCGGACGGCACGCTGACCGTCACCGCGACGGTGCCGCCGGGCGCGGACGCCGAGGTGGACCTGCCGGGTTCGGCCGTGAGGGAGGTCGGGGCCGGCACCCACACCTTCACCGCCGCGGTCTGAAGGAGCGCGTGACCGGGTTATCCGACCGGCCCGGATCCGAGCTTGCCGCTCGGTTCGGGCTGGTCCCCGGCGGGGCCGTCGTAGATTCCGACGGCCCACGCGCCCGGCCGCTCGCCGATCTCGGCCGACAGGCGTTCGCGTACCTCCGGATCCATCAATGCCCGGGACTGGGCCATCTCGTCGCACTCTTTCGACTTCCCGATCGGCGGGCACCCCGTGACGGCCTCGGCCACCTCCCGGACCCGGGCGTCCGCGGGGAAGACCCAGATCCGCACGGACTGCGGGCGCTTCAGCCAGCCGGTGGGCGCGGACAGCCGGTCATGATGCCCGCCGATCTCCGTCCCGCACCGTCCCACTCCACCGCCCGGTTCGCCGCCTTTGAGCTTCTCCACGATGACCACCCACGCCCGCGGATCGTCACAGACCACCTTGTGCCCCGTGGAGAAGCTGACCGGCCTGAACGTCACCGTCCTGGCGCCGCCCATGGTCTCGAACCGCTCGGAGTGCAGGAGCGGGAGGTCGTACCTCGTCGCGCCGAGCCGCACCTCGTACTTCTCCGACAGCGTCGGACCGGGCTTGACCAGGACCGTGTCCACCGGATGCGCGGCGACGACCGCCTCGCCGAGCGGGACGGGCCCGGTCACCAGCACCGCCGCGGTCACGGCGGCGGCCAGCGCCGCGCCCGCCGTCACCGCCCGCCGCGTACGGCGGATGCGCCGGCCCCGCCGGACGATCGCGCCCAGGTGCGGGGCCGGCTCGCTCCCCGCCCGTTCGCCCGCCTGCCGGGTCAGCAGTTGCCGCAGGTCGCTCTCCGAATGCCTCATCGCTGCACCCTCTCCAGGTTCATGGTCTGAATGTCCGGATCGACCCGGAGACGGGTGAGCGCCCGGCTGAGCTGGGTCTTCACCGTTCCCAGTGAGCAACCGACGATGTCGGCGACCTGGGTGAGCGTCCGGCCCTCGAAGTAGTGCAGGACCACCACCGCCCGCTGCCGGGCGGACAGCGTGCCGATCGCGGTCCACATCGCGGCCTGGTCGTCCGCCTCGGCGGCCGGATCGCGTGGATCGGCCGTGTCGGGGACGGTGCCGGCCGGGATCTCACCGCGCCAGCGCCTGCGCCACCAGGAGGCGTGGGTGTTCACGATGATCCGGTAGACGTACGGGTCGGGGTTGCCCTCGATCCGCCGCCACGCCACCCACGCCTTCGCCAGCGCCGTCTGCACCAGGTCCTCGGCAGTGCCCCAGTCCCTGACGAGGAGATAGGCCATCCGGCACAGCGGCAGGTGCCGGTGCGCCACGTACTCGGCGAACCCGTCGTCCATCCATCGTCTCCGTCTCGCGTCTCCGTGCTCTCCGGCGATGACTACCGTCTGGGAGGCCCGTTCGGATGACAGCGGTTCCTTACCAAGATGGCCGATGTCATCATCGGCACCGACTCGCGGCGCCGATGAGGGAACAATGGGACTGTGACGGGTTTCCAAGCCTGCGAGGAACCACCATGAGCGACCATCTGGAGCTGCGCTGCCCGATCACCTGGGATCTGGCCCTCCTCCGCCGCCGGCTCCGTGACTATGCCGCCCGGGCGGGGATGCCCGAGCGGCGATTACAGGATCTGGTCGTGGCGGTCAACGAGGCGGCCACGAACGTGCTGGAACACAGCGGCGGCAGCGGCACCCTGACCGCGTACGCCGACCCGGTGGGCATCTGGATCGACATCGTGGACAGCGGAGGGACGCTCAGCGACGAACACCTCACCCTCGCCCCCGACTACGTCTCCGGCCGCGGATTCGGTCTGTGGACGGTCCTGCACCTGTGCGACTGGGTCAGCCTCGAACACCCCGATGGCCGATCCCACCTGCGCCTGCTCATCCGCTACCAGCCGGTCTCCGGCAGGCGGGAGAAGCAGCGCCCGGCGCCCGGCGACCCCGGGGAGCCGAACGTGACGACCACCGCCACCCCCTGACAGCCGCTCAACGCGGCCTCAACACATCCTCAACACCGCGGGCCCCAGCATGCCGGTCAGACCGACCGATCGAGTGGGGCGACCGGACGCGCAAGCAGCCGAGAGGGCTCGCGGTGCTGATGGCGGCCCGGCGATCGCGGCCGGTTGACAGCTCATCGTCACAGAGATGACCGTTCGACCCTGACATCACACGCCGCACCTCCGGGGAGCCCGTCATGGCAGTGAAGAGACCAGCAGTCGTCACCCTCGTCCTGGCGTTATGCCTCGCCCTCGCGCCGGTCACCGCGGCAGGCGCCGACGTCACCGGCCCTCCCGTCATGAACGCACCGGTGTTCAACGACCCGACGGCCGACACGGGGGTCGCGCACAGCCCCAGCGCCCAGCAGTCGGCCGTCATGGACCAGCTCATCAGGCTCATCAAGGCCGTACCGGCGGGCGGTGAGATCCGTTTCGCGATGCACGAGTTCGCCCCCGGCGACAGGTCGAGCGAGGTGGCCGCTGAGCTGGTCGCCGCGCACGCGCGCGGCGCCGCCGTGCAGGTCGTACTCGACAGCCAGGACGACGGCCGGAACGACACCGTGTTCGGCCGGCTCAGCGCCGCGCTCGGCACCACGGAGACGGCCTCATCCTGGGCCGTGCGGTGCGAGTACCCGAACGAGAGCGCCGACCGCGGCTGCATCGCCAGGAACTACCTGCACGACAAGTTCGCCACCTTCTCCAGCGTCGTGGTGAACGGCGTCACGCACGCCAAGGTGGTCTTCCAGACCTCGTCGAACCTGTCGGACTGGTACCTGTACAACTCCTACAACGACGCGTTCACCCTGACCGACGCCGTGGTGTACGACGGCTACGTCCGCTACTTCCAGGACCTGCGGGCCCGGCGGCTGCAGCCGGTCAACCCCGGCTACTTCTGGACGACCCCCACCGGCACGGCCTACAAGGGACACTTCTTCCCCCGCCTGACCTCCAGCGGCGACCCGATCGCCAACGTGCTGAAGCTCGTCAAGTGCAGCTACAAGGACGCCGGCGGCGTCACCCGCCAGACCGACATCCGCCTGGCGCTGACCGCCTTCAACCACAGCCGGGTCGAGATCGCGAACGAGCTGCTCAGGCTGCGCGGCGAGAACTGCTGGATCGACGTCGTGTTCTACGACGAGAGCGCCAGGAAGAACGTCACCCAGGCCATCCGCGACATCCTCGCCCGGCCGGCCTCGAACGGAAAGTACATCCAGGTCAGGCCGTGCCGGTTCGCCGTGGGCAGCCGGTCGGTGGTGCCGCACACCAAGATCATGATGATCGACGGCTTCTACGACGACGACATCACGCCCCGCGTCTACACGGGCAGCGCGAACTTCACCACGCTGGAGAACGCCGACGACTCGATGCTGCGCGTCGCGGGCCGCGACGTCCACACCACGTACCTGTCCTGGTTCTACAACCTGCGCACCGCCTGCGGCGGCTGACCGGGCACCGGAGAGGCGCCGGCCACGGGGGCGGCGCCTCTCCGGCTGCGATCTTGACGGTTCTTGATACGTTGGTCACAGGTGTGCCGGGAAGTCTGGTCGGCAGGTCCTTGTCATGTCGACCCGAAGGATGTGCCGGTGCGCGCCTACGAGATCTCCGCCGCCTCATGACGGTGCTGTCCTGGGTGAGCGTGGCGGTGTTCCTGGCCGCGTACACGCTGATCGCCACCGAGAAGGTGCACCGGGTCGCCGCCGCGCTCGGCGGGGCCGGGATCATGCTGGCGATCCACGCCACCGGCGCGGGCGCCGCGTTCTTCTCCGAGCACACCGGGATCGACTGGAACGTCATCTTCCTGCTGCTCGGCATGATGGTCATCGTCGGCGTGCTGAAGGAGACCGGCGTCTTCGAGTACCTGGCGATCTGGGCCGCCAAACGCGCCCGCGGCCGGCCGTTCCGGCTGATGGTGCTGCTGGTGCTGATCACCGCGGGCGCCTCGGCGCTGCTCGACAACGTGACGACGGTGCTGCTGATCGCGCCGGTGACGTTCCTGGTGTGCGAGCGGCTGGCCGTCAGCGCCGCGCCGTTCCTCATCGCCGAGGCGATGGCCTCCAACATCGGCGGTGCGGCCACCCTGGTCGGCGATCCGCCGAACATCATCATCGCCAGCCGCGGCGGGCTGAGCTTCAACGACTTCCTCCTCCACATGGCGCCCATGGTCATCGTGCTGGTGGCGGTGTTCGTCGGGCTGTGCTGGCTGATGTTCGGCCGGTCGTTCCGCTACGACCCGGAGCGCGCCGCCGAGGTCATGGCGCTGGACGAGCGCGAGGCCATCGCCGACCGCCGGCTGCTGTGGCAGTCGCTGGCGGTGCTGGCGCTGGTGATGGCGGCGTTCGTGCTGCACCCGGTGCTGCACTACGAGCCGTCCGTGGTCGCGCTGCTGGGCGCGGGCGTGCTGGTGGCGGCCACGAAGGTGACCACCGAGCAGGCCATCGCCGAGGTGGAGTGGCCCACGCTGGTGTTCTTCGCCGGGCTGTTCGTCATGGTCGGCGCCCTGGTGGAGACCGGGGTCATCGGCGCGCTGTCCGAGGCGGCCGTGGCGGCGACCGGCGGGCGGCTGGAGCTGGCCACGATGGGCCTGCTGGGCGTCTCTGCCCTGCTGTCGGCGATCGTGGACAACATCCCGTACGTCGCCACGATGAGCCCCATCGTGGAGCAGCTCGTCCAGGCCACCGGCGGCCACGACGTGCTGTGGTGGGCGCTGGCCTTCGGCGCCGACCTGGGCGGCAACGCCACCGCCGTCGGGGCCGCGGCCAACGTCGTCGTGCTCGGCATCGCCGCCCGCAACGGCACCCCGATCAGCTTCTGGCAGTTCACCAAGTACGGCCTGATCGTCACGGCCGTCACCGTCGCCCTGGTCGCTCCCTACTTGTGGCTGCGCTACCTCATGTGATGGGCCGCACCCGCCCGGCCGCCGCCTGCGCCTAAGGGAAACCTGAAGGAATCCGTAAACGGGTTCCGGCAAGCTCTGGTTCAGAAGAACGGCGGGACCGCACGGACCCGCGTCCCACAGCGTGAGATGTGAAGGAGAGCGACGATGGCGAGCAGACTGGTGGTTTCGACGTTCGTGTCGCTGGACGGCGTCATGCAGGCTCCCGGCGGGCCCGGCGAGGACGACGCCGGCGGCTTCCCGTTCGGCGGCTGGCTGGCCCCGCACGTGGACGAGGGCTTCGGCCGCATCATGGGCGAGCAGTTCGAGCGCGCGGACGGCATGCTGCTGGGCCGCAGGTCGTACGACATCCTCGCCTCCCACTGGCCGGGCGTGCCCGACGAGGAGGGCGGCGCCAAGATCAACGGCATGGCCAAGTACGTCGCCACGAGAAGCCCGATGACCGCGGAATGGCGCAACACCGAGGTCCTGGTGGGCGAGGCCGCCGAGACGGTCGCCGATCTCAAGAGGCGCACCGGCGGCGAGATCATCGTCCAGGGCAGCAGCGACCTCATCCGCACGCTGCAGCGGGCCGAGCTGGTCGACGAGTACCGGCTGCTGGTCTTCCCCGTCATCCTCGGCGAGGGCAAGCGGCTCTTCGCCGAGGGCACCGCCCCGGCCGGGCTCAAGCACACCGGCTCGACCGCCACCGAGGCCGGCGTCGTGTACGTCACCTACGAGTGGGCCGGCAAGCCCGTCCTCGGCTCGGTCGCCTAGCGCCGGCGCCGAATCGGGTGTGTGGTGTATCTGCCGGGCCCCGGCGAAGATCTGGTGTTCGCGACGGAGGGGACCGGATCACACCGACACGAAAGGTCGATGTCATGCGCTTACGAGGTTGGCTGGTTCTGGGCGCCGTGGTCAGTGCGGGCGTGCTGGGGGCACAACCCGTCGTCGCGGCGGCGGGCGTGCCGTTCGCCGCGGACTCCGGCGACCAGTGCCGCCGCGGCGTCACGGAGGGGACGCTCGAACGGGTCCAGGGCCCGGTCATCAGGCCGATCGTCCAGGTCGAGGGGGCTCTGGCGGACGACGGCGTCATCTCGCCCTGCGCGCCGGACGGCATGTACTCGCAGGCCACCTTCGCCGGCTACAACGGCGGCACGCTCGTGGACCGGGAGTCGGTCAAGGTGGACGACGGGAAGATCGCGCTCTCGTTCGGGCTGTCCGATCCGGCGGGGGTCACGAAGATCGACGCGGTGATCGTGCAGGTGTGCCGCTTCAGCAGCTCACCGATCGGGATCAGCTACTGCGGCAAGCAGCAGTCGTACAAGATCCCCTGAATGGCGTGACCGGGTCCGGCCGCGCTCAGCGGCCGGGCACCGGCAGCAGGGCCAGGTGCTCGCTCGTCACCAGGTCGAACCTGAGCGCGAGCGAGACCAGTGCGTGCCGCTGCCAGTCGGCCTTGCCCTCGCTCCCCTGCGGGTCTTTGACGTGCAGCTTCTTCTCGGCCAGGTAGCCGATGTGGAATCCGATGGCGGTGCGGCTCAGGCCCGGGTCGCGCAGCCGTTCGATGATCTCGGGGATCGTCGGGATGCGGGAGGTCGACGGGTCGCGCAGGCGCGGCTCGCACAGGGCGACCAGGATGCGGAAGTATTTGGCGTTCTGGTCGAGAGGGTAGGCGACCTGCGTGGCCGCGCCGCCGTCCGCGCTGCCCGGCGGCACGTGCACCTGCTGCGGCGCGAACACCAGGAACGACACCGTTCCGTCGACCGCGGGCAGGCTCACCCGCGAGAACTCGAACGGGATCGGCGCCCCGACCCGCCCCGGCGGCACCTTCACGAACTCGCCGCCGCCCTCCGGGTTCTCCACGACGTACGTCTTCGACGTGCTCAGGTTGGACAGCAGCCAGTAGTCGGCCACCGCGACGATCCGGCCCGCGCGCCGGGAGACGGCGGGGTCGTCCAGCATGATGTCCACCGGGGAGCCGGGCGTCCCGCGCCCGAAGAACGCCTGCTCCCCGGGCGCGAGCTCCAGCGAATAAGGCCGGTCGTCGGTGGGCGCCGCCGCCTGCTGGATCAGGATGGTGCTGTGCATCGGCCGGACCTTACTCGCGAACCAGCGAAGATGTCGAGGTCATACAGGCAACGGCCGTCCCGGGCCGCGGCATTCGCGCAGGCCGCCGTCGGGCTGGTCGTTTCCGCCCCCGCGGAAGTAGACCTCGTTGACATGCCGGTACGGCTTGCCGCACGGCTGCGAGTCGCCGGCGGCGGCCTGCGCGGCCGGAGCGACGGCCGCGGCGATCATCGGCGCGATGAGCAGGGCGATCGATGCCTGCCGGAGCCTCATGATGGATCCACCTCCCGCGTTCGAGGCCGCTTTCGAGGGGCCAGGTCGATCGTGCCGGGCGGAGGGCGGGTTACGTAACCTGGTAGCTGCCAGGGCACGTGGACGGATCCACGATGATCGACCATGATGAGCGGAATGACGGCTCCATCCCACGCAGGCCGCTACCGGATCGAGCAGCTCATCGGGGTCGGGGGATTCGCCTCCGTCTACCTGGCCCACGACGACGCGTTGCGTTCGCCGGTGGCGGTGAAGATCCTCGCCGACAACTGGGCCCGCCAGACCGACGTGCGCGCCCGCTTCCAGCAGGAGGCGCGGCTGCTGCGCAGGGCCGACTCCCACCTGCTGGTGCAGGTCTTCGACATCGGCGAGCTCGATGACGGCAGGCCCTACTTCGTGATGACGTACGCCGATCGCGGCACCCTCCTGGAGCGCCTGGCCGGCGGGCCGCTCGCCATGGACGAGGCGCTCGGCCTGATGGGCGAGATCTGCCAGGGCGTGGCCGTGCTGCACAGCATCGGGGTCGTCCACCGCGACCTGAAGCCGTCGAACGTGCTCTTCTGCTCGCGCCCCGAGGGCGGTGAGCGGGTGATGGTGGCCGACCTCGGCATCGCGCGGTCCACCGACCACTTGAGCGGCCTGACGATGCCCGCGGGCTCGCCCGGCTACCAGGCGCCCGAGCAGGTCTACTTCGACGGGGCGCCGGACGCGCGGGCCGACGTGCACGGGCTGGGCGCGCTGACGTACCACATGCTCACCGGCAAGGTGCCGGCCAGGCCGGAGCAGCGGGTGCCGCCCAGTGCGCTGCGGCCGGAGGTCTCGGCGGGGATGGACGCCGTGGTGATGCGCGCCCTCGATCCCGACCGGGAGACGCGGTGGCCGGACGCGGACACGTACCTGGCCGCTCTGTCGTCGCCGGACGACCCGCCGCCGCCACCCACGCCGCCCACGCCGCCCTCACCGTCCGCCGCGGCGGAACCGGGTGAAAGCGATGAACGGCCGCGTGGCCGGCGGCGGACGGCGCTGGCCGGCGGCGCGGCCGCGGTCGTCGTGGCCGCGGCGGCCACCGCCGTGGCCGTCAGCCTGGCCAGGGCCGCCGATCCGCCCGCCCCCCGATCCGGCGCCACCTCGTCGAGCGCGCCGACCCCAGTAAGCTCAGCCACGGTCAGCCCGGCGACTGTGAGCCCGGCCGTCGGCTGGCTGCGCGCCGGCTCCGACATCCCCGCCGAGTATCGCGACCTGATCGTGCGGGCGGGCACGTACTGCAGGGAGCCCGGCCTGAGCCCCGCGCTGATCGCCGCGATGCTCAAGGCGGAGTCCGGCTACGATCCCGGCCTGTCCGACAAGGTGAAGAACGAGTACGGCATCGCCAGGTGGACCCCCGAGGTGCTCTGGCACTGGCAGCCGAACGGCCTGCAGAGCCCGAAGCCGGAGCCGCCGTTCAGCCCAGAGCTGTCGATCGTCGCCATGGGCCGGTTCCTGTGCACGCTGGGCCCCGAGGTCGAGACCCTGCCCGGCGACCCCGCGCTGAAGCTCGCCGCCCTCTACCGCAGCGGCGTGGCCCCGCTCAGGCGGGCGAACGGCATCCCCGAGCGCTGGCGCGCCTACACCGACAAGGTCGCCCGTTACCTGCGCGACTACCAGCCCGCCTGACCCACGAAACGGGCATATGCCCCATTGCCGCCGCGGCCCTCCCGGGTGACACTCGATCAGACGACTCGATCAGACGATGTCGTCCGAAGGCACAGCTCCGGTGAGGTGACGTCCCATGTCCCTGGATGAAGCGACGATCCAGTTCCTCAAGCAGCTCGGCGAAGCAGGCGTGCGGCCCCTGCACGAGATGACCCCGGAGGAGGCGCGGGCGCTCGGCGGCATGCTGGGCGACATGTACGGCCCCGGCCCGGAGATGGCCCGCGTCGAGGAGGCCCTGATCCAGGCCGAGGACGGCGGCTCGTTCGGGGCCCGCGTCCTGGTGCCGGCCGGGACGCCGCGCGGCGTGATCGTGTACTACCACGGCGGCGGCTGGGTCATCGGCGCCATCGACGAGTTCGACACCCTGGGCAGGACGCTCGCGCACCGGACGGGCTGCACCGTCGTCCTGGCCGACTACCGGCTCGCCCCCGAGCACCGCTACCCCACCGCCGGCAGCGACGCGTATGCCGCGCTGACCTGGGCCGCCGCGTCGTTACCCGGCCTGCCGATCGTGGTGGCGGGCGACAGCGCGGGCGGTAACCTGTCGGCGGTCGTGGCCCTGCGCGCCCGCGACGAGGACGGCCCGCCGATCGCGCTGCAGGTGCTCGTCTACCCGGTGACCGACTGCGACCTGGACAACGCCTCCTACACCGACCCCGAGAACCAGCTGATGCTCACCCGCGACACGATGATCTGGTTCTGGGACCACTACGCGCCCGACCAGGCCGACCGCGCGCGCCCCGACGCCTCTCCCCTGCGGGCGAAGGACCTGGCGGGGCTGCCGCCCGCCGTCGTGCTGACCGCCGAGCACGACGTGCTCCGCGACGAGGGCGAGGCCTACGCGGAGCGGCTGCGCCAGGCCGGGGTGCCGGTGGAGGCCAAGCGGTGCGCGGGCCAGATGCACGCCTTCTTCACGATGGTGAACGTACTGCCGGGCAGCGCGGCGGCGATCACGACGGTGGTGGAGGCGATCGACGGGGTCCTGCGATGAGGGGTGCGGCCGACCACGACGCCGTCGTCATCGGCGCCGGGCTCGCCGGGATGTACATGCTGCACCGGCTGCGCGGCCTGGGCCTGTCCGTCCGCGTCTTCGAGACCGGCGAGGGCGTGGGCGGCACCTGGTACTGGAACCGCTACCCCGGCGCCCGCTGCGACGTGGAGAGCATGGAGTACTCCTACTCCTTCGACGAGGACCTGCAGCAGGAGTGGGAGTGGACCGAGCGCTACCCCTCCCAGCCCGAGATCCTGCGCTACGCCGACCACGTCGCCGACCGCTTCGACCTGCGGCGCGACATCCGGTTCGAGACCCGGGTGACGCGGGCCGCCTTCGACGAGAGCGCGAACGTGTGGCGGGTCGAGACCGACCGCGGCGACCGGGTGTCGGCGACGTACCTCATCACCGCCGTGGGCTGCCTGTCGGCCGCTCGCGTCCCCGCCTTCCCCGGCCGTGACTCCTTCCAGGGGCCCAGCTACCACACCGGGCGGTGGCCGCACCAGGGCGTGGACTTCACCGGCAGGCGGGTCGCCGTCATCGGCACCGGCTCCTCCGGCATCCAGGCCATCCCGGTGATCGCCGAGCAGGCCGCGCACGTCACGGTCTTCCAGCGCACCCCCAACTTCAGCGTGCCCGCGCACAACAGGCCCATGGAGCCGGAGTACGCGCGGTGGGTGAAGTCCGAGTACGCCCGGATCCGCGACACCATGCGCAACTCCGCGAACGGCCTGATGACCGCGGCCGGCACCGGATCGGTGCTGGAGGACGGCGACGAGGAGCGGCAACGGGAGTTCGAGGCCCGGTGGGCGCGCGGCGGGGTCGCCTTCCTCGGCGCGTACGGCGACATCGTCGTCGACCCCGAGGCCAACGAGCTCACCGCCGCGTTCGTCCGCTCGAAGATCCGCGACATCGTCGACGACCCCGAGGTGGCCGACCTGCTGGCGCCGCACGACCATCCGATCGGCACCAAGCGCATCTGCGTCGACACCGGCTACTACGCCACCTACAACCGTCCCGACGTGACCCTGGTCGACGTGCGCCGGGACCCGATCCAGGAGATCACCCCGGCCGGCGTGCGCACGGCAGGCGGCGAGCATTCGGCCGACCTGATCGTCTACGCCACCGGCTACGACGCCCTGACCGGCCCGCTGCTGTCCATCGACCTCACCGGCAAGGGCGGCCTGTCGCTCAGGCGCAAGTGGGAGGCCGGGCCGCGCACGTACCTGGGCCTGATGACGGCGGGCTTCCCCAACCTGTTCACCATCACCGGGCCGGGCAGCCCGTCCGTCCTGAGCAACATGATCGTCTCCATCGAGCAGCACGTGGAGTGGATCGCCGGCTGCGTGGCCCGGCTGCGCGCCGACGGGATCGCCGCCATCGACGCCGATCCCGTGGCGGAGGACGCGTGGACGGCGCACGTGGACGAGGTCGCCCGCTACACCCTCTACCCGCGGGCCGACTCCTGGTACATGGGCGCGAACATCCCGGGCAAGCCCCGGGTGTTCATGCCGTACGTCGGCGGTGTCGGCGTGTACCGGCAGAAGTGCGAGCAGGTGGCGGCCGACGGCTACGAGGGGTTCGTGCTGCTCTCCGCCTGAGTAACAGGTCCCTGCCCGCCTCAGCGCAGGCGGTAGCGGACGGGCAGGGACCTGAGCCCGCCCACGAACGTGGTGGCCAGCCACACGGGCTCGCCGTCCAGCTCGATGCCGTCCAGGCGCGGGATGAGCTCGGCGAACAGCGCGCGGATCTCCATGCGGGCCAGCGCGGCCCCCAGGCAGTAGTGGACGCCGGACCCGAACGCCAGGTGCCGGTTGGGGTCGCGGCCCGCGTCGAAGCGGAACGGCTCGGCGAAGACGTCCTCGTCCCGGTTGGCCGACGGGTACGACAGCAGCACGGACTCGCCCTTGCCGATGGGCGTCCCGTTGACGTGCGTGTCGGCGGCGGCCGTGCGCATGAACTCCTTCACCGGGCTGACCCATCTGATCATCTCCTCGGCCGCGAGCGGCAGCAGGCCGGGCTCCTCGCGCAGCCGCCGCAGCTCGGCCGGGTGCCGGATGAGCGCCTCCAGCCCGCCCGCGATGGTCGAGCTGGTGGTGTCGTGCCCGGCCGTGGCGATGATGACGTAGTACGAGGCGGCCTCGAAGTCGCTCAGCGGCTCCCCGTCGACGCGGGCGTTGGCGATCACCGAGGCCAGGTCGCCGGTGGGCGTGGCCCGGCGGGCCGCCGTCAGCTCCCTGAAGTAGGCGAAGAGGTCGTCGAGCACGGAGGTGTGGTGCTGCGCGGCCCCGCCGCGCCTGCTGCGGCTGTCGTCCTGGCCGAACAGCTCCTGAGTGAGCCGCAGCATGCGCGGGAAGTCCGATTCCGGCAGCCCGAGCAGCGACAGGATGACGTAGAGCGGGTAGTGCACCGCGACCTGCTGGACGAAGTCGCACGAGCCGCCGTGCTCCGCCATCCGGTCGACGTGGCGTCTGGCCAGCTCGCGCACCCGCACCTCCAGGGCGCGCATCGCCTTGGGGCGGAACCAGTCGGCTCCGATGGCGCGCAGGACCCGGTGCTCGGGGTCGTCGATGTGGACGAGCGTCTTCAGCCCCGTCCCCTTCGCGCGGCGCTCGTCGAGCGCGGCGTCGACCTCGGCGCTGCGCAGGACCGGGCGCGGGGCGCTCAGCCACAGGTCGTTCCGCCGCTCGATCTCCAGCACGTCGGCGTGCCGGGTGATCGCCCAGAAGGGGTTGTATCCGGGCACGTCCACGCGGTGCACCGGGGACTCGCGGCGCAGCAGCGCCAGCGCCTCGTGCAGGCGCGTCTCGTCGGTGTAGGCGGCGGGGGTGGCGAACGAGCGCCCTGCTTCCTCGATCGACCTGGTCATCGCCACGGGCTGAGCCTCCTGTCGGCACACGCGCTTCCGGCCACGGATGCCATTCCCGCTGCGCCGTGCCGGTACTCGGCGGCTCGCGAGTTGTCACAAACGACGGCCCTGCCGAGTCATATCTGGGACACGTACTCGACGACGAGGGAACCGTCATGCCGAACACCAAGACCACGCTGCTCCGCGACCTGCACAAGCCGGGCGACCCGCTGCTCCTGCCGAACGTGTGGGACGCGGCCGGCGCCACCATCGTGGCCGAGGCGGGCTTCCCGGCCCTGGCGACCGCGAGCGCGTCGATCGCCGCCATGCTCGGTCATGACGACCACGAGGGCGCGCCGGCCGCCGAGATGTTCGACGCCGCCGCCCGGATCATCCGCGCCGTCGGCGTCCCGGTGACCGTGGACGCCGAGGCCGGCTACGGCCTGCCGCCCGAGGAGCTCGCCGCCCGGCTCACCGCCATCGGCGCGGCCGGCTTCAACTACGAGGACACCGACCACCGGGCCGGCGGGCTCGTGGACGTGGAGACGCAGGTCTCGCGCATCGCCGCGCTCCGGGCCGCGAACGCGGACCTGGTGATCAACGCGCGGGTGGACCTGTTCCTGACCGGCTCGGCCCCGGTCGAGGAGGTCGCCGAGCGCGGCCGCCGCTACCTGGAGGCGGGCGCCGACTGCGTCTTCCCCATCATGGCCCCTTCTGAAGAGGTGATCGCCGAGCTGGTCAAGGCCACCCCCGGGCCGGTCAGCGTCACGTGCCTGCCCGGCATGAGCCTGGGCAGGCTGGCCGCGCTCGGGGTGGCGCGCGTCTCGTTCGGGCCGATGACGTACCTGGTCGCGCTGGAGGCGCTCAAGTCCTTCGCCGCCCGGGTCCGGGCCGGCCAGGACCCCTACGCCACCTGACCGCGCTCACGGCAGCGGCGACAGGCCCTCGTGGGCGACGGCCCAGGAGTCCGGGAAGCCGGGGGCGGGCGGGCCGCCGTCCCAGCCGGCCGCCATGAGGGCGACCGCCGCCAGGAGGCCGCCGTTCCCCGGCAGATAGGCGGGCAGGGTGGCGCTCTGCCTGTTGTGGCCGTTCGGCAGGCAGGCGTTCTTGGCCACCGGCATCAGCAGGGCGCGGAGGGCGGTCTCCGGCTCCCCCAGCCTGGTGGCGGTCATGGCGATCGCCGGGAAGTCCCAGCCCCAGGCCGTCTCCCACGGCCAGGTGGCCAGGACGTCGTGCAGGGTGGCCCGCATGGTCGCCGGGTCGATGAGCCGGGTCGGCGGTACGAGGCCCAGTGCGTACAGCATCGACGGGTGGTCGTCCCGCACCGTGTACGGCGGGGCGGCCATCGCGGCGTAGACCCCGTCGCGCACGAGGGGGCGGGCCATCCCGGCGGACACCTCCGCCCAGGACGGCTCGGGAGGCAGGCCGAGCAGCCGCCGCCACCGCTGCGCCACGTCCAGCGCCCACGACCAGTAGGCGAGCTCGAACGTCGGGTTGACGGCCTCCGCGCGCAGCTCCGCGTACGACTCCTGGGCCGGCACCAGCGGCGGGCCGAGCGCGTACCCGTCCTGGCCCTTGACCGCGTAGCCGGCCATGAACGCGGCCGTGTCCATGACGAGGTCCGCGTAGCGCTCCAGGGCGTGCTCGGTGCCGGTCGCGCGGCGTACCAGCTCGGCCAGGTAGATCGGGTGCGGCTGCTGCCAGATCAGGAAGGGGCCGATCGGGCTCGGGCTCTCCCTGCCGTCCGGGCCGGTCTGCTTGGGCCAGCGCGCCCCCGGGCAGCCCTGGTCCCTGGCGGTCGCGCGGGCTCGCGGGAGGACGGCGGCGTACCAGCCGAGGCTGCGTTCGAGCAGCCCGGCCCGTCCCCAGAGGGGGAAGTGCGCGCCGTGCCACCAGTGCATCTCCAGGTGGAAGCGGCCGCGCCAGCTGTTGGCCATGAGCCCGGTCTCGGCCGGGGGCAGGGAGCCCGCGCAGTGGACGGCCGTGAGGTACTGCGACAGCACCACGCGGCGCTCCAGCTCGGGGGCGCGGTCGTCGCGGGCGGCCGACAGGTCCACCGCGCCGCCCGTGCTCCAGAACCGGCTCCAGTGACCGCCGGACGCCGCCACCACCTCGTGAAAGGCCGGCAGGCCGGTGGCGGGCGCGGGGCGGAAGGCGATCACCAGCTCGGCGGCGGGCTCCGTGAACGTGACCAGGAACTCGTGCGGCCCCGTCGCCACCGCCGCTCCCCCGCCGGTCAGTGCCACCGTCACGTCGTACGCGGTCCCGTCCAGCACCCGCTCCACCGTGAACCCGCGCTCCCAGCGCCGCAGCACCGACGAGTGGGCGGACGGGCGCGTCCAGTCGGCCGCGTTCCCCCAGTCCTGCGACCCGTACGGGAACGCCAGCCGCACCCCCAGCCCGCCCGCGAGCAGCGGCGATTCGACGCGCACGGCCAGCACGTCGCGCGACGGATGGCAGGCGGTCGTGACGTGGACCGGCGCGCCGCGCAGCCGGTAACGGCTGGTGATCGTGCCGGTCCACAGGTCGAGCCGCTGGTGGACGCCGCTCAGGTCGGCCGGCGACAGCGGCTCACCCCCGGCCGCGGCCAGCCCGATCCGGCCGAGGTCGAGCCGGTGCGGGTTGGCGCGCAGCCACGACTCGGCGCCGGACGCGGGCCGCTCTCCTGCGCCGCTCAGGTCGCCGCGCATGTCCACGTACGGGACCGGCCCGCGCGGCGTCCGGTACGTGCGCGTCGTCTCGGCGAGTTCGTACGAGCCGGGCACGCTGTGCCAGCCCCATGACGACATGGTGGCCAGCAGCGTCCCCGGCACGCCGCCCGTACGATCCTCGACCGGGTGCCGATCGGGGAAGGTCTGCAGCCCGGTGACGTCCACCGTGTAGCAGAGCTCGCCGTTGCCCACCGACAGCGGCGACTCCGGCACGATGCCCGTCACCTCGACCGCGTGCCGATCGACGAGCGCACGGCGGTCGATGCGGCCCGCGCTCACTGCTTGATCGCCGTCCCGACCTGCTTGACGAAGTCCGCCGCCGCGGCGGCCGGCCGCTGCCGGTCGAACAGCACCTCGGCGTTGACCCGGTCCAGGATCTTCGGCGTGTCGGTGGACCCGGTCGGCCCGATGACCAGCGGCGGGCCGGCCTTCGGGGTCAGCTCGTCGATGAACGCGGCCTGCACCTTCTCGCCCTCGCCGAGCACGTCCTGGATGGCGGCGCGGACGTCGGAGTTCGCCGGGATGCCCCGGTCGGCGAGGATGATCTTCCCGGCCTCGGGGCTGTTGACCAGGAAGTCCACGAACGTGGCCGCCTCCTGCGGGTGCTCGGACTTGGCGTTGACGCTGTAGATCTGCGACGCCTGGAGCCACATGCCGGCCTGGGTGGCGCCGGTCTCCCCGGGCAGCCTGATCAGCTTCAGCGGCTGCCCGACGGCCTTGCTCAGCGCGCCGACCTGGTTGCTCCAGTCGAACTGCAGCGCCGCCAGGCCGCGGCCCATCAGCGACTGCTCCGGCGCGGGCTGGGTGATGAGCTCGGCCGTCTGCGAGGCCGGCGGGGTCGCCCCGGCGTCACGCAGCTCCAGCGCCATGCTCCACCAGTCCACGAGCGTCTTCTCGCTGATGCCGACCTTGCCGTCGGCGGTGTAGAGCGCCTCGCCGCGCTGGCGCGAGTACGCGTCCAGCATGTCGGTCCTGGTGGGGTCGGCCAGCGCGAACGTGCCCTCCGGAGCCTTGGCGGCCAGCTCCTTGGCGATCCGCTTGAAGTCGTCCCAGGTCCACGTGTCGCTGTCGGGCAGCGGCACGCCCGCCTTCTCGAACACGGCGGGGTTGACGACCGTGGCGATGGCGTTCACGCCGGTCGGTACGCCGTACTGGACGCCGCCGAACTTGCCGTTGTCCAGCGCCGCCGCGCCGATTTTGTCCGTCTTGAGCCCGGTCTTGGCCAGGTCGAGCAGGGCGCCGCGGTCGCCGTACTCGCGGGGGTAGGCGCCGCCGAGCGCGATCACGTCGGGCGCGCGCCCGCCCGCCACCTCGGTGGCCAGGCGGTCGAAGTAGGAGTTGAAGTCGGTGTAGGAGCCCTTGACCTTGATGCCGGGGTTCTTTGCCTGGAAGGCCGCGATGACGCGCTGGGTGGCGGCGGCGCGGTCGTTGTTGCCCCACCAGCCGAAGCGCAGCTCGACGCTTCCGTCGTCGCCGGACGAGCCGCCGCAGGCGGACGCCGCCAGCAGGACGCCGGCCGCGCAGAGTGCCGCGAGGCTCCTGGTTCCTCTTGACATGGCCCCTCCTCTAAGGGGGATGAGAACGTTTTAATCGCGGGCGTGCGTACGGGGTTACTTGAAGCCGGTGGTCGCGATGCCCTGGGTCAGGTAGCGCTGCCCGGCGAGGAAGAATCCGAAGATCGGCATCAGCCCGACGATCGACATGGCGAAGAGCTGGCCCCAGGCCGTCTCGCCCTGGCCGTCCATGAACGAGCGCAGCGCCACCGGCATGGTCCACAGCTCGGGGTCGGTCAGGAAGATGAGCTGGCTGAAGAAGTCGTTCCAGGTCCAGATGAAGGTGAACAGCGCCGAGGTGGCCAGCGCGGGCACCGAGAGCGGGATGACGATCCGCCAGTAGATCCTGATGTGCCCGCAGCCGTCGATGCGCGCCGCCTCGTCGAGCTCGCGCGGCAGGCCGCGGATGAACTGCACCATGAGGAAGATGAAGAACGCGTCGTGCGCCAGGAACTTGGGCACGACCAGCGGCAGGTTCGTGTTGATCCAGTCGAGCTGGGAGAACAATACGTACTGCGGGACGATGAGGACGTGGACGGGCAGCATCAGCGTCGCCAGCATCGCGGCGAAGAAGATCTTCCTGCCCCTGAACTCGAGCCGGGCGAAGGCGTAGGCCGCCAGCGAGCACGACAGCAGGTTGCCGGCCACCGCCAGGATCGCGATCACGGCGGAGTTCAGCAGGTAGTAGTGGAAGGGGTGCTCCAGCGCCGTCCAGCCGCCGGCGTAGTTGCCGAAGTCGAGCTCGGTGGGCCAGATCGACGGGTCACGGAAGATCGTCTCCGTGGGCTTGACGGAGCTCGACACCATCCAGAGCAGCGGATAGAGCATCACCACGCCGAAGCCGAGAAGCAGCGCGTGCTTCGACAGCCGTCTAGCTCCCATAGAACACCCACCGCTTGGCGAAGAGGAAGTTGAGGCCGGTCAGCGCGGCGATGATGACCAGCAGGACCCACGCCATCGCGGAGGCGTAACCCATGTCGAACGAGCCGAAGCCGCGTTCGTACAGGTAGAGCGTGTAGAGCAGGGTGGCGTCGGAGGGGCCGCCCCGGCCGCCGCTGATCACGAACGCCTGGGTGAAGCTCTGGAACGCGCCGATCAGCTGCAGCACCAGGTTGAAGAAGATGATCGGGGTCAGCAGCGGCAGCGTGATCCGGAAGAATCGCGACGCCGGGCCGGCCCCGTCCACCTGCGCGGCCTCGTAGTAGGAGACGGGGATCTGGCGCAGCCCGGCCAGGAAGATCACCATGGGCGCGCCGAACGTCCACGCGTTGAGCACGACGAGCGTGCCCAGCGCGAAGTCGGGATGGGCGACCCAGCTCACGCCCTCGATCCCGGCCATCGCCAGCACCTGGTTGACCAGGCCGTCCTTGCCGAAGATCTGCCGCCACAGGATCGCGATGGACACGCTGCCCGCGAGCAGCGACGGGAGGTAGTAGACGGAGCGGTAGAAGCTCAGCCCGCGTACGCCGCGGTTGAGCAGGAGCGCCAGGGCCAGCGCCAGGACGAGCTGGACGGGCACGGACACGAACACGTAGACGAACGTGACCCCCAGCGACTTGTGCAGCCGCGGGTCCGCCAGCATCTCGCGGTAGTTGTCCAGCCCGAGCCATTCCGGCGGCTTGAGCAGGGTGTACTCGGTGAACGACAGGTAGAGCGAGGCCAGGATCGGCCCCACGGTGAACAGGGCCATGCCGATGAACCACGGCGTGAGGAAGAGGTAGGCGATGCGGTCCTCGGGGGGCTCCGAACGATTGCTCATCTATCACCCTTCGTGCCGCACTGAAGCGTGTGCGGCCGGGATAACAGGGGAAAAGCGCCTTTCCGGTTGCGAGTAACCAGTTTCTAACAGAGCACACATGGGGTGTCAACGCTTTGTGAGCGACGCAGTGAGCTGCTGAGATGTCTGCGAGTGCTTCTCTGCAGGTCGGTCCGCAACCGATTGCAAGCCTCTTCAGAAACCGGTATCTTGCGGCTGGCGCCCGGTTGCGGACGCACCTGCCGCGGCTCGGCGATTTAATGCATGCAGGACACGGGCCCACGCGTGCGGGGAGAGCGGATGAGGGCGAGCACGGGAGACCGCGAGCAGGACCAGGACCCGCCGGCGTCCCCGGTCCGCGCGGCCGGCCGGCGCGGGCCGCGGCCCGCGGGCGCGGCCACCATCGGCCGGGTCGCCGACGCGGCCGGGGTCTCGCGCGCCACCGTGTCGCGGGTGATGAACGGCTCCCCCACCGTCCACCCGGAGCTGGCGGCCCGCGTGCGGGCGGCCGCGGCGGCGCTCGACTACGAGCCGAGCGTGGCGGCGCGCAGCCTGGCGCTCGGCCGCACGGGGACGATCTCGCTCATCGTCCCCGACCTCGCCAACCCGTTGTTCCAGGGCGTGCTGCGCGGGCTCAGCAGGGCGGCGGCCAAGGCCGGGCGCCAGTTGCTGGTGGCCGAGTCCGACGAGGATCCGGAGGAGGAGACCATCCTCGCGCTGGAGGCGCGGCGCAACTCCGACGGGCTCGTGCTGGCCTCGCCGCGCGCGCCGGACGAGCGGCTGCGCGCGCTCGCCGACCGGCTGGCGCCGTTCGTGCTGGTCTACCGTGAGGTCGCCGGGCTGGGCGCGCCGTCGCTGTCGATCGACAACGTCGCGGGGGTCGGCGACCTCGTGGCCCACCTCACGGGCCTGGGTCATCGGCGGCTGGCCTATCTCGCCGGCCCGGCGGGCAGCGCGGCCAACGCGGAACGGCTCGCCGCACTGCGCGCCGTCCCCGGGATCGCACTCACGGAGCTGGCGTGCGGGTCCATGTTCGACGACGGCCACGCGGCGGCGCGCGCGGTCGTGGCGTGCGGCGCGAGCGCGGTGCTGGGGTTCAACGACATGGTGGCCTCGGGGGTGCTGACCGGGCTGCACGAGCTGGGCGTGCGGGTGCCCGGCGAGGTGTCGGTCACCGGGTTCGACGACATCCCGTTCGCCCGGTACACGACGCCGCCGCTGACCACCGTGTCGATCCCGAAGCACGAGCTGGGTGAGCTGGCGTGGGAGCGGCTGTGGGCGTTGATGAACGGTGAGCCGGGTGGCTACAACGTCCGGTTCCAGCCCAGGCTGCTGGTCCGCGACAGCACCGGGCCCGCTTAGGGGCTGCGCGGGGGGTAGGGGTTGCCGCGCCCGCGTAGGGGGCTGCGCGGGGGCGGGCCAAGCCGGGCTTCCGTAGCGGCAAAGAGTTGGTGCCGACCGGGCGGCACGCCGTACGAAACGGCCTTTTTCCGGAATTAGTGGGCACTTTCTCCTCAGCTCCCTACGAGGCAGCTCGAGGAGGGAACTTGATAGCTCTGACAGTTCCGGCCACCATGACGACGGACGCCGCCGCCACGCCGCGGGAGATCGACAACATCGCGCACCGCGGCGGCTCCGCGGCCGCCCCGGAGAACACGATCGCGGCCTGCGCCCTGGCCATGGCACAGGGGGCGGACGTGTGCGAGTTCGACATCCAGCAGTCCAAGGATCACCAGCTCATCCTGATCCACGACCAGACGCTGGCGCGCACGACCAACGTCGAGCAGATCTTCCCCAGGCGATCCCCGTGGCGGGTCTCCGACTTCACGCTCGCGGAGATCCAGCGGCTCGACGCCGGCTCGTGGTTCTCCCCGCGCTATCGCGGCGAGGGGGTGCCGACGCTGGGGCAGGGGCTGCGGGCGATGAGCCGGAGCAAGGCCCGGCTGCTGCTGGAGATCAAGCACTCCCCGCGCAACCCGGACATCGACAAGCGGGTGGCCGCCGAGCTGCAGGAGGTCCATACGGAGTGGAGCGACGAGCGGCTGGCCGTGCAGGCGTTCGACTGGCGGGCCATGCGGACGTTCCACAACATGCGGCCCCATGTCCCGATCTCGCTCCTCGGCAAGCCGCCCGCCGACCGGCTCTCCGAGCTCGCCGGCTACGTCAAGGGCGTCACTCTTCCGCACTCCGGGCTCACGGCCCAGTACGTCAAGAAGGCCCACAAGCAGGGCATGAAGGTCTACACGGGGACCACGCACAAGCCGGCCGTGATCCGCCGGCTGATCTCGTACGGCGTGGACGGCATCATGACCAACCGGCCCGGACGGCTCGCGAGCGTCAAACGGCGACCGCTACATCTTCCATAGTTCACTCTTCTTTATAGAGCGAACTATAAAGCCTCAAGTAGGATACGAGGCATGAAACTAGGTGTTGCCCTGCCCACGTCCGGTCCGCTGGCCAATCCTGCGAACATCGCCCGCGTCGCCCAGGAAGCGGAGCGGCTCGGCTATGACTCGGTGTGGACCTACGAGAGACTGCTGCGGCCCACCGCGCCCGTTTCGATGGGCGGCGGCGAGCCGCAGCCCGTGCCGGAGACGTACCGGCTCACCTACGAGCCGCTGGAGACGCTGAGCTACGTCGCCGCGCTCACGAGCCGCGTCAAGCTCGGCACCAGCATCATCGACGCGCTACTGCACCCGGCCGTGGTGCTGGCCAAGCGGTTCGCCACCCTCGACCAGCTCAGCGGCGGGCGGGTGGTGGCCGGGCTCGGCCAGGGGTGGATGCCGCAGGAGTTCGCCGCGGCGGGCGTGCCGATGAGCCGGATCGGGCCCGGCATGGACGAGGTCGTCGCCGCCATGCGGGCCTGCTGGGGGCCCGACCCGGTCGCGTACGACGGCAAGTTCACCCAGATCGCCGAGTCCGAGATCAACCCCAAGCCGGTGCAGCCGAACGTGCCGGTCCTGCTCGGGGCGATGACGCCGGGCGGGGTGCGGCGGGCGGCCCGCATCGCCGACGGGCTCAACCCGGTGGCGGTCAGCCGCGAGATGCTGCTGGACCTGACCAAGGCGTTCCGCTCGGCCGCGGCGGAGCTCGGGCGCGACCCGGAGTCGGTGACCGTGGTCGCCCGCGCCAACGTGCCGCTCACCGCCGGCCCGCTGGGCGACGGGCGGCCGTTCCTCGGCGGCTCGCCGCGCGAGATCGCCGACGACGTGGCCGCGCTCGAAGGGACCGGCGTCGACGAGGTCCTGTTCTCCACCACCATCCAGGACACGCAGGGGCGGGAGCTCGGGATCGCCGACGGGCTCGCCCTCTACGCCGAGCTCATCGACCTGGCCCGCAAGTAGGTCTCCCGGTCGCGCCGACGGCGATGGCCCCCGGCCGGTCCGGGGTCATCGCCGTTTTTCGCTGAGTCGCTCAGCGGATCGCCCATCGGGTCGCTCAGCGGGACGACGCTGCGGGTCGGCGCTGCGGGTCGGCGCTGCGGGATCAGGGGTTGCAAAGCTCGCCGATGTTGTTGCGGCCGGCCCAGGCGTGCAGCTCGCGGAACGCGTCGCGCAGGTCCTCGCCGACGGGGGTGAGCCGGTAGAGGACCGCGGTGGCCGGGCCCTCGGCGAGCTGACGCTCCACGAGCTTGGCGGCCATCAGCTCGCGCAGGCGGTCGGTGAGGATGCCGTCGGTGATCCCGTTGATCATCTTGGCCAGCTCGCTGAACCGCGCGGGCCGCTGGAGCAGGGCGACGATGATCATGCCGTTCCACCGCTTGCCGAGCACCTTGAACACGTCCATGAAGTGCACGTCGCACGCGATGCCGGCACCGCTCTCCGAGACGGGTTCGACCATGGGCCCAGCCTACCTGGGCGCACTACGCGATTCGTAGCCGATCACCTTTCGCGTAGTGCGCCAGCGTATGACGAGCCGGTCAGCAGGCCGGTGTCACGACGCTGTAGTAATTCGGGCCGGTCTGCTTCAGCGTGCTGGTGACGAACGTGTTCCACAGCCCCATCGCCTGGTTCGAGCCGTTGGCGTAGGCGTAGCCGCCCGACTGGTGGGCCCGGCCGGCCTGGGTGTGGGCGTAGTTGCTGGCCGTGAAGCACACCGGCTGCGGAGTCGGCGTCACGGTCGGGGTGGGGGTCGGGGTCGGGGTGGGCTGCGCGCCGCCGGCCAGGCCGAAGAAGGCCGTGTCGTAGTACGCCGAGCAGATGGTGTCCAGGAAGTACGCGCCCGCCGTGCCGCACTGGCCGGCCGCCGTACCGGGGTCGACCGGCGTGCCGTGGCCCATGCCGGCGATCTTGTAGTAGCGCAGGGCGTCGGCGCGGTACGTCTCCAGCGTGGTCCCGGCGGGCAGGCTCTGCGTCCCCGACGGGCTCTGGGAGAGGCCCAGGACGTCGGTGAACTGGTCGCGCAGCTCGTCGCCGTTGGCCTTGTTGACCGTGTAGTCCGCCTGGCCGTGCCAGATCGCCACCTTCGGCCGCGCTCCCGTGTAGCCGGAGTGGGCGGCCCGGACGAGCGCGCCCCAGGCGGCGGGGGTCTTGCTGACGGGGCCGTTCATGCAGGTGCTGGTGGAGGCGGGCGGGGAGCAGCGGTAGGGGAGGCCGGCGACGATCGAGGCCGCGTGGAACAGGTCAGGATATGTCGCGATCATTACCGCGGTCATCGCGCCGCCGGCCGACAGCCCGGTGATGGAGATCCGGGCGGCGTCGAGGCCGTACGCGCTGGTGGCGTACGTGACCATCTGGGCGATGGACAGGGCCTCGCCCTGGCCGCGCTTGATGTCGCCCTCCTGGAACCACTGGAAGCAGTTCGACGGCAGCGTGGTCGCCTCCGGGAAGACGAGCGCGAAGCCGTGCAGGTCGGCGAACTTCCGCCAGCCGGAGTTGGCGTAGTAGGCGTTGGCGCTCTGGGTGCAGCCGTGCAGGGCGACCACGGCGGGCGAGCCGGCCGGCAGGCCGTCGGGGACGTACACCCACATGTTGAGCGCGCCGGGATTCGAGCCGAACCCGGACACCTTCGTCAGGGTGGCGGCCTGGGACGGCCGGGCGACGCCGATCAGGGCCAGGGCGAGGATCAGCGCCGCGGAGAGGCCGGTCAGGGTACGGGCGAGAAGTGCGTGCATCATCGGCTCCGGGGGGTTGGCACTTGCCCGTGACCGTATGTTTTACGGAAAGCGCCGGATATGTGTCACAGCTCCGATTTCTGCCTTGTGCGCATGTGGAGCCGCACCATTCGCCGGGCCCCCTTCCGGCCTGGATCCGCCCGCGTGGTTGAATCGGCTCCCGTCTGATCTGGAGGTTGAGACGATGACGGTAGACCGCAAGCGCAGCGTGGTGTTCGGGGAGGCAGTCGAGCAGTACGAGGCGGCCAGGCCGGGCTATCCCGACCGCCTCGTCACCGAGGTGCTGGAGTACGCCCCGGCCGGCCCCGTGCTGGAGGTGGGCGCGGGAACCGGCAAGGCGACGGCGAGCTTCGCCGCCCACGGCGTGGAGCTGACCTGCGTCGAGCCGGACCCCCGGATGGCGGCCGCGCTGACGCGGAGATGCCCGCAGGCCAGGGTCGAGACCGGGATTTTTGAGGACTACGTCCCCGACAGGGCGTTCGCCCTGCTGTATTCCGCCCAAGCCTGGCACTGGGTGGACAAGGACCGGCGCTGGGACCTGACCCACGCGGCCCTGGCCCCCTCGGGAGCGGTGGCGACCTTCTGGAACCGGTACGGCATCAGCGACCCGGACCTGCTGGCCGCCCTCGCCGCCGTGGATCACGGCCACGGGGTGACCACGTCCACCATGCACCAGAGCCACTCGTTCCGGGCCGAGGAGGTCGAGCACGAGCTCTCGCGCGACCCTCGCTTCACCGATCTGGACTATCGCGACTACACGCGCACCGAACGCTATGCGGCCGACCGCTACCTGGACCTCGTCCGGTCGGTGTCCGCGTACCGGATCCTGGATGCGGCGACCCGGGAGGCCGTGCTGCGGGAGATCGGCGCCCTGATCGGGGACGGGGTGGAGATGACCTTCACCACCGACCTCTTCCTCGCCCGCCGGGCGGACTGACCCCGCATCCTCGCCCCCTGGCGAACTGACCCGTGGTCCTCGCCCCCGGGCGGACCGACCTCTCACCACCGACCGCCTCCGCGGCCCCTGGCGGGCCGGCCCTTCGCCGGCTATTTCTCCGGACGTTCGCCGAGCCGGTCGGTCCAGCCGGTCTGCGCCAGTGCCACCCGCAGGAGCGGCTGCCCGTTCTGCGTCACCTCGTACTGCAGCAGCTCGGCCGTCCCCTCGTCGATCACCAGCCGGTGGCCGACACCGTCGGCGCCGGGCGTCTCCAGGGCGACCCCTGTGCGCCCCAGCACGTCGGTGACCTGGCCCTTGGAGGCGATCCCGTCCTGCTCGGCCAGCACCTTGAACCAGCTGGGAGACGTTCTGGATGGTCAGGCTGGGGTTGTCGAGGGACAGGATCCGTTCCAGTGTGTCGTCGGACGTCCTGCGCTTCTTCTCCACCAGCTCGGGCGAGCCTGCCGCCTGCCACGCGGCCTCGTCCTGCGGCGAACCGAAGGTGACCGCCACGTCCTCGGCCACCTCACGCTCGGCGCGCAGCAACGCGTAGCCGAGCACGCTGCGATAGTGCCGGTCGTAGAGGTCGGTGAATCGTTCTTCGGGATCGTCCACACCCAGTAGTCCCTCCAACCGCTCCAGGATTACCGCGCCGCGCGCAATTCCTCCAGAACGATCAGGGCTTGCCACGCTCTCAGCGAACCTCGGGGAGCGGGTCTCGGGGAGCGGATCTCGGGGAGCGGGCTCAGGGGATGTGCGCGACCACGCCGAAGTTGCCCGACGAGGTGGGGTCGTCTGCGCAGGCGGGGTCACGCTCGTCGGGACGCCACTCAGGCACCCACACCAGGCCGGGCTCGACCAGATCCATCCCGTCCAGCAGGGCCTTGACCTCATCCCTGGAACGGATCGCAAGACCGGGCAACGTCATCGCGAGCACCCCGCTGACGGCCGGCAGCAGCTCCGCCGGGATGCCGTCGAAGGTGGTGTGCAACAGGCTGAGGAAGCTCCCGTTCGGCGCCGCGTGACGGAGTCGCTTGATCACATAGTGGGCGTACTCGTCGTCGTCCAGGCTGTGCGTCGACAACACCAGCACGGCGAGGGGGCTCTCCCAATCGAGGAACGTCTGGACGACCCGGTCGCGAAGGATCTCGTCGATCTCGCGCACGTCACCGTCCACCACGCGCACCATGGGGTTGAAAGGCTCGATGGTGGCCTGCGCCATGGTCAGCGCCATCGGGTCGTTCTCGACGTACAGGACGCGCAAGGCGGGGTTGGAGGAGGTTTGGCGGGCTATGTCGTGCAACCGGCTTCCGGCCGACAGGCCACAGGAGACGCCGCCTCCCACGATCATGAACTGGGCCACGCCCTCGGCGGCGGCAAGGTGGCGCACCACACGGGACAGATACTGCAGTACGGCGCGGGCCGCGGTCGTGATGGCGGGAGCCGCTTGATCGAAATGACGCACCATGTCCTTGTCGGCGAGGAAGTTGTTCTTCCCGCCCGCTGCAGCGTCGAGTATCCGGGTGATCCTGGCTTGCGTGGTATCAAGCTTGGCCAGGTTTCGGACAGCACGCTGGCGCATGAGCGTTGCCCCTTTCCCTCGCCGCCACCTTTTTCCGGTAAGCGATCAATGGACTTCACTCGAAGGACTCGAACCATATGTTCCAACAATTCCAGACAATGACAAGCGATAGACCGGTTACTTCGGGAAATGTTTGTTTCCCGATTCTCCGTGACACGCGGCAGGATCACTCGCATATCACCCTTGACCTGCTGTTTCACCATCTCCAAGGGGCTGGAACGAGGCAGAGAACCTGGGCCGCACGCCCGGCCGATTGCGCCGATCCCGCCGAATCCTGAGTGATCAGTTGGGCGGGGGTAGCGGCAGGGCCGGGTGTGACTTGTGATCATTGCAGTGGCGTCCGTAATCAACCGTTGTCCGCCGGAAAGGCGAGCGGCGAACGGCGGCACTGACAAGAAGATGATCAACCTGTCATGTTCCGGATATCGGCCCCTGAAGGCATCGGCCACCGCATTTCGAGTAACCGGCCCGGCCTCTCCGCGTGATCGCATGTGTGCCGCCGCTCCGTTGGATTCTGTCGGCGTCGTCCGGCAAGGTGCTGCCTGAGGATCAACGGCCCGACGGCCTCACAGAGATCGAAGGAACGGCCCGCATGCAGCTCTCCCCCACTGCCCAGCACGTTCACCGCCACCTGACCGACCCGGAGGCCGGTTACCCGGCCCCGTGGCCCGACGGGTCCCGGCTGACGGCGGTGGATCTGGGCCATCTGCTGCCTCTCGCCTACCGGGTGACCGGCAGCGGGCCGGCCTTCTCGATGCGTGTTGTCGTCGAGGACCAGGTCAAGCAGCGGCAGCCGGCCTTCACCCAGGAGTCGTGCCTGGCGCTGTACGAAGCGCTGGTCGACGGGCTGGACAGACGCCGCTGGGCCGACCTGTGCCTGGCGGCGGGCGCGCTGCTGCGTTGTCCTGGCGGCGCGCCCCTGGGCAGGCTGGCCGGGCCGGCGGGCACGCTGACCGGGTTCATGGTCGGGGAGAAGCGGCTGGAAGAGCCGTACGCGCTGCTGACCGTGGCCGGGGTGGCCGGGATGGACGCCGTAGCGCTGGACGCCGTAGCGGGGATCATGGGGCTGTCCGCGGCCGATGGAGCGCAGCCGCTGGCCGCCGCCGAGCTCGACCTGTTCATGAGCCTGGATCCCATGGACAGGGCGCTGCTGGCCGAGGTCGGGTCCCGGACGTACGGGGCGTCGCCCGCGCTCCCCGACGTCTGGGAGCGGCTGGCCGGCCTGCCGGCGTACGCGAGTTTCGCCCGCTCGGCCCTGGAGGCCGCCGCGGCCAGGCTGGCGGCGATCCACGCACGCGAGATCCCCTACCGTGCGGACAAGGCGTTCGGGCCGGCCGAGACGGCGGCGCTCGGGCGGGCGGCGCGGCTGGCGCTGGCCTGCGACGAGCCGTGGCTCCCCGAGCTGCTCGGGGCGATGCTGCCCCAGGTCGCGGTCGCGCCGACGGCGGCCAAGACGCTGCCCTCACAGGCACTGCTGTACGAGATCGCGCGCGCGGCCGAGCAGTTCCCGACACCGGAGGCGATCACGGAGCTGCGCGCGGCACGCGCGGTGACCCGCCATGCCGGGGTGATCAAGCAGCTCGACCGCATGATCAAGCGGATCGAGCCGGGGCTGGCGGACCGCGTCGAGGTGGCGTTCCGGATGCCCGACCCGGGATTCGAGCCCGGCGGGCGGCTGGAGGTGCCCCTGGGCGAGCACCGGGCCGTCGTCTCGGCGGGCGAACGCGGCGACTTCGAGCTGAGCTGGTGGCACGGGGACCGGCGGCTCAAGACCGCGCCCGCGGCGGTACGCAAGGAGCACCCGGACGAGGTCAAGCGGCTGCGCGAGCTGGTCAAGCAGGTGCAGCGGCAGGTGACGACCCTGGTCAGGGCGCTGGAGGCGGGATTCGCGGGCGAGACGGCGCTGCCGTACGAGATGTGGCGGCGGCAGATCGGCGAGCACCCGATCGCCGCCTCAGTCGCGGCCCGCCTGATCTGGGAGGCAGAGGTCACGCCCGGAGAGTGACGAGCGGCGCTCGGCGGCTTCGACGACCAGCTCGGCGAAGGTGGGGGGATGGCGGATGTGCGGGTGCGGTTGTGGCATCCGGCGCGGGCGGCGCGGGAGGAGGTGGTGCGCTGGCGGGAGGCCGTGGCCGGAGGGCGGGTGCGGCAGCCGTTCAAGCAGGCCTTCCGCGAGGTCTATCCGCTCACGCCCGCCGAGGAGGCGACCGGCGTCTACTCCAACCGGTTCGCCGCCCACATCGTGGACTACCGGCGGCTGTACGCGATGTTCAAGCAGCGCGGGTGGCGGACCCAGATGCTCGGGCCGTGGGACGGCGGCGACGCGGGCGAGGCCACGCGCGTGCTCGCCGAGGGCCGGTGGCGGGCGGCGTTCCGGCACGACTACGTCTACGACGGCCCCGGCGAGTACGCCTCCACCGACCAGGTGCGCTTCCACCGGCGGGTGGACGGCGACTGGCGGGAGGCGCCGCTGGCGGAGGTGCCCGCGCTGGTGTTCAGCGAGGCCATGCGGGACGTGGACCTGTTCGTGGCGGTGACCTCGATCGCGGCCGATCCCGAGTGGGCCGACCGCGGTCAGGACGGCCGCCATCTCGACTACTGGCGCGAGACGTCCTTCGGCGCGCTGGCGCCCTCGGGCGAAGTGCGCCGCGACGCGCTGGCCCGGCTCCTCCCGCGCATGGCCATCGCCGCCCGCTGCACCCTCACCGACCGCTACCTCGTCGTACGCGGTGACCTGCGCACCTACCGGATCCACCTGGGCAGCGCCAACATCCTCATGGATCCCGGCGACGTCTACCTCTGCATCGTGGCCGCCCCCGGCCAGGACGCCGGGCTGTTCCTGCCCTTCGAGGAGGACGGCCGCCTCGCGCTCATCCTCAGCAAGGCTCTGCTCCTGGCCAGGGACACCGAGATCGCCGACGAGAGCATCGTCCGACAGATCAAGGGATGAGCCGCCAGGGCCCCAGCCCGCCTCCACCGGGGCCCATGGACCCGGGCCCGAGAATCGGCGGGGGCAAGAATCGGTGGGTTCGGAGAGGTCGCGTAGCGCGGGTTACTGCGCGGAAGGCCACTCCTCGTGGCATGCTGAAGACGCCCCTGTTCGCGGCCGTGTCCCGCCGACGACCTGAGGCGTACCAAGGTCCCATCCCAGCCGTGACAGGAAACGAGGCAAGCGGTGAAAGCATGGATCCTCCTCGCCCTCGGCCTGCTCCTGATCGTGGCCGGCGCCGTGTGGACGCTCCAAGGGCTGGGCGTCGTCGGCGGCAGCGTGATGAGCGGTGACACCACTTGGGCGATCATCGGCCCGATCGTTCTCATCGCCGGGCTGGCGGTCGCTTTCTTCGGGCTACGCGGGCGGAGAAACCCGTCTGACAGGCCCCGGGGCTGACTCGTTGACCGCGTCTGCCCCCTGCGTGCGACGATGATTCAGCCGAGAGGCCGAGAAATCGCTCGCGGAACAGCGCATACTGTATAAATGAGGCCGAAACGAGTCGCCGCCCGGCAGCGCCTGCCCGGAAGTCCGTTCAATGTACCTGAAGTGCCCCTCCCGCCTGCCGAGAACTTCGCGCTCCAGGACAGGGTGACCCATGACAAATATGGCCTCGGCTCGGTGATCGGTGTCGAGGAGGGCGTCGCCGTCCTGGTGGACTTCGGCGCCGAAACCCATCGCATCATCGCTCCGTACGTCAAGCTCTTCAAACTCTGATCCAGCGTGCGTGGTTCCCGGGCGGCACGCCCGGCCCGGGAGCCACGATGATCTAGTCGAGCACCGCGGGCAGTCACAGGCTGCCTGATTTGCGTTCGCGGAGCAGCAACCAGGCCAGGTAGGCGCCGCCCGCCACACCGGTGACCACCCCGACCGGCAGGATCGCCGAGCCGGAGACCGCCTGGGTGGCCCAGTCGGCCCCGGCCACGAGTATCGCGCCCATCCACGCGGCGGGCAGCAGGTTCGGTCCGGCCGCGCGGGTCACCCGCCGGGCCAGTTGCGGAGCCGCGAGGGCCACGAACGGGATCGGCCCGGCCGCCGCCACCGCCATGGCGGTCAGCCCCGCACCGGTCGCGATGAGCACCAGGCGGCTGCGTTCCGGGTGCACGCCCAGGGCTGCGGCCCCGTCGTCGCCCATCTCCAGGAGCGTGAGCCGGCGCGCGTACACGAGCACGACCGGCACCAGCGCGATCAGTCCCGCCGCGATGGTCCCCACCTCGGGCCAGCCGCGGGCGTTCAGCGAGCCGATCATCCAGGCCGCCGCCTGGGCGGCCTTGCCGATCTCCGCGCGTACGTAGAGCAGGCTCGTCGCGGCCCCCAGCACCGCTGAGGCGCCGATGCCCACCAGCACGAGCCGGTAGCCGTGCACGCCGCGCTTCCAGGCCAGCAGGTACACCGCCGCGGCCGTCCCCAGACCGCCGCAGACCGCTCCGAACGCCGTCTGCGCCGTGCCCAGGTCGAGCAGGATGATGGCGATCAGCGCGCCGGCGGAGGCGCCGTTGCCGAAGCCGATGATGTCCGGGCTGCCCAGCGGGTTGCGCGACAGGGACTGGAAGATCGCGCCGGCCAGGCCCATGCCGAAGCCGACGAGCACCGCGTCGAGCGCGCGCGGCAGGCGCAGGCCCTGGACGATGAACTCGGCGCCCGGGGGGCCGCCGCCGGCCAGCGTGCGGATCACTTCGAGCGGGTTGAGCGCGTACGTTCCGGTGCCCAGGCAGAGCACGACGACCACGGCGGCGACCGCCGCGAGCGCCAGGCAGGCGAGCGCGGCCCGGCGGTCGAAGCGCAGCGACCGGTCGCCCCAGCGGGCGGTGACCGGCTCTCTCCTCGTGGTCACAGCCGGGCCACCCTTCGCTGACGTACCAGGTTGATGAAGATCAGTCCGCCGATGAACGCGGTGACGATGCCCACCTCGATCTCGTACGGCGGGATCACGACGCGTCCGATGACGTCGGAGCCGAGCAGCAGCACCGGGGCGTACAGGGCGCAGTAGGGCAGCAGCCAGCGCGGATCGGGCCCGGAGAAGGGCCGCACGGCGTGCGGGACCAGCAGGCCGACGAAGCTGATGGGCCCGCACACGGCCGTCGCCGCGCCGCAGAGCAGGGTGATCGCCACGATGGACAGCGCCCTGGTGCGCCCCGGCCGGGCGCCGAGGCCGCGCGCCGCCTCCTCCCCCAGCGCGAGCGCGCCGAGCGGCCTGGCCAGTGCGAGGGCCAGCAGCCCGCCCGCGGCCAGCAGCGGCAGCACCGTCACCAGCAGGCCGAGCTCGCGGCCCGCGAGGGTCCCGATGGACCAGTGCCGCATGCTGTCCAGGGTGCCGAGGTCGAGCAGTTGCAGGCCGTTGATGTAGCCGAACAGGGCGGCGTTCACTGCCGTGCCGGCCAGTGCGAGGCGTACCGGGGTGGCGCTGCGGCTCCCGCCCAGCGCGTTGACCAGGGTGGCGGCGACGGCCGCGCCGGCCAGCGCGAACCACAGGTACCCGGTGAAGGACGTCATCCCGAACACGCTGATCGCGGTGACCACGGCCGCGGACGCCCCCGCGTTGACGCCGAGCAGGCCGGGGTCGGCGAGCGGGTTGCGCGTCAGCGTCTGCATGACGGCCCCCGCCAGGCCGAGTGCGGCCCCGGCCGCGACGCCGATGAGCGCGCGGGGCAGGCGGAGCCGCTGGACGATCGCGTCGTTCGCGGTGCCCGACGGGTGGAACAGGGCGGACCACACCTGGTCGGCGGGGATCTGCTTGGTCCCGATCGCCAGGCCGGCCAGGATCACCGCCGCGAGCAGGGCGACGCCCAGCAGCAGCCCGCCGCCGCGCGCCGCGGCGGTGCTGCGCCGCGACCGGCCTTCTTCCTGGCCGGGGGCCGGTCGGACCGCGGGCGCGCGACCCCGGGGTGACGGTCTTGAGAGCATGAAGTTAGCTTAGGCTAAGCTAAGTTAACGCTGGTGACAGGGGGGCTGGTGGGATCCCGTCATGGACCACAGGAGAGGCGGGACAGACGTGTCAGACATCCAGCGGCCGGCGGCCCACGTCACGGCGGGACCGTGCGTCGAGCGCCTGGAGCGTGACCTGGCGGGCGCGTCCGGGGCGGCCGGGCGGGCGGAGCTGCTGGCGGAGTTCTGGGCGGCGGCCGAGCGCCGGGGCACGCCGCTGGTGGCGGAGATCGAGGGTGATCCCGGCCATCGCGCCGTCACCTTCCTGTGGCGCGGCGGGCCTGACGACCGGATGCTGGTCGCGCTGAACCGCGTCGCCGTGCGCGACGATCCGGCGGCGTCCCTGATGCGCCGACTGCCGGGCACGGACGTCTGGCATCTCACGTACCGGCTGCGCGCCGACCATCGCGGCTCGTACCGGATGGCGCCGGCCGGCGTCTCGGGGCCGGCGGCTCTCGCCGGCGTCTCGGACAGGCCGTCGGACCCGCGGAGGGCGGGCGTGCCCGGCGGCGAGCTGTCCAAGGCGGCGCTGATGGCGGACGGCCGGCCCGATCCGCTCAACCCGCATCGCCTGGCGAGCCGCTGGGGCCGGCCGGACGCCTCGGTGGTCTCCCTGCCGGCCGCGCCGCCCCAGCCGTGGGCGGACCGGCGCGCCGGGATCCCGCGCGGCGAGGTGCACGAGCACCGGCTGCCCGCCGGCGTCCTGGGCGCAGAGCGGACGGTGTGGGCGTACGTCCCGCCGGGCGGCGTCCCCTCGGGTGCCCCGGTGGCGGTCCTGTGCGACGGCGACATGTGGTTCGGCGGGCTCGCGTTCCAGGACACCCTCGACGCCCTCATCGCGGACGGCGCGGTGCCGCCGCTGGTCGTCGTCGCCCCTGATTCGGCCGGCAACGACGTCCGCTGGGCGGAGCTGGGGGCGCGGGAGCCGTACGTGAGCTTCCTCGCCGACGAGGTGCTCGGCTGGGCGTCGGAACGGTGGCCGATCACCCGCGACCCCGCGCGGACCGTCGTCGCGGGGCAGAGCCTCGGCGGGATGGCCGCCCTGTACGCCGGTCTGCTGCGGCCCGAGCGGTTCGGCAACGTGCTGGCGCAGTCGGCGTCGCTGTGGTGGCGGCCGGGCCTGGAGCCGGGCGTGCCGAAACTCGCTCCCGCCGGCCCTCCCTGGCTGGCCGGGCGCTTCGCCGAGGACCTGCGGCGGCCGATCAGGGTCCGCCTGGACGTCGGCCTGCATGAGGGACCGATGGCCGGCTACGCCCGCGACCTGGACGACGTGCTGCGATCGCGCGGATGTCCGGTCGTCCTGACCGAGTACAACGGCGGCCACGACTATGCCTGCTGGCGCGGCTCGCTGGCCGACGGCCTGATCGCCCTGCTGACCCCCTGATGATCACCCTGAGGAGCAATTGATGGACAAGCAGGCATTCCGGCGAGCCCGACGCACCGCCGCCGTCCTGGCCGGCGCGCTCGTCGTGGCCGCCTGCGGCAGCGCACAGAGCGGCACGGCCGCCGCGCCGGGCGCGTCCGCCGCCACCCGGACCCTCACCGACGCCGCGGGCCGCACGGTGAACGTGCCCGCCGCCCCGCACGCCGTCGTCGCCCTGAGCGAGCCGACCCTGGACGCCGCCCTGGCGCTGGGGATCCAGCCGGTCGGGACCACCGCGGGCAGGGGCCAGAACGGCGTGGCCACGTATCTGGCGGCCAAGGCCGAGAAGGCGCAGGTCGTGGCCACGGTCGCCGAGCCTGACCTGGAGAAGCTGGCCACGCTGCGGCCGGACCTGATCCTGCTCGACGAGACGGTCGGCGCCAAACGGGTGCTCGACAAGCTGCAGGCCATCGCCCCGACGGTGCTGACCGCCAAGCTCAACGCGGACTGGCGCACGGCGTTCACCGTCACGGCCGACGCCCTGGGCAAGAGCTCCCAGGCGCAGACGTGGCTGACGGACTTCGACGCGAGCGTGGCCTCGGCCAAGACGAAGCTGGGCGCGAACGCCGGCGCGACGGTCAGCGTCATCCGCTGGCAGAACGGCGCCCCTTCCGTGGTCGGCAAGGGTGTCGGCCACGTCGGGTCCACCCTGTCCGCGCTCGGCCTCGGCCGGCCCGCCGACCAGCAGGGCGCGAGCTCCGGGCACAGCGAGCCGGTCAGCCTGGAGAAGCTCGACACGATCGACGGCGACTGGATGTTCTTCGGCACGCTGGGCGACAAGACGGTGGGGCAGCAGGCGTACGAGGAGGCGGCCAAGGTGCCCAACTTCACCGAGCTGGGCGCCGCGAAGAAGGGGCACGTGGTGGTCGTCGAGGGCTCGGCCTGGAACAGCGCCGGCGGGCCGCTGGCGGCGCAGACCGTACTGGACGACATCACCCGGGCCCTGGCCGGCTGACTGGCCCCAAGTCGGACGAATCCCCTCATGACCTAGAATCCCTCAGATGCTCCCGGCCCCCAACCGGCTGGCCTGGCTGGATGCCCTGCGGGGGCCGGCCGCGCTGGCCGTCACCCTGCACCACGCCGGCTGGACCTTCCTGCCCGGCCTCTGGGCGGTGGTGGACCGCCGGATCGATTTCGGCACGTGGGGCGTGTTCGTCTTCTTCCTGGTCAGCGGCTACATCATCCCGGCCTCCCTGGAACGGCGCGGCGATCTGCGCGCCTTCTGGACCGGCCGGGCCTTCCGGCTCCTCCCGCTGCTGCTCGCCGCCTGCTGCCTGGCGCTGTTCCTGGCGCACCTGGGCTTGATCCCCGGCGAGCCGCACCTCACCGAACGCCCCCTGCCCCTGGTCGTGCTCGGCAACGTGACGATGCTGCAGGAGCTGCTCAATCTGCCCGCCGTCATCAGCGTGACCTGGACGCTGTCGTACGAGATGGCGTTCTACCTGATGAGCGTCGCCCTGTTCGCGGTGCGGCAGGCGCACCGGTCGGCCGGGATCGCGGTCGCGCTGGCGCTGGCGGCCGTGCCCCTGGGCCTGCTGTTGCCGGGGGCGACGATCGGCGGCGACGCCGGCCTGGCCGCCGCGCTGCTCGCCCTCGCCGTCGTCGCGGCCATCGCGGTGACGGCGCTGGGGCCCGGCCGGTTCCGTACGGCGGCCGCGGTCGCGGGCGGGCTCCTTGGCCTGGCGCTGGTGGTCCTGGGCAGCCGGGCGGGCACCTGGCAGGGCGTGATCATCCTGGCCACGATGTTCGCGGGCACGGCGGTGCACCGGGCCCAGCAGGGGACGATCTCCTGGCGCGCGGCGGGGACCGCGGCGGCGGCGGTGCTGGTGTGCGGGCTGCCCGCCAAGGACGACTCCGGCTGGGCCCCCGCGCTCGTGCTCGCCTTCGGCGTCTTCGCGCTCGCGTACGGCCTGCGCCACCGGTCGTTCCCGCGCTGGCTGACGCGGCTCGGCGTGATCAGCTTCTCCCTCTACCTGCTGCACCCGATCCTGCTGCACGTGGTGCCGAACCTGCCGCTGTACCTGCTCGCCCTGATCCCGCTCAGCCTGCTGACCTACCACCTGATCGAGGCCCCCGCCCAGCGCCTCGGCAAGCGCCTGACCACCCCCATGACGCCGCGCGGCGGCTGAGCGCACCGAAGGGCCAATCAGCGGGTACGGGCGACAAGGAGGGCGATGTCGTCCTCCGAGCCCTTGTCCCCCACCATCGTCTCGACCACCGTGGCGCACAGGCTCTCCAGCGGCAGCGCGGCCCCGGCCAGCGCGGCCCCGAGGCGGTCGATGCCCGCCTCGATGTCGGCCTCGCGGGTCTCGATCAGCCCGTCGGTGTAGAGGGCGATCAGGCTGCCCTCGCCGAGCTCGAGTTCGAGGGACCCGAAGGAGCCCAGCCCCACGCCGATCGGGGTGCCGCTGGGCGGGCGCGGGAAGCTGACCGCGCCGGACGGGTCCATGAGCGCGGGCGGCGGGTGCCCGGCCGTGGCCATGGTGCAGCGCCGGGTGCCCGGGTCGTAGATCGCGTACAGGCAGGTGGCCCCCACGGCGTCCAGCGGGAAGCCGTCGTCGCCCGCGTCCTCCTCCGTCAGCCGCAGGACCAGGTCGTCGAGGTGCGTGAGCAGCTCGTCCGGCGGCAGGCCCATGTACGTGAGCGTGCGCACGGCGGTGCGCAGCCGCCCCATGGTCGCGGCGGCGTTGATGCCGTGCCCGGTCACGTCGCCGACGACCAGGGCCACCCGGGAGTCGCGCAGCGGGATCGCGTCGAACCAGTCGCCGCCCACCCCCTCGTGGACGTCGGAGGGCAGGTAGATCGAGGCCACGTCGACGGCGTCGCCGCCGCTCAGGTTGCGCGGCAGGAGGTTGCGCTGCAGCGCGAGGGCGGCGGTGCGCTCACGGGTGTACTGGCGCGCGTTGTCGAGGCTCAGCGCGGCGCGCGCGACGAGCTCTTCCGCGAGCATCAGGTCGTCCTTGGTGAACGCCGCCGGATTCTCGTTGCGGACGAACACCGTCACGCCCAGGATCTCGCCGCGGGCGGCCAGCGGGATGATGAGCAACGTGTGCATCCCGGTGCCGTGGATGATCTCGGCGCGGGCCGGGTCCTGGTCGAGCCAGGTGCCGGGCGAGGTGTCGAGCAAGGGCTCGAAGTGCGACCGGCCGGAGGACAGGACCTCGGTGAACGGGGACGACGGGGGGACGAAGACCGCCTGCCCGCGCGGCCAGAGGGACTCGGGGATCCCGTCGTGGACGGAGGCCACGCCCGCGCGGCGGAAGACGGGGATCCGCGCTTCGGTGGCGGCCAGCCGTTGCAGGGGCGGGGTGTCCGGGAGCACCGATTCGGCCAGGTCGACGGTGACGTAGTCGGCGATGAGCGGCACGGCCAGGTCCGCCAGCTCCTGGGCGGTCTGGTTGACGTCGAGCGTGCTGCCGATCCGGATGCTGGCCTCGCGCAGCAGGGACAGGCGGTCGCGGGTCCTGCTGGTGCTGATGTCCAGGGCCAGCGAGCACACCCCCAGGGGCTGCCCGTCCACGCCGTCCAGGCGGAACAGCGAGGTCGACAGGGTGAGCTCCGCGCTCCCGTCGGCGGCGGTCCAGCGGGCCTCGCGGTCGATCATGGGGTTGCCGTCGCAGAGCACCCTCGACATAGCCTCCCGCGCGGCGTCGGTGTCGATCCCCGGTATGGGCTCGCGCAGCGAGCGGCCGATCGCGTAGTGGGGGAAGACGCCGTTCAGCTCGTGCGCCGCCGCGTTCAGCCAGACGCATCGGAGATCGCGATCCCAGATCGCCATGGCCACCGGCGAGCGGCTGATGAGCGGCTCCAGCAGGTCGGCGGCCCTCCCGGGCGTCTCCGCGGTCGCCGGCGTCATGGACAGCACCCACGCGACGCCGGGTCCGGGGGTGCGCAGCCGGGAGCCGGCGACCCGGACGAGGAGGGCGCCGCCGTCGCGGTGGCGCGCCTGGAGGAGGCCGGACCAGCGCTCCCGGTCGCCGGGTGCGACCGGTGGCAGGAAGACCGGCGCGGCGGATCGGTCGAGGACTTCGGCGGCCCGGTATCCGAAGAGCTTCTCCGCGGTCCGCGACCAGCCGGTCACGGTGCCCGCGTCATCGATCACGACGACCGCTGGAAGGGTCTCTTCCGCCGCGCCGCCCGACGTGCTGCCAGGTGCGGCCATATCAGCATCCATCCACGCTTCAGGCGAAGCCTCGCAGCCCAGCATAGTACGTCTGACCTGCGGAAATACTTGACCTCCGCTTGTCGCGGCCGATGCCGGCCACAGGGGTACGGCGCGGTAGCCTGCCGCGAGCTCAGCCGAGCGCGTGGTCGAGGTTGAAGGCGGCGCTGATGAGCGCCAGATGGGTGATGGCCTGCGGGAAGTTGCCGAGCTGCTCGCCGGTGTGCCCGATCTCCTCGGCGTACAGGCCCAGGTGGTTGGCGTAGGTGAGCATCTTCTCGAAGGCCAGCCGGGCGTCGTCGAGGCGGCCGGCGCGGGCCAGCGCCTCGACGTACCAGAAGGAGCAGATCGAGAACGTGCCCTCGTGGCCTTCCAGCCCGTCGGGGCTGACCTCGGGGTCGTAGCGGTAGACCAGCGAGTCGGAGACCAGGCCGTCGCTGAGCGCGTCGAGGGTGGACAGCCACTTGGGGTCGGTGGGCGAGACGAACTTGGCCAGCGGCATCATCAGGATGGACGCGTCCAGCACGTCCTCGTCGAAGTGCTGGACGAACGCCTGCATCGTGTCCGACCAGCCCTGCCGCATGATGTCGCGGTAGATGGTGTCGCGGGCCCGCCGCCAGCGCGGGATGTCGGCGGGCAGGCCACGCTGGGAGGCCATCCGCATGGCGCGTTCGATGGCCACCCAGCACATCAGGCGGGAGTAGACGAAGTTCTTCCGGCCGCCGCGGGTCTCCCAGATGCCCTCGTCGGGCTGGTCCCAGTTGTCGCAGACCCAGTTCACCAGCGTGCACACCTCGTCCCAGCGGTGGCTGGAGATCGGCTGGCCCCACTTGTTGTAGAGGTAGACGGAGTCGATGAGCGCGCCGTAGATGTCGAGCTGGAGCTGGTCGGCCGCGGCGTTGCCGACGCGTACGGGCTTGGAGCCGCGGTGGCCCTCCAGGTGGGTCAGCTCGTGTTCGGGCAGGTCGCTGCGGCCGTCGATGCCGTACATGATCTGCAAGGGCCCGGTACGCTCGTCGCCGCCGAGCGAGACGTGCTCTGACAGGAACCCCATGAAGGCCTCGGCCTCCTCCGTGAAGCCCAGCCTGAGCAGGGCGTACACGCAGAACGCGGCGTCGCGCACCCACACGTAGCGGTAGTCCCAGTTGCGCCCGCCGCCGATCCGCTCGGGCAGGCTGGTCGTGGGGGCGGCGACGATCCCGCCGGTCGGGGCGTAGGTGAGCAGCTTCAGGGTGAGCGCCGAGCGGTGCACGACCTCCCGCCACCGGCCGCGGTAACGGGAGGCGGACAGCCATTTACGCCAGAACCGCACCGTTTCCGCGAACTGCCGCTCCGCCTCCTCGATCGGGCAGTCCTGGGCGGCGACGCTCCCGCCGATCCGGTCGAGGGCGAACACCGCGTGCTCGCCCTCCTGGAGCTCGAACCTGCTCCAGGCGTCGCGCCCGTCGTGCTCGACCGGCACGCTGGCGGCGAGCGAGAGGGACAGCGACTCCGACTCGAAGATCGTCCTGGACCCGTCGCCGCGGATGGTGTGCGGCTGCCTGGCGTAGTCGAAGCGGGGCGCGATCCTGGCGCGGAACGGGAGCGTGCCGCGCACGCAGGCGACCCGGCGGATCAGCCGGTGCCGGTCGGCCTCGCGCGAGTCCTCCTCGATCGGCATGAAGTCCTGGATCTCGCCCACCCCGTCCACCGCGAAGAAGCGGGTGATCAGGACGTTCGTGTCGGGGAAGTAGAACTGCTTGGTCGTCGCCGGGATGTCCGCCGCCAGCTCGAACGACCCGCCCTGGTCCGCGTCGAGGATCGAGGCGAACACGCTGGGGGCGTCGAAGCGCGGGCAGCAGTACCAGTCGATGGTGCCGTTCGTGCCCACGAGCGCGACGGTCCGCAGGTCGCCGATCAGCCCGTGCTCGCCGATCGGCAGGTAGCGCGCGTCGTCCGCGGCGTCTGACTGCATGCCCCCAAAGTACGCAGCTCAGCGGCTTCGTGCCCGTTTCCGCGCGGTGCGCGCGCCAGATCTTCTCAGCCTGTCTGGTACTGGCCGGCGTACTCGGCGGTGGGCGGGATGGGGGTGATCACGTCGATGAGCGCCCCGCCGGGGTCGGCGACGATGAAGTGCCGCTGCCCGAAGTCCTCGCTGCGCAGGTCCAGCACGGCGGGCAGCCCGCCCTGTACGACGAGCCGCCGCCACTCGGCGTCCACGTCCTCGACCTCGAAGTTGAGCAGCAGCCCCCGCACGGCCTCGCGGTGGCCCTCGGGCAGCGTCGGGTGCCGGTGGTCGAGCAGGGCCAGCTCGTATCCGGGGCGGCGCAGGCTCACGTACCAGTCCGCCTCGAACGTCACCTCGAACCCGAACCACGTGACGTAGAAGTCGCGGGACTCACGCAGCCGGGAGGTGCACAGAACCGGATAGAAGCTGGTCAGCATCATGGAGAACTCCTTCACATACCGTCGGTATGTCAAGGTACAGTACTGACATACCATCGGTACGTCAACGGAGGTGGGCCGCGGTGCCCCAGGGCAGCAGGATCGAGCAGCGCGAGCAGACCAGGCGGACGCTGGTGCGCGAGGGCAGGCGGCTGTTCGCGGGCCACGGCTACGCGGCGGTCGGCCTGTCGCAGATCGTCGCCGCCGCCGGGGTCACCAAGGGCGCCCTCTACCACCACTTCGACAGCAAGGCCGACCTGTTCCGCGCGGTCCTGGAGCAGGTGCAGGGCGAGGTGGCCGGCACGGTGGCCGCGACCGCCGAGGCCCAGGACGACCCGTGGGAGCAGCTCAGGGCCGGCTGCCGGGCCTTCCTCGCGGCCGGCACCGATCCGGACATCCAGCGGATCATGCTCATCGACGGCCCGGCGGTCCTGGGCTGGAGCGAGTGGCGGGCGCTGGACGAGGCGGCCTCGGCCCGCCATCTGGCCGAGGCGCTCTCGGGCCTCGTCGAGGCCGGGATCATCGAGCGGCAGCCGGTCGCGCCGCTGACCCATTTGCTGTCGGGGGCGATGAACGAGGCCGCCCTGTGGCTGGCCGGCTCCGGGAACGAGAGTGACCTCGACGACGCCTGGGCCGCTCTGTCCCGGATCCTGGAGGGCCTGCGTCGCGGCTAGCGCTCACTTCCAGAGGCGCTTGGTCTTGTGACAGGTGCGGTAGGTGTTGGTGCGGTCTTGGGTGGCCCAGCAGAACGTGAGCCGGTCGATACTGCCGAGAATCACGTAATCGTGCGCGCTGGACGCCTGGGGCCCGGCCTTCAGATCGACGTCGTTTCCGAAAGTCGTCACGTAATGGACGGTGACGTAGTGATGATCGTCCCTTCGGCCATAGAGGTAGATATGAATGCCTCCTCTTCCCACGATGACCTCGCCGTAAGGATCCTGCCCGTCCACGCGGCCACCGTTGAATCTCGGCCCGGCGGCGGCGTCCGCCGGCAGGCCGGCAGCCGTCATGACCAGTGCCAATGTGGCGGCGACGACGACCTTGAGGCGACGTGACACACTTTCTCCTCTCGTTGATCGGGACGAAGCAAGAATGCCACTCACGAGTACGGGCCACGGCATGGGGAAGGAAAATTTCCTGGGGCTCCCATTTTTGGCCTGCGACGTGCCGCCGGACGTCTTCGGGCAAGGTTTCGTGCCATGTGGAAGAATCGAAAGCCTGCGAATAGTTCCGCTATTCCGAATGACCCGGAAATTCCGCCGGAAATGCTGACATCGGCGCATTCGACGCGTCTTCCCGACGTGCCGCGCGAGCGTCGCCCCGCCTTCGCGCTGCTCGGCCTCCTGCTCGTGCTGGCCGGGGCGGTCGCCACCGTCGTGAGCGCGGTGCGGGCGGGCGACCGTACCGAGGTCATCGCCATCACGCAGCGGCTGGGCGCGGGGCAGCCGATCCCCCTCGCCGCGATGAGCAAGCGGGCGGTGGCGCCGGTGGGCATGTACCTGCCGTGGTCCGAACGTGAGCGGCTCGCGGGCAGCGTCACCAGCGTCACGGTCCTGCCCGGCACCCTGCTCACCCGGGCGATGACCACCCCGGCGGCCACCGAGCGCGTGCCCGGCAAGGCCCGGGTCGGGCTGCTGCTCAAGCCGGGCCAGATCCCCGACGACCTGGTGGCAGGCGACCGCGTGCAGATCGTCCACGTGCCGGCCAGCCCTGCGGCCGGGGAGAGCCGGGTGCTCGTGCCGAACGCCCGCGTGGACGGCGTCGCCAAGCCGGGCGGTCCGGACAGCGGGCGGGTGGACGTGATGGTGGACGGCACCCTCTCGCCGCAGATCGCCGAGTACGCCTCCAAGGGCGAGATCGCGGTCAGCGAACTCGGCACCTGACCCGGCCGAGACGCCTGTGGGCGAGCAGGACGGTTCCCAGCGGAGGCGGATGCGTACGACACTGGTCCGAGGATGCTCTCAGGAAGGGCTGATCGTGGTCGATGACCTGGTCGCGCACGTGCGGGAGGCGTTCGGGTGGGACGCGGACGTCGTGGTGTCCGCGGGCCCCCGGGGTGCGCTGGGCCAGATCTGGCGGCTGGACGTCGGCCCGGCCAGCTACGCGCTCAAGGAGATCTTCGCCGACCCGCCGTCGGAGGCCCTGATCGAGGCCGAGCTGGCGTTCGCGCGCCGCGCCGCCGAGTCGGGCGTGCGGCTGCCCGCCAGCCACCCGGACCGCGAAGGCCGCCACCTGCTGACCGCGCCCGGCGGCACGCGGCTGCGCCTCTACGACTGGCTCGACCTGACGCCGGTCGATCCGGCCGCGCCGGACACCCCGCAAGAGCTCGGGGCGTTGCTCGCCCGCCTGCACCGCTGCGCCCCCGCCGCGTCCGCCGAGCCGGCCGGCGGGCCGCCCGACCGCTGGTACGACCGCTTCCCCGCCGCACACGAGTGGGCGGAGGTGACCGGGTCGGGCGCCGCCTGGGCCGCCCAGGTCGCCGCCATCGCGGCCGCGGTGCCCGAGCTGTGCGCGGCGGTCGCCCCCGCCGATCCCGCCGACCTGATCCTCTGCCACCGCGACCTGCACCCGGAGAACGTCCTGGCCGACCCCGCGGGCGCGCTGGTGGTCGTCGACTGGGGCGACCTCGGCCCGGCCGCACCGGGCAGGGAGCTGGCCAGGGCCCTGTTCGACTGGTTCTGCGAGCATCACGTCGCCGACCTCGGCGCCATGGGACGCATGTACGACGCGTACGTGCGCGAGGGCGGCCCCGGGCGCGTGCTCGGACCGGCCGACTTCTCGATGCTGCTGGCCTCCCGGCTGAACTTCCTGCTGGTCCAGACCCGCATCGCGATCGACCAGGAAGCCGAGCCGCGCCACCGCGCGTGGGCGGAACGCGAGATCGACGAGGCGCTGCACATCCTGCCGACGACCCGGCAGCTCGCCGACGTGCTGGAGCTGACCCGCGCCCACCGGTGAGCCTCCTGTCCCGCAAGACGGGGAACCGGCCGTTGCCTAACGCGTAACCTACAGGTTACGCTTTCCGGGTGGACGGGGCAGCGGCGGCGATCGCCGATCCGGTACGGCGGGAGATCCTGGTGATGTTGCGCGACGAGCGCCTTCCCGCAGGCGAGATCGCCCGGCGTTTCGTGATCAGCAGGCCCGCCGTGAGCCGCCACCTGCGCGTTCTGCGCGAGAGCGGGCTGGTGCGCGACGAGCTCGTCGGCAGGCAGCGCTTCTACGTGCTCGACCCCGGCCCGCTCGGCGAGCTCGTCGAGTGGCTGAGCCAGTTCGAGCGGCGCTCCCCCTGGGAGAGCCGCTTCGACGCGCTGGAGACCGAGGTCTACCGGACCCGCCGCGACCGGCGCACTCAGCGCGACACGGCCGGCGACGACGAAAGGGAGAACACCGCATGAGTCCCATACCGACAGGAAGGCTCATCCGCACGGAGGCGGGCAGCGATCTCGTCCTGCGCAGGACGTTCCGCGCGTCCGCCGAGGACGTGTGGGCCAGCGTGTCCGAGTCCGACCGCACGGCCCGCTGGTTCGGGCCCTGGGAGGGCGTCGCCGCGCCGGGCCGGACGATCAAGGTGCAGATGGCGTACGAGGAGCAGGCGCCGTGGTGCGAGATGCGCATCGACGCGTGCGAGCCCCCGCGCCGGCTGGCCCTGTCGATGGTGGACGAGCACGGCGCCTGGCGGCTGGAGCTGCTCCTGAGCGAGGCGGACGGCACGACGGAGCTGCGGTTCGTCCAGCACCTGGACAGCGAGGAGGGTGTCGGCGACGTGGGACCGGGCTGGGAGTACTACCTCGACCTGCTCGTGGCGGCACGAGCGGGCACGACCGAAGACACGGTCAAGCCGGCTTGGGACGACTACTATCCGGCGATGAAACCGTACTTCGAGAAACAGCGGGAAAACGACGAGCGGTGAATGCCGGACGATTGCCGAATTCGATCTTCTTGTGATCGCTACAATTCAGGCATGAAGGCAGCAGTCCGCGCCAGATATGGGCCGCCGGACGTGGTGAGTGTGTCGGAAGTGGCGCGGCCCGCGGTCAAGGACGGCGAGCTGCTCGTGAAGGTCCACGCGACGACGGTCAACCGTACTGACTGCGCGTTACGGGCTGCCAAGCCGTTCATCTGGCGGTTTTTCGCGGGGCTCGTCCGGCCGAAGGTGACGATTCTCGGAAACGAGTTCGCGGGCGAAGTCGCGGCGGTGGGCGCGGGCGTCACGTCGTACGAGGTCGGCGACAAGGTTTTCGGGTACAACGACGAATCATTTGGGGCCCATGCCGGTTATATGACGATTTCTCAGGACGGCAAGCTCGCGATCATGCCGGACGGGCTGAGCTACGAGGAGGCCGCGCCCAGCACCGAGGGGTCGCACTACGCGCTGACGATCATCACGACGGCGAAGGTCCGCAGCGGGCAGGACGTGCTCGTCTACGGCGCGACCGGGGCCATCGGCTCGGCGCTGGTGCAGCTCCTGCACAACCTCGGCGCCACCGTGACCGCCGTCTGCGGCCCGAAGGACCTGGAGCTGGTCAAGTCGCTGGGCGCGAGCCGGGCCGTCGACTACACGGCCGGGGACTTCACGAAGGACGCGCAGCGATACGACGTCGTCATCGACGCGGTCGGCAAGACCTCGTTCGGCCGGTGCCGGCGGCTGCTGAAGCCGCGCGGCGTCTTCGTCGCCGCCGATCTGGGCCCGTGGTCGCAGAACCTGTTCCTGCCGCTCGTCACCCCGCTGTTCGGCGGGCGGAGAGTGCGGTTCCCGCTCCCCCGGAACGACCCGGGGATGGCGCGGCATTTCAAGGGGCTGATCGAGTCGGGGGCGTTCAAGCCGGTCATCGACCGCCGCTATCCGCTGGACGAGATCCTCCAGGCTTACCGGTACGTCGAGACAGGCCAGAAAATAGGAAATGTCGTGATCAGCGTCGATCATTCGGACTAGGACGCTCATGGCGCAGATGTCGGCGAGATCATATGCGAGGGCCCTCCTTCAGGAAATCGAGGGCCACCACGGGGAGCGGCAGACGGCCCGGCTCACCGAGCAGGACGAGGCCACCGTGCAAAAGGGCGCCGAGACCTTTCTCAACGACATCCTCGACCACATCTCCAATTACGAGATGGAGCATCGCGCCGATTTCATGGCGGCCTGCGAGAGCGCGCGGCTCAGGATCGCGGCCGGTCAACGCGGCTCGATGCTGCACGGCGTCATATCGCTGATCTGCCTGAACCTCAAACTTCTCGACCGCCGTTTCCAGTCGCCCGATCAGGAGGCGCAGCGGGAAGCCGACGAATACTGCGCCGCGCTCCTCGCCGATCCGTGGATCAAAGAGGCGATCAGGCTGGTCTACCGGCCCGCCGGCCACGCGGCCGACACCAGCGAGGCCCGCACGTGGAACGACCTCGATTTCGGCACGCTCGAATATCACAAGGCCGGCACGACGTCGTTCATCCTGAAGGGCCGGATGAGCCGGGCGGTGAACGAGGCGGGGTCCCGGCCGATGCTGGCCGTCAAATGCGTCCTCTTTCCGTGGAACAAACTGGCCGCCATCGCCAGGGCCACCGACGCGTACGCGGCCACGTACGGCGCCGACGAGCTCACCTCCGTGATAGTCAAACCCATCGCGTCGTCGGACCGCTGGGTCATCATGCCGTTCCAGCCGGGAGAGACGCTCGGCGAGCACCTGTCGGATTTCGCGGCGGGCCACCCCAGCATGGCCGCCCGGCTGGAAGAGGCGCACCGGATCGCCGCGAAACTCACCGCCGCGCTCCACCTGCTCGCCGGCGGTGTCCCGGTGGACGCCAAGAAGCCGCAGCACCAGCACCTGGACCTGTCGCCGAACAACGTCATCCTCGACCGCGAGACCGGCGAGTTCCGCCTGATCGACCTCGGCGTGAACCATCTCTACAGCCGCCAGGTCGGCATCGCCGAGCACGACGACTCCGTCTACATCGCGCCGGAGATCAAGAACAGGCGGCCAGAATCCGTCACCGCGGACGCCTATTCGCTGGGCATCATCCTGATGGAGATCGTGGCCGGCAGCCCGCCCAGGGACGGCAGGACTCCGGAGGAGATCTGGACCACGAGCCCCATTCTCGGCCGGGTCCTGGAGGATTTGATCGACGAACGCCCCGATCGCCGTCTGCTGCTCGGCCCGGACGACCGGAATTTCACGTTCGACGCCCTCCGCACACATCTCGAATTCCATTTCTCTCTGGTGCGGCAGGAATCCGAGGCGAAGGACGACCATTTCTCCCGGCCGTTCGCGAAGTACACGCCCACGTCACGGGAAGTGTCGACGCAGTTCAGGCAGGTGATGAAATGGCGGCGGCTGGGCGACGCCCGGCCCAGGCACGAGGAATATCTCCTGCTGTTCTCGGTGATCGCCACCGCGTCCTGGTGGTTCATCGCCGCGAAGACCGCGCTGCTCAAGGTGGACGACGTCGTCACGGGCGAGCTCGACCTGGCCGCGTTCGCCGCCGACGCGGGGCTGGCGGCCAACATCATCGCCTTCTGCCAGGGGCTGGTGGCCGCGAAGTACTACCAGACCGTGCTCGCCAGGCTCTCGGTCAAGGAGATCCCGGGGAGGCTGGCCAGGACGACCGAGCTTCTCATGCGTTCCATGGCGATCGTGGCCGTCCCCACCACGATCCTGTCCACGTTCTGGGCTGATCTGTACTGGATCTGGCCGTGGACCTGCGCGGCCGGCGCCCTCGCGGTGACGGCGTGCAACGGCATCACCCTGCGGCTCGCGACGCAGACCGTCCGGGCTTCCGGCAAGGAGTTCTCCACCGTTCCCGAGCCCGGCAAGGTCTTCGCGCGCGGCTTCGAGCAATGGTGGTGGACGATGCTGATCTACGCCATCACGATCATCATCATCGCCGCCGGCGTCGCCGTGGGCCTGCTCCAGGACATCTGGGCGTACGTCTTCATCCTCGTCGTCATCACGGTGGGCGTGCACTACGTCAGCAAGTGCGTGGGCGCCGGGCCCGCGGTGCGCGGCAGTCTCGCGCGGGCCTTCTTCGGCGGCGAGCGCCTGGCCATCCTGGCCAGGCGCGATCAGGCGCCCGGCCCCGGCTGAGCATCGGCGGGTTTCAGGGCGCGGCGCTGATCACGACGTCGAGGGCTTCGCGGGACGTGCGCAGGTCGTCCATCGCCCGGTCGATCCGGTCCCGCTCCCTGCGCAGCTGCCCCAGCACGTCGGGGCACGTGGGTGCCAGGCGCTCGCCGCCGGTGCCCAGGCACGGCAGCACGGTGGCGATCGTCGAGGTGCTCAGCCCGGCGGCGAGCAGGCTGCGGATGCGGCGGACCGCGTCGACGTGGTCGTCGGTGTAGTCGCGGTAGCCGCTGGGCCGGCGCTCGGGTGTGAGCAGACCCTGCTCCTCGTAGTAGCGCAGGAGCCGCTCGCTCACGCCGGTGCGCCGGACGAGCTCGCCGATCCGCATGTGACCTCCCTCACCGCCGGTTGACTCTCACATGCATGTGAGACTTTAGCGTACCGGCATGAAGAAGAGCATCGTGGTGCCGGCCGTGCTCATGGTGAGCGTGTTCGTGGTCGGCACCTCCGAATATCTCATCGCGGGGCTGCTGCCGCAGGTCGCCGCCGATCTGCGGGTCTCCGTGCCCACGGCGGGCCAGGCGGTGACGGCGTACGCGCTGGGTGTCGTCATCGGCGGGCCGCTGGTGACGATCCTGACCGTGCGCCTGCCGCGCAAGGGGCTGGCGCTGGGCTTGCTGCTGCTGTTCAGCGCGGGCAACGCCATCTGCGCGCTGGCCGGGTCGTACGAGCTGCTGATCGCCGGGCGGGTCGTCGCCTCCCTGAGCCATGCCGCGTTCCTGACGCTGGCGTTGCTGCTGGTCACGCGCGTGGTCGAGCCGCGCCGCGCCGGCACCGCGATCGCCGCCGTGGGCTCGGGCTTCTCGGTGGCGACCCTGCTGGGCGTGCCCGTGGGCGTGCTGCTGGGCGAGGGCGCGGGCTGGCGGGCGCCGTTCGCCGTGCTGGCCGTGCTCACGCTCGTGGTCGCCGGGCTGCTCGCCGCCGTGCTGCCCCGGCAGGACGCGCCGGCCACCGGCGTACGGGCCGAGCTGCGCACGGTCGTCCGGCCGCGGGTGCTGCTGGTGATCGCGACCACGGCGGTCGGCCTGGCCGCGACCTCGACCGTGTTCACCTACCTCGCGCCCGCGCTGACCGGGATCACCGGGTTCACCCCGGCGGCGGTCTCCATCCTGCTGCTGGTCTATGGGGCCGGCAGCCTGGCGGGCGGCCTGATCGCGGGGCGCCTGGCCGACCGCTCGCTGGCCGTGACCGTCCGGGGCACGTTCGCCGGGCTGGCCGTGGTGCTGATGATCTTCCCGTTCGCGCTGCCGTGGCAGGCGTCCGCCGTGCTGGCGGTGCTCGCGTTCGGCCTGCTCACCTCGGCCACCACGCCGGTGCTGCAGAGCCTGGTGCTGCGGCACGCGGGTGACGCGCCGACGCTGGCGGTGTCGGTGAACGTGTGCGCGTTCAACATCGGCATCGCGGCCGGCTCGGCCCTCGGCGGCGGGCTGGTGGCCGTGGACGGGCTGCGCTGGCTCGGGTTCGCGGCGGCGGCGCTCAGCCTGGCCGCGCTCGCGATCAGCTACGCCGCCGTCCCCCGCCGCACGCCCGTGCCCGTCAGCGCGTCCCGTCTGGTCAGGGGTGGATGACGATCTCGAGGTATTCGAGGGGCATGAGCAGCGTCTCGTCGTCGGTGTTCAGCTCGCGGACGAGCTTGGTCAGATCGGCGGTGAGCGACTCCCGGCCCGCGGCGTCGAGGGCTTCCAGCGCCATCACCGTGGGCCCGTACGTCTCGCACCACGCCCGGACGTGCTCCTCCGGGCCGGCGAACCGCCACCACAGCTCGCGCGGCGCGGCCTCGATACGGGCCTCGGGCCCGAACAGCTCGCGCAGCCCCTCGATCGTCCCCCAGCGGCTCTCGGGCCTGGTGCCGGGCGGCGGGGCGACGTACTCGGTGTTGAGCGCGAGCATCCGCCCCATGTATCCGGACGGCGTCCAGCAGGCGAGCGCGATCCGGCCGCCCGGCCGCACCACCCGCAGCAGCTCGGCGGCGGCGCGCTCCTGGTCGCGGGCGAACATCACCCCGAACGTCGAGGTGACGAGGTCGTAGGCGTCGTCAGGGACCGGCAGCGCCTCGGCGTTCCCCTCGCGGAAGTCGATCTCCAGCGCCTCGGCCTCGGCCCGCCGCCTCGCGTGCGCCAGAAGCTCGGGCACCAGGTCCACGGCGGTGACCCGGGCGGCGCGCCGGGCCGCGGCGAGCGCCACGTTCCCGGTGCCGGTGGCCACGTCGAGGTGCGACTCCTCCGCGCGCAGCCGCGCGGCCTCGCACAGGAGCTCCGCGGCGAGCAGGAAGCGCGCGCCGACGAACCGGTAGTCGCCGACCGCCCAGGTTTTGCGTTGCAAGGTGTCCTGCTCGCTCATCAGGTCCTCTCCAATGATTCGTCTCCTGCATGCGTCGGCTGAGGTCAGGTGCGGGCCAGGTGGAGGCGGATCTGAGTGCCGTCGTCGTGCGTACGGATCTCCAGCAGCTCGCACAGCTGGCGCACGATCCACAGGCCGTGGCCGTGGCCCGCGGTGGGATCGGGCGGCAGGTAGCCGGGGTGCGGGAGCTCCATCCGGCCGGAGTCGGTGACGTCGCAGGTGACCGTGGTCTCGTCGGCCCACAGCAGGATCCGGCCGTGCCCGCCACCGTGCTGGACGGCGTTGCCCGCGACCTCGTTGACGGCCAGCACCAGCCGGTTGACCTCCTCAGCGTCCAGTCCGAGCTCGATCGCGTGCGCGCTCAGCCGCCGGCGCATCCGGTGCAGGTGGTCGTCGAAGGGGATCTCCATCACCGTGCCGAACGGCTCGGGCAGCGGCTGGTGGTCGATGGCGCAGGTGAAGGCGGCCGGGTCGGTGTAGGCGGGGCTGTGGAGCGTACCGGAGGCCGTCAGCACCGACGGGTGCGTACGCCGGGCGTCGGCGGTGATCCGCTCGGGCAGCGCCCGCTCGTCGTAGGGGCACACGACCCAGGCTGGGCTGCCCGCGAACGCGGCGTTGATCACCGACTCGTAGCGGGTCCACTCGGCCTCCGCCACCGCGTCGCGGCCGTCCCAGACGGGCTCGCCGATGATGCGCACGCGGTGGTGGAAGGGCTTGTGGGCGTCGACATACCGGTGGTACGCGGCCAGGGTCCGGCCGGGCGCGTCGTACCAGCTCAGGGCGGGCACGAAAGACACGTCGGCGGCGGCCCCGCCGAGCGCGCCGGCGAGCAGGGCGATGTTGGCCTCGGTGGTCACGGCCAGGATCTTGTCTCCGGCGGCCAGCCCGTCCAGGCAGAAACCGGTCAGCGGGGTCAGGAACGCCTGGTCGCTGTCGTAGAACAGCGCCTGGTGGAGCAGCTCGGGCGGCGTGTTCATGGGCGTCCAGCCTTCTCCAGAACCAGGCCGAAGGAGCCGTCCCACCCCGCGAGGCGGACGACCTTGGCCATCGCGGGGGCCAGGTGGCGGACCCGCAGACGCCGGCCATCGGGCAGGGACAGGGCGACCCGCACGAGCTCGCGCAGCCCCGCCACGTCGATGAACTCCACATCCGCCATGTCCACGACGACATCACCTTCCTGGCCGATGGCGCACTCGAGAGCCGCGTGCCAGGCCCGGCCGGTCACCCGGTCGATCGAGCCTTCCAGGTGCAGCGTCAGGCTCCCGTCATCGGCGAGCACGGGGAAGACGCACAGCGATCCGTCATGGAACAGGGCATCCATTCGCGTGTCCTCCGGGCGATCTGCTCCGGTGGAAGCCCGGGCCCGATCATCGGCTTCGACCTGACGCACCGATGAATCTGGGGCAACCTCCGGAACGGTCGGGTGTGCCACGCCGGGCCGACGGCTCCTGACAGGGAGACCCTACCGCGTTCGCATGTCATGAAATATGGCGAAAATCGAAGAATTCTGTCTCCCTAGCCTCCAGCCCCTCATTAGCGGTCAGCGGACGCGCAGCGGCAGCGTACGCGGCCCGCGGACCTGACCCGCCGCCCAGGTCACCGCCGCCGGGTCGGCGAGGGTGAAGTCCGGGATCCGCTCCAGCCAGACCTCCAGGGCCACCCGCAGCTCCATGCGCGCGAGGTGCGAGCCGACGCAGCGATGGATGCCCAGCCCGAACGCGGCGTGCCGGTTGACCTCGCGATCGATGACGATCTCGGCCGCCCGGTCGAAGTGCGCGGGATCGCGGTTGGCGGCCGGGAACGACAGCAGGATCCAGTCCTCGGACTTCATCTCCACGCCGTTCCAGTGCATGTCCTCCTTGACCAGCCGGGCCATGGTGACCGGCGCGTACGCCCTGAGCAGCTCCTCCATCGCGGTCGGCAACAGGCCGGGCTCGGCCACCAGCCGCTCGCGGTCGCCGGGCGTCTTGGCCAGGTGCCACAGGGACGCGCCGATCGCGCTCCACGTGGTGTCGATGCCGGCGATGAGCAGCAGCGCCATCGTGCCGGCCACGTGGGAGGGCTCCAGCTTGTGCCCGCCGAGCTCGGCCTCGATCAGGTAGGTCGTCAGGTCGTCGCGCGGGTGGTCGATGTGGTCGCGGATCTGCGCGAGCAGATAGTTGAACAACTCCTCCGAGCTCGCCAGGCGTTCCTCCGGGGGCAGGTTGATGCCTTCGAGCGCGTTCTCGATGAACGTGCGGAAGCTCGGCCCGTCCTCGGGCGGGAAGCCGAGCATGTCGGCGATGACCCGCATGGGGATGTGCTGGGCGTAGTCGTGCGCGGCGTCGACGACGTCCTTCCCCTCCATCGCGTCGATGAGCGCGTGGCAGAACGCCCTGGTGGCCTCCTCCCGCTTGGCGACCGCGTTCTTGGTGAAGGCGGGCAGCAGCAGCTTGCGCGCGTGGTGGTGGAAGGGCGGGTCGGAGGAGATCGGCGGCACGCCGCCCACCGGCGCCAGCTCCTTCGGCGGCCGGAAATTGCTCATGATGATCGCCCGCGAGGAGAAGTGCTCGGTGTCGTAGGCGATGGCCGCGACGTCCTCGTAGCGGGTCGGCAGCCACGCGCCGCCGAACCGCTCGGTGTGCGCGATCGGGCAGCTCTGCCGCAGCTCGTCCTGGATCGGGTACGGATCGGCCGCCCACTCGGGCTCGGCGTGGGAGAAGTCGGTCGCCCAGTCCGAGACCGGCCCGGTGACGATCTCGTTGCGGGTGCCGAGTGGCCGGTCCTTCTGCCCTTCCTGGAAGTCCCGGTTGAAGCGGTCATCGACGGTCATGTCACGCCTCCTAGAGGGTCTCGATCGCGCGTTCCGGGCAGTTGGAGATCGCCAACCGCGCCGCACGCTCCTGGTCCTGCGGCACGATGCCGTCGCCGACGACCTGCCCGTAGCCTTCGTCGTCCTCGCTGAACAGGTCGGGAGCCAGGTCGTAGCAGCGGCCGTGCCCCTGGCAGCGCCCTGAGTCGATCTGCACCTTCACTGGGGTGCTCCCCTCTGTGCCGTGGTGTCGGTGTCGTCGATGTCACTGGCCTGCTCGCCCTGCTCGCCCTGCTCGCCCTGCTCGCCCTGCTCGCCCTGCTCGCCCTGCTCGGGCTGGCCGGCCGGGTCGGGCTGGCCGGCCGGGTCGGGCTGGCCGGCCGGGTCGGGCTGGCCGGCCGGGTCGGGCTGGCCGGCCGGGTCGGGCTGGCCGGCCGGGTCGGGCTGGTCGGGCTGGTCGGCCTGGTCGGGCTGGTCGGGCTGCACGGGCGCGGCGTCGCCAGGGTGGCTGGGGACGCCAGGCGCCAGGGCGCCGACCACGCGGGCGAGCAGCGCGGTCCACTCCCCGTCGTCCACCGCGCGCAGGGCCGGCGTCACCAGCGCGCTGCCCATCGCCAGCAGGAGGCAGAAGTGGGCGACCGCGTCCGGCGACAGCGCGGGATCGATCTCGTCCGCCGCCTGGGCGACGCGTACGAGCGCGGCGAGCCAGTCGGCGCGCTCACCGGAGTAGTCACGCATGGCACGCGCGACCTCCTCGTCCCGGCGGGCCGCGACCATCGCCTCGACGATGAGGTGCCCGCACGCCTCACGCCGGCGAGGCAGCCGCCGGCCGACGACGACGAGCAGGTCCGCGATCGACCGGTCGGGATCAGCGGCGAACAGCGTGGCCAGCAACCGCGGCCCATGCGCCCGCAACGCGGCCACGAGCAACTCGGCCTTGGACCCGAAGTGCGCGTACAGCGCGCCGTTGCTCACCCCGGCGGCCGCGGCGATGTCGCTCACCCGAGTGCCGTCGTACCCGCGCGCAGCGAACACCTCGGCGGCTGCCTGCAACAGCCGCTCCCGGGTCTCGGCGGCGGTGACGCCTGCGATACGCCCCATGAATGAATTAAAAAAGCGTTCATTTGATACGTCAAGAGCTCCCCGGCACCGACCTGTCTGTCTGGCGGCCTTGAAGACGACAGTCCGTCGCGGCAACTGGAAGCGGACATGGAAGCGCGCAATCGAAGTTGACAGTAGCGACATGTACGGCAGGAGGTTCGGCCCGGGATGGCGGCGGTCTTGCCACGGCGGCTGCCGCTACGACCCCTGGGCCGGCACCCTCTGGCACGAATACTGCGACGACTACCACCCCACCGCGGTAACCCAGCAAACCACCGCAGCTGTCCGGGCATCCCTGAAGCGAGTACGGACATAACAGTTGATCTTCAGCTCCCGCACGCCACCACCGCGCGATTTCAAGATCCAGTAGACCTCTTGAGCCTTCTCAGGGGCTGGTCTTACCGTCGTGACCATGCAACAGATCGATGACCTGGACGTGCTCAAGGTTTTGACCAGCCGGTTTCGGATGAAGCTCTTCAGCCTCCTGTTCCGGATTGGCCCGGTCACGGTGAGCGAGCTCGCCAGGCGGATGGATGCTGACCCTGGCCAAGTGAGCTATCACCTGCGGCGGATGCAGAAGCATGGCTTGATCGAGGACGTGCCGGAGCTCGCCCGGGACAGCCGGGAACGCTGGGTGCGGGCATCTATGGGCGGGTTTGCAGTGGTGAATCTTGAAACCCCGGAAGCCAGAGCCGTGGTGCGGGAGTGGAATTCACAGTGGGTGATCGACCAGTTCGAGCGGCTGCGCGACTTCGAACGCACGCACATGACGCTTCCCAAGGAATGGCAGGACGCGTCCTTCGGAAGCAGCCGCCACCTACGGCTCACCCAGGATGAGCTCGCGCAGCTCGCCGACCAACTCAACGCTGTGCTGGAGCCGTGGCGCGAGCTGACTAAGTCGCGGGTCGAATCGAGCGAGGCTCTGCCAGATACACGCGCAGTCTTTCTCTTCTACCACGCGTTCCCCGAAGAACCCTGAGGAGCCTTCCATGTCTTACATGCACGAGGAGTGGGGTCGCGCCTACCTCGCTGAACAGCAAGCCGAGGCCGAACGATTACGCCTGATCCCGCCGCACTCACGCAAGCGCGTTCTTCTACACCTCCGCGGTCGGTTCGCAGTCACCCTCCGCCGCCTCGCCGACCACCTCGAACCTGCCGGGCAGTCCTGAGGTCGCCGGCTGGCCCACTGATGCCGGGAGGCTCCGGCGTGCCTGGCCCCGGGGCATCCGAGGGCCGCACGTTACTGCGCAAACGCTTAACGATCTTCGGCTGAGATGTATCTGTCGTCCGTTCGCCCTGGCTAGGAAGGGCCGGACAGCTCAGAGATGGACAAGCGCAGCCACGCCCAGAGTCTTGAGTTCGGATCTTCCAGATCCAGTTCGAACTCCTCTGCCAGTCGCGTCATCCGGTAGCGCACGGTGTTGTTGTGTACTTGCAAGCTCGCAGCCATCGCGGAGATGTTCGTGTTGTGGACGAAGTACGCGAGCAGCGTCGGCAGGTAGTCAGTGCCGTGCTCCTGGTCATGTCGTCTGAGACGGTCGATTCCATCGTCGAAGTGCAGGCCGGCATCGGCGACGAAGTGACCGATCTTCAACAGGCTGAGCGGGACCCTGTGATCTTCGTACATCCCGGAGATATGTTGGGCGTCAGGCCATGCGCCACGCCTGTGCAGCTTGCCCAAGTAGTGCAGCGTCGCCAACGCCTCGTCCTTGGACTGCGCCACCTGCTCGACCTTCGGCGCGATGCTGCCAACGGAGGCGATGAGAGGACCCGATGTGATGGTATTCGCGTAGGTGCAGATCTCCTCGATCACCCGCCGTTGCGTTGCTCTGGGGTTCGCACCGTCGGCGGGCAGCAAGGCGTAGACCACCGAGTCGATGACCGCACTGTGGCTTGTTCCGAACTGGACATTGCAGATGGTCGTGATCAGATGCAGCAGACGTCGGACCTCCCGAACGGCGTCGAGGTTTCCGCGCTCGGGCCGAACGATGCTGAATGCGGCGACCGCGATCTCGTGGGCGACATCCAGCCCCAGTTGGGCGGCTGCGAAGGGGGCGCTGGGCGGATCGTCCACGAGCGTGCGGATCAGATCGCTGCTACGCCGTTGACCAAAGTCAGATTCTGAACGCGCATTGAGCATATGCAAACCCGCCAGGTCGCCCATCCTGTCCAGGGCCTGCAGCGCGTCCGCCCGCTTCTCATCGCCGGGGTCGATGACCCAGATGGACCCCAGCAGTTCGCCGCCTGCCCGCACTGCCAACGCGAGTCGGTCCATCCCCGCGTAGGGGGAGGGCATGACCAATGCGTTGTTAGAGGCGTAGACCCTTTTGAAGCCCGGGTCGAATGCGGGGGGCTCGGGCTCCTGCAGGGTCAGGGTAGTAAGGCGCCGGATCTCGTCGATCGGCTGTCCGGGCAACGTCGAGTAGCCGACGACATTGCCGAACGTGTCCACGATGCTCGCTGCGCCATCGGTGATCGATGCGATGGCGTTGGCGAATGCGTACAGGTCACCGAGCCGGACCCCTGACACGGTGTCGACTGCAGCTCCTACGACGGCAGACCTCGCGAGGGCGGCCAGACGGGCCCAGTCGGCGTCGTGGGGGGCGACCAGCATCGCCATGCTGTACCTGTCGGCGGTTGAGCCCAGGAGTGCGAGGTTTGCGCCATACGCCTTCACCACGACGGCCGCGGCGTTTCCCGCGGAAGCTCGCTGCAGGAATGTATCGAACTCAGGCGAGCCGTAGGTGCAGCCGACCGCGAGGATGATGCGCCCGTCCAGGCTCGTCCAGTCGTCGGCGGGGTCGTAGAGCATCACGTCAGTGACGGGCCGCTCCGTGGTGTCCGAGCGGGGGTTGGCGTGTACGAGGTCGGACTGCATGAGTCTCACGCAGTCGGCCAGGCGAACGATCGATGTCGCTCCGTCAGAGTCGTGCGTCACGCTGACCGTCGTCGACTGTCGCGGATGCAACCCACCGTCAGCCATGAGCTTGGACGCTATCACAAGCATTGTGCGCAAATTCTGGACGTTTTCACATTTACCTTGGATGTGACGAAAGTCATTGTTGGGGCGTGCCAATCCCACACTCGCCAGAGAGGTACCACGTGAAGTTCAAGGACTTGCGGACCCTGGCCTCGGTACAGGCCCCCGCCAGGTCCGTCTCCGAGCGGCTCAAGAGGAGCTGCTTCAGTGTCGAAGACGTCCGCCGCATGGCGGCCCGCCGGCTCCCCAAGAGCATCTTCGACTACATGGAAGGTGGAGGAGAGGACGAGGCCTCGCTGCGGCGCAACCAGGAGGCCTACTCCGACTGGTCGTTCGTCCCGAGGTGGGGCTCTGTCGCGAACCTCGACGTCAGCAGTTCGTTGCTCGGCGGACCGGCTTCCATGCCCCTGTACCTCACACCCACCGGTGGTACTCGCCTGTTTCACCCCGAAGGCGAGATCGCAGTGGCCCTGGCAGCACAAAAGGCAGGCCTGCCCTTCGGACTCGCGGGCCTGAGCAATACACCCATGGAGGCCGTCAGCGCTGCTGCGCCCTCGTTGCGCCGGTTCTTCAACTTCTCCCTCACGACCGACAAGGGCCTGCTCCAGGCGCTCGTCGACCGGGCAGCGAGCGCCGGCTACGAAGGTCTGATCATCAACGTGGACTGCCGGGCGATCGGGCACCGCGAGCGCGACTACCACAATGGATTCACGGCTCCGCCGTCGATCCGAGGCAAGATCGTCCTCGAAGGGGCGCTGCACCCTCGATGGGCCCTGCGCTTCTTGGCCAATGACGCGATCGCCTTCCCCAATCTGAGCGGCGAGGTCTCGACCGGCCCGCTCACGAGCACGCCGGACATGTGGCGCTCACTCCTCGCCGGCAGTTACGAGCCGACCGACTGGAGGGACATCGAGGACCTGCGCGAGCGGTGGCGCGGTCCCATCATCGTCAAGGGCTGTGTCAGCGCCGATGACGCCCTGGTCGCCGCTGGAATCGGCATCGACGCCGTCCAGGTGAGCAACCATGGCGGCCGCCAGCTCGACCACATGGCCGCACCGCTGGACGTCTTGCCCGAGATCGTCGACAAGGCCGCAGGCCGCGTGGAAATCATCGTCGACGGTGGCATTCGTCGCGGCACCGATGTGGTGAAGGCCCTCGCGCTCGGGGCTGATGCCTGCGCCATCGGCCGGCCCTACCTCTACGGCGTGGCGGCCGCCGGGCGGCCCGGCGTGGAGCACGTCCTCAACCTGTTTCGCGCCGAAATCACCAGAACGATGATGCTCCTCGGCGTCACAAGCATCAAGGAACTGCGGGCCCGAGGCAGGGACCTGCTGCGACACCGTAGCGACGCACTCGGCCCCCAGGCACGCCCCCCAAGCACCCACTTAGGTCCGCCATGCGGCGCCAAGCACAATGGAAGTCCCAGATGAACAACCTCTTCACCATCAAGCGCCCTAGTCGCCTCCGGGCCGTCGTGGCCACGGCCGTCGTGCCGCCCCTCCTCGCCTTGCTCGCAGCCTGCGGTTCAGGTACCGGCGACAATGCGCCGGTGCCGGCGTCGGCGCCGGCCATGGCTGTCGACTCGAAGGCTGCGGGACTGCTGCCCGACTCGATCAAGTCCAGCAAGGTCCTTCGGGTCGCCATCCCCACCAACGAGCCTCCCACGCAGTACTACAAGGAGGGTACGAAAGAGATGACGGGGATCAACCCCGACATCGCTCGCCTCATCGGTGACGCGCTGGGCGTGGAGGTACAGATCGAGGTGGCCAACTTCGACTCCATCATTCCGGGGCTCGCGGCCGGCCGATACGACATGACGGTCTCGTCGATGACCCCCACCGCTGAGCGGATGAAGGTCCTCAACTTCGTCGACTACCTCTCCATCGGCAACTCCATCGCTGTCGCGAAGGGCAATCCGGTCGGCGTCAAGGACGAGCACGGCTTGTGCGGGAAGCGGGTCGGTTTCCTTACCGCTTCCTACCAGCTGACGACCCACGTTCCCGAGTACAACAAGGAGTGCACCGGCAAAGGCGAGAAGGACATCGCCACGTACCAGTACCAGGACACTCGTCAGGCCATCTCTGCCCTCACGAGCGGACGACTCGATGCGGTGCTGGCCGACTCGCCGATCATGGGCTATGCGGCGACGCAGAACCCGCAGATCGAGGTGGTCGCCAACTATGGCGTGGACCCCGTCGGTGTGGGCGTGCCGAAGTCCTCGGGCCTGATCGATGCAGTCGGTCCTGCCGTGGCCGCCGCGATCAAGAGCGAGGGATACGCAAAGGTGCTCAGCACGTACGGCATCGAAAGCGCAGCAATCACCGACGCTCGCGTCAACTTTGCTCAGTAGTGATGCCTGACATGCAGGAACAGCCCAGGTCCCCAGGAACGGTCACTCCCGATGCGGCAGTTCGTGGTGCCACGGACGAGGCGACCACGGTGGTGCCGCTCAAGCACAACGTCCGGCTGGCCGCAGCAATCGTGCTGCTTGTCGTGGCAGCAGCTGTCGCCTTCAGCGTGGCGACCAACGAGAACTACCGATGGGGGGTCGTTCGCTCCTACCTGTTCAACGATCAGATTCTGGCCGGAGTCGGCCTTACGCTCCTGCTGACCTTGATCTCCATGACAGCCGGCATCCTCCTGGGCACGGTCCTGGCGATTCTGCGTCGCTCAGCCAACCCCATCGTCAGCACGCTGAGTCGCGGCTACATCTGGTTCTTCCGTGGTACACCGCTGTTGGTGCAACTGATCTTCTGGTACAACATCGCCGCGCTGTACCCCACCATCAGCATGGGAGTCCCCTTCGGGGGGCCTTCGATCGAGATCGCCTCAGCCAACCAGCTCATCAGCCCGCTCGGGGCGGCCCTCCTAGGCCTCTCACTCAACGAGGCTGCGTACATGGCGGAGATCATCCGAGGTGGAATCGGATCGGTCGACCGCGGTCAGACCGAAGCCGCACGAGCTCTGGGGATGAGCAACGGCAAATTGATGCGGCGCATCGTGCTACCCCAGGCGATGCGGGTCGTGCTACCCCCGACGGGCAATCAAGTCATCTCGATGCTCAAGGGCACCTCGCTGGTCAGCGTGCTCGCAATCTCCGACCTGCTCTACTCCGCGCAGATCATCTACGCGGCGAACTATCAGACGATCCCGCTGCTCATCGTCGCCAGTCTCTGGTACCTGCTCTTGACGACGATCTTGTCCTTCTTCCAGAACAAGATCGAGCGCCGCTACGGCCGCGGATTCGACACGCCACCACGGCGGGTCCGCCACAAGACGAGGACGGCATCATGAGCACCGCGATGGTGGCAGCCCAGAACGTTCGAAAGAACCTAGGCTCCACGGAGATCCTCAAGGGCATCAACCTCGAAGTGGCCAAAGGTTCGGTTACCTGTCTGATCGGGCCGTCGGGTTCGGGCAAGACGACCTTCCTGCGATGCATCAATCACCTGGAGAAGGTCGATGCCGGGCGGCTCTACGTCGACGGGCAGCTCGTTGGCTACACCGAGCGCAACGGGAAGCTCTACGAGAAGAAGGAGCGCGAGACCGCGAAGTCGAGACTCAGCGTCGGCATGGTCTTCCAGCGCTTCAACCTGTTCCCGCACATGACTGTGCTCGCGAACGTCGTAGAGGCGCCGATTCAGGTGCAGCGTCGTCCCCGCCAGGAGATCACCGCCGAGGCTCAGACGCTTTTGGACAGGGTGGGGCTCGGGCACCGCGGCGACGCGTACCCCCAAGAACTTTCCGGTGGCCAGCAGCAACGGATTGCCATCGCCCGGGCACTGGCCATGAAGCCGAATCTCATGCTGTTCGACGAGCCCACCTCGGCTCTGGACCCCGAGCTGGTGGGGGAGGTCCTCGACGTAATGCGCGACCTCGCCGAGGCCGGTATGACCATGGTCGTAGTCACCCACGAGCTGGGCTTCGCCAAGCAGGTCTGTGACCAAGTGGTATTCATGGACGACGGCGTCGTCGTCGAGAGCGGCCCACCCAAAGAATTGCTCGACCGCCCTCAGCACGAACGGACTCAGGCCTTCTTGTCCAAGGTGCTCTAGCCAGTTCAACGGATGGACAATGCACCTCCAGACCTCGCGGATGAACCGGCCGATCGCGGCGTCGAGGGTCAGCTTGGCTTGGGCGGCGCGGTCCTTGCTGCCCTTGGGGGCGTAGCCGGGCAGGTGGGCCAGACCCATCTGGTTCATGGTCTCCATGAACCGTTCGATCTTGCCGTGGCCGTGCGGCCGGCCCTTCTTGCTGAACATCGGCCGCACGCGCAGATCGGCCACCACCTGACGCGGGACACCGTCGCCCGGCCCGAGGCGAGAACGCCTTCGTCAGGTGGGCGAGGGCGATCGTTATCCAGGGTTCTCCAGCGAACCGCCTGGTCAGCTGCATGTGAGCAGTAAGTAACGTAGGCAAGTCACCAGCCGTGGCCGGCATCGCCTCACATGTCCGGCAGCTGTTTCGTCGAACTAGTCAGACAGGCCGCAAGGCCGAAGTAACGACCATCATGGAGGGCTCATGTTCGCCGCGTACGCGACGATCATCATCTTCGCCTCGCTGCTGTTCGGTAGCGCGGCCGTCATCTATCTGATCGGTCACGAATTTCCGAAGGCCCAGCTGGACATGAAGCGCCTGCCGCGATCGTGGGGACCCGTCCTGGGCGCGATGCTGGCGTTGGGCTCATTGGGATTGCTGGGCGGATTCGCCATCCCCATGCTGGGGACTCTGGCTGCCTACAGCCTCGTGCTGTACTTCGCCGGCGCGCTCCTTGCGCACCTGCGAGTGGGGTCCCGCAAGCTTGGAAACTGGGCCTTGTTCTTCGCCACCGCGGTGGCTGCACTGGGCGCGAACCTGCTCTACCACTGGTGGTGATCCCTGGAGACGGGAGTGAGAAGTCGGGACCGCCCGACCCTGCTCAGTTCTCGGCAGGGTAGTGATGGCAGGCCGGCTTCGAATTCGGCGGACATGGCCGGCATGGCGAAGATCATCTCGGACTGGGGATCATACGTGCACCCACCATGGGCGAGCCCGCGAGCCCGTCGGGCTTGGGCATCACGAGGATGTGGCGGGCACGGACGGCTGCCAGGACGGTAAGTTCCGGCCACATGGCTCCGGAGATCCCGGCCCTTTGCCGCCGGAACTTACAAGCGGGACGTGACCGGTCGAGCTCCTGTCACGAGCTTTCGTCAGGCCCGAATGTCTCCGTGACCAACTGGGTGTCCATGTACTCACGGACCTCCTGGACGAGCCCGTCCTGGAATCGGAAGACCCAGCAGTAGTTGTTGTCATACCTGCGACCGTCGGCCAACGCGTTATATCCCGAGTGTTCCACCACCACGAAGTCACCGTCGCCGTGGATATAGTGCGTCTCACTGCTCGACGACGGGCTGAGCGTTTCCCTTGCTCCTCCGAACAGGGTGTCCACCACCAGCTGTTTGCCCTCAATTGTCCGGGACCACTGGTTGACCCCCATCCAGCGCCAGGTGACGTCCTCGGCCATTGCGTCGAAAAGCGGTCCTACCCGGCCCTGCGCCATCGAGCTCATGATGTCGCGCATGCGTTCCTTGGGATCCATGGGCCGACACGGTATCGACCCAAGGGGAACCGCCGCAAAACAACGCGCGCCCGACTGTATGCGATCTGCCACCGTGAGTGAGCGGTTCGGCGGCCGGACCAGAGCGGACACGGCGACATCTACTTCGTCCGCGGACTCGACGAGTATGTGGTGCTTCGTCGGGGCGCGGACGAGGACATGCGGCTCATCACGGACAGACAATGGCGGTGATGCGACATGCCTACGCCGCCCGGCACCGCCTTGCCTACATCGCCGACGGCGAATACCTCACCGACATCGACCCGGCCTTTCCCAGAAGAAGGCACGGCGCGGACCTGACCGGCTCAATCAACACCTTCGTGAGCTCGGCATTGATCCGGCTTCCGATGACCGCATCGAGAACTCCATCCCGGCGGCCCTGGAACTTGCCGGTCGGACCACCAAAGTCATGGTTCCCCCACAGCACCTGTGCCACCCTGCCCTTGGCGCCGCCATACCCGTGGCCTACTGAGCGCCTTGACCATCTTTCGTGATCTCGGCACCATGCCGACATGAGTGTCGGCCTGATCATCGCGATGCCTCTCCGCCAGTGGGGGCTCATCGACGCGTCCATGGACAATGACGCCAGCGTCGAAACGGTGAACGGCAATCGTCGCCGGGCCGATCTTGCGCGCAGTATCCGACGAGCCGGTTGGGATCAGATCGCGAATTGGACGCCCGGCGTTCCCGGGTCCGGTTCGTGGCCGCCGCCGGACGAGATCGTGAAACCCAAGCTCACGACCGCTCAATGGCTTTTCACGATCGACGTCCTCGAATGCTGGGCCGCAGCCGCCGATCGCACTGGGCGTCACGAAGCCGCCGCCCAAGAACGCGAGCTCCAAAAACTGATCCTCTTCCGGCTTCAAGCGCACGGAGTCCGGCTCCCTAGAGCCTGCGCGGGCAACGCTGGGCCAGAACAACCACGAACTTCGCAGTCATAGCCTTCGCTCGAGGGGCCTGAAGAGATCAGCTCGCTGTGGTTGCCTGAGACCACACGGCCTGCCAGCGTCCCTCGCGCAGCTCGTAGCAATCGGTGTGCCAGCAGGTGAAGGACAGCAGGTCTCCGTGATTCGCGGAGACGTCGATCCGCGCCCGGTACCGCAGGATGGCCATCTGGTCGCTGCTGCGTACGACGATGTCCGAGACAGCCTCGAACACCTGGTAGCCAAGTTGTCCCGAAGCGATTTCGCCCAGGTACTCCGCCTTCGACAGAGCAATGCCGCGCGGAGTGATCAGCTGATAGTCGTCCGCGTGCAGGACGTCTGCGGTTTCCATGTCTCCCGTGACCAGGGAACGCAGGCGCTGCCGCTCGATGTCACGCATCGCCTCGGCATGTGGCCTCATCCCGCCTCGTTTCTCCGCCTTGTCGGCGTCCTCCGCGCCGAACGATCAGGATTCTATGGTCATGCGGCAGATCGCTGTCAGCCCGCTGGAGTTGTGTCGTTTCGCCTGGCAGACCGGGCCGCTCGAATGCCGCCCAAATGACGAATGGCGGCATCGGCCCGCATCGGCGACCGTGCGACGCCGTGAAGAACTCAAGCCCAGCTGTCCGGAAAGCGCAGGGCGGATCACCTGGCTGGGCCAATCAGGGCGTGGACAGGGCCTCTGTCGGCGACAGGCGGGAGGCGCGGATGGCCGGGTAGAGGCCGGCGAGGGCGCCGATGAGCAGCGTCGCGGCCAGGCCGCCCATCGTGGCCCAGGCCGGGACGACCGAGGGCCAGCCGCTGTACAGCGCGTAGCCCGTCGTCACTCCCGTCCCCAGCAGGATGCCGCCGGTGCCGCCCAGGGCGGACAGGAGCAGGGATTCGGCCAGGAACTGGGTTCTGATCTGTCCCCTCGTCGCCCCGAGTGAGCGGCGCAGGCCGATCTCCGCGCGGCGTTCCAGCACCGAGATGACCATCGTGTTGGCCACGCCGACCCCGCCCACGAGCAGCGCGACCGCGCCTACGCCGAGGAGCAGGTTGGCGAAGGCCTGGCTGGTGGCCTGCTTGGCGGCCAGGGCGTCGGACGGGCGGGCGACGTCGACCTCGTTCGGCGCCTCCGGGTTGGCGGTGCCGGCCAGGACCTGGCGTACGGACTCCAGCTTGGCCTCCTCCGCGCGGGTGTAGAGCGTGGTCGGGTGCCCGTCGAAGCCGAGTCGCTGCTCCGCCACCGGCCAGCCGATCATGACCCCGCTGTCCAGCTCCGCGGCCAGCGCCACGGGCTCCAGGATGCCGACGACCGAGAAGCGGATGCCGCCGACGACGATCTGGGTGTCGACGGTGACCGAGCCGATGCCGAGCCGCTGGGCGGTGGACGCGCCGATCACGGCGGCCGGGTAGCGTTCGGTGGCGGCGTCGAGCCAGGTACCGCTGCTCAGGGTCGCACCGACCGTGGCGGGCAGGTCGAGGCGGGCGGCGTAGGTGTTGATGCCGTTCGTCTGGGCCTCGGGGATCTGCTCCGTGCGGTAGACCTTGGCGTCGGCGACCTTGCCGATCGACGAGGCCGACTCGACCGGCCCGATCCGCTCGATCATGGCTTCGGCGTCCGTCGGCATCGTGGCCTGCTCGCCCGTGAGCGTGTTGCCCGCGGAGATGGTGAGCAGGTTCGTGCCCAGTGCGGAGAGCTGGCGGTCGAGCTCGGCGCCCGAGGAGGACGAGAGCCCGACCACGGCGACCATGGCCGCGATGCCGATGGCGATGCCCAGCGCGGACAGGAACGCCCGCAGCGGCCGGGTGCGCAGGCCGACCGCGCCGACCCGCATCACGTCCCGCGGCCGCATTCTGGCTGGAGCCAGCTTGGGCCGCTCCAGCTCGATGACGGCCATCACGTCACCCCGGATTCGATGGGTTCGGGCCAGGACTCGGAGCCGGCCACGGAGTCGGAGATGATCTTGCCGTCGCGCATGCTCACCTGACGGGGCAGGCTGGCGGCGATCTCCCGGTCGTGGGTGATGATCACGATGGTGGTGCCGGCGGCGTTCAGCTCGTGCAGCAGGTTCATCACGCCGCTGCCCGAGACCGAGTCCAGGGCGCCGGTCGGCTCGTCGGCCAGGAGCAGCGGCGGGTCGCCCGCCACCGCCCTGGCGATGGCCACGCGCTGCCGTTCGCCGCCGGACAGCTCGTGCGGCTCGTGGTCCATCCGGTGCCCGAGCCCCACCCGCTCCAGCGCCGCCGCCGCGCGACGGCGGCGCTCCTGCCTGCTCAGGCCCGTGTAGATCAGGCCGTCGGACACGTTGTCCAGCGCCGGGACCTTCCCGGCCAGGTGGAAGGACTGGAAGACGAACCCGATCGTGGTGGCCCGCAGCGCCGAGAGCTGGTTGTCCGACAGCTTCGAGACGTCGTAGCCGTCGATCTGAATGGTTCCTGACGACGGGCGATCCAGGGTGCCGACGACGTTCAGCATGGTCGACTTGCCCGAACCGGACGGGCCGACGATGGCGACGAGCTCGCCGTGCGCGATCCGCAGCGACACCGACCTGAGCGCCGCCACCCCGCCCGGGTACGTCCTCGACACGTCCGTGAGAGCGATCATGGGGTACGTCACTTCGGCATCCCGACGGTCATGCCCTCGGTGAGCCCGTCCCCGGAGACCTCGACCCGGCCTCCGGCGAACAAGCCCGTCTCAATCACGACATATCGGGACTTGCTGCTTTCTATGATCTCCAGGCCGTACCCGCCCTCCTTCAGCGCCACGAGCGCCGCGACCGGCACGGTCAGCACGTTCTTCCGCTGGGAGGCCGTGAACGTCACGTCCACCGACGCCTTGTCCAGCCCCTTGGCCGCCTTGCTGTCGCCGATCGAGACCAGCACCTCCACCCGCGTCTCCGGGTCGCTCTGCCCCTCCCCTGGCACGATGACCGTGGCCACCTCGGTGACCTTGCCGTTCACGCTCTTGCCGCCCGGCAGTGTGACCTCGACCTTCGCGCCCTTCTTGGCCATCCGCTGGTCTTCGGCGTCGAGCTGTACCGTGACCACCTTGGACGTGCCGGTGTAGGTGAGGACCTTTTGGCCGGGCGCGGCCGGCTGGCCCTTCTCGGCGTCGAGGCTCTCCACGCGGACCCTGCCCGGGGCGAAGACGACGCGGCCCAGCTCGACCACGCCGGTCTCGTCCAGACCGCGATCATCCTGCCATTCCTTGACGGCCTCGGCCGTGTCCCAGGTGTACTCGTCGTCGACCGTGAAGCCGTCGTAGCCGAGCTTGCGCAGGTTGCGTTCCAGGCTCTCGACGTCCTTGCCCTCCACGCCGTTCTTGAGGTCGCGGTAGGCGGGCGTCGAGCCGTACATGAGCATGACCGGCTCATTGTCCACCCGGTACAGCGACCTGCCGCGGGTGATCGTCGCGCCGCTGCCGGGCAGCCAGGTGACCGTGCCGGGCTGCCGGCTCACGGCCGTGGTCACCGGGCCGTAACCGAGCTCGCCGTCGGCGTCCCTGGTGTCGTTCAGGGTCTGCTTGGTCACCGTCGTGGTGACCTGAGGCAGGGCGCCGGCCGGCGCGGCCGGGCCCGCGCCGCCTTCGAGCAGGCCCGCGCCGTTCACCGCGAGGAACCCGCCGCCCGCTGCCGCCGCCACGATCAGGAGCCCGGCCACCAGCTTGCCGCGGTGGCGGCGCTGCCGGGGCGGCGTGGCCTTCGGCTCCGCTGTGCCGTCGGTGGTCACCCGGTCTTTCACCTGCCCCATCAAGAACCTTCCGGGGCGGCCTCAGCGGACTGCTTCTGGCACTTCTCCTCCGCGGCCTTGAAGTCGGGGTCCTCGCCGGCCTCCTTGGTGATGCGCATCATGCCGCCCTCGGGGTCGGGGTAGCTCTCGACGCCGTTGTCGCGCATGCACTGGGCCAGCTTGCGCAGGTTCTCGGCCATCTTGGGGTCGTTGCGGACCCGTTGCTGGCCGTCCGGCGCGTACTGCTTGCAGGCGGCCTGGGCGGCCTTGACCTTGTCCTCCGGCGCGTCGAACGTCATCGCCATCTTGCCGCTGGAGTCGGGGTCCGGCATGTCGATGCCGTTCTCGCGCATGCATTGGGCGTACTTGAGCGCCTTCTCCTGCGAGTCCGCGCTCGGCTGGGCGCCGGCCGAGGCCTGCTTCCCTGCGCCGCCGCTCGCCGACGCCACGTCCGCTCCGCCCGCGCCGCCGGAACCGCAGCCGGTCAGAAGCAGCGTGAGCGCGAACGGTGCCGTGACCAGCGCGCTGAGAACTCGTCCTCGCATGAACATCTCCTCCGTCGAATGAACATCGTTCGAGCAGAGATCAATATGGCAACGCGTGCATATGGGACGGATATGGTCCGCCGATCGGCCGCCCATCGGTAGAAGCGGTCACCCTCGAAGTCCCGCCAGGAAAAAGTGGTCGGCCATGACGACCACGCATCAGAGAGCGAGGTCTCAGCAGTGGGACGTAAGAGAACGATGGGCGTGGCCGGCGCGATGCTGGCGTTGAGCATCCCGGCCCCCGCGAGCGCCGCCGAGCAGGCCGGCCCAGGCGCGAGCGCCATCGCGAAAGCCGATATGTCGTCCGTTCAGTGGAAATCCTGCCCGTCCTACTCCGATGAGGTGATCCAGAGCCTGCGCGTGACGCGGGAGCAGCTTCCGGCCTTCCGCACCCAGATGAAGCGCCTGGAGTGCGGGACGGTCAGCGTCCCGCTGGACCATCGCGACCCCACCGGCCGGGAGATCGACATCGCGGTGACCCGGCTGGCCGCCACCGACCAGGCCCACCGGCTCGGCGCCCTGGCGGTCCTGCCGGGAGGGCCTGGCCAGAGCGGCTACCTGGACCCGGTCCGTACCGTGCTCAACAAGGAGATGGCGCGGCTCAACGGGCGGTACGACATCATCGGCTTCGACCCGCGCGGGGTGGGCTACAGCACCAAGGTCGCCTGCCCCCTCTCGCAGGGGAGCCCGCAGGAGCCGGGCGCGGTGACCAAGCGGGCGGCCAGGAAGATGTACGACGCCCAGGTCGCCGCCAACCAGAAGTGCGGACGCTCCGATCCCGCCTTCCTCGGCCGGCTCACCACCGACAACGTGGCCGAGGATCTGGACCTGGTGCGGGGCGCACTCGGCGAGCGCGAGCTCAACCTGCTCGGCCTGTCCTGGGGCACTTCTCTGGGCATGGTGTATCGCAGCCTGTTCCCCGAACGGACCGGGCGAGCCTTCCTGGACAGCACCGCGCCGCCGTGGACCGATCTCATGAGGCACACCGAGGGCAGCGCGCAGGCGGCCGAGCGGAACTTCGGGCGCATGGCCGCCTGGCTGGCCCGCCGCAAGGAGGCGTACGGTCTCGGCGCGACCGCCCGGCAGGTGCGCGAGCAGGTGGCGAAACTGGTCCGCGACTACGACAAGAACCCCAGGACCTACACCGACCTGCCCAGACCTGTCGACGGCTCGGCCGTCGCCGACCTGGCCAAGCGCGTCTCGACCGACTGGCCGCGCGCGGGCAAGGCCCTGTCCGAACTGCGGACGGCGACCGGCGCCACCGCCCCGCCCACCGTCAAGGAGCTCCTCGGCGGCGGTCAGATGACGGGGGCGCCCCTGCCCGGCGCGCCGGAAACGCTGAACATGACCATGAACTGGGCGGTCAAGTGCAACGAGGACGGCAGCCGGCCCGGCTTCACCACCGCCTGGCGCGCCTACCAGCAGCTCGTCAAGCGCCAGCCGGCGACCGGCCGGCCCTGGGGGCTGGGGGGTGCCATGTGCCAGGGCTGGCCACTGCCCGTGCAGCGGCCCACGCTGAAGCGGGGCAGCGGGTCGCTGGTGCTGTCCGGGCATCTGCATGAGTTCATGTCCGCCTACGACTGGACGCTGCAGACCCGGCGCGCCGTCGGCGGCACCGTCTACACGGTCGCCGACGACGTGCACGTCTCTGCCATCCGGGTGCCCGAGTGCGCCGCCGATGTGGTGACGTACTTCGAGACGGGCCGGATCGACAGAGGGTGCGAGGGCGTCGGGATTCCGGATTGACGCCTGATCTACCGGGCCGGACGGGGCTGGCCCTGCTCAGCGGTGTCTACTGCCTCCATTGCTCCGCCGGCGACGTCCCCGGCAGCGGCTTGCCGATGAGGGCCAGCGGGAGGAAGAAGCAGACCTGGCCGATGGCCATGACGAGCGTGGTGAGCGCCTTGTCGTCGTACTGCTCGGACGCCCTCGCGTACAGCTCGTCGGGGACGCGCTCGCCGGACGGGTTCGGGGTGAGGACGGATTCGACCAGTTCCAGGGCGATGCGTTCGGCATCGGTGAAGTAGGGCGCGTCCCGCCAGGAGGCCACGGCGGTGATGCTCTCCTCGGCCGTGCCGGCCTTACGGAGGTCGCGGGTGTGCAGGACGATGAGGTACGTGTTGCCGACGATCTGGCCCGCGCGCAGCTGCAGCAGGCTGATGGTGGTCTGCGGGATCGTCCCGTTGCCTGTCGCCTTGTACAGGGCGCCGCCGATGTCCTTGAGCTCGGGGATGAGCACGGAGGGGTTGGGCAGGCGCGACTCGGTGGTGGTCATGATGGGGATGTCCCTTCTGGGTGTCGAACGGTGGATCGCTGCTCTGACGGATCGCATGGCGCGAAGGTGACCGATGGAGCGGTCGGCTCCATCCGGCCAGGACGGCCAGGACGGGGGCAGGGCGAGGCCGGTCTTCGCAGGACGGGTGGCGGTGTGCGTGCTCATGTGAGGTCCTCAGGAGGTGGTGGCGTCGTGCAGCGCGGCGGCGAGGCGGTCGTGTTCGGGGTAGGACCAGCCGAAGCCGAAGCGGCGCCGGGTGTAGCCGAAGGCGATGCCCCTGACCGGGTCGGCGAAGGCCTCCGAGCCGGCCGAGCCGTCGTGGCCGAACGCGTTCGCGCTGAGGAACGGGTAGCGCAGGCCCTTGGCCTGGAAGCCGAGCGCGTAGTTGCCCTGGTCGCCGCGGACGAGATCGGCGCCGATGGAGTGCGGCTGGGCGAACTCGGCGAGGGTATCCGGCTTGAGCAGCGGCGGCTGCCCGTCGAGGCCCCAGACGGCCGCCGCGTACAGGCCGGCCAGGCCGCGCGCGCTGCCCACGCCGCCGGCCGACGCCTGGCCGTTCGCGCGGACGGCCCGGGTGTTGGCGAACGCCGCCTGGTCCAGCGGTGGCGTGCTGTTGAGCCCGTACGCGATGCCGAGGATGCTGTGCGGGCCGGGAACGTTCGACCAGAACGCGCCCTCCTGCTCCGGCGTGGCCGTCCACCATTGGATCGGCCGGAACCGTTCCTCTTCGGCCTCGGGCAACCCCAGGTAGAGATCCAGCCCGTACGGGGTCCGGATGCGCTCGTCGTAGACCTGCTGCAGCGACTGCCCGGTCACCCGCCGGATCACCTCGCCCGCCATGGCGAACGTGACGAACCCGCCGTAACCGTAGGCCGAGCCCGGCCGCCAGTACGGGCGCTGCGCGGCCAGGCGGCGGGCGATCACCGCGTCGTCGGCCAGTTCGGCCGCCGACAGCCCGCCGTCGACGCCGATGACGCCGCAGCGGTGAGTCAGCACGTCCCGCAGCGTGATCGTGTCCTTGCCGGCGGCGGCGAACTCCGGCCAGCACCGGGCCACCGGCTCGTCGAGATCGAGGACCCCCTCCTGCGTCAGCAGCGCCGCCACCAGCGTCGCGGCACCCTTGGTGGAGGAGTAGACGCCGGTCAGCGTGTCGCCGCTCACCTCGTCCCCGGCCCACAGGTCGGCCACCCGCCGGCCGTGCGCGTAGGCGCTCAGCTGCGCGCCCACCTGGCCGTCCTGCTCGGCCACCACCGCGGCGAACGTCTCGCGCACCTGCTCGAAGCCGTCCGCGACCGTTCCGTGGACATCCGTCCTGCTCATCGTCGGCAACCCTTCGTGAGTGAGTGTCGGTCTCCGACATGACGGATGGTCCGGAGGGAAGGTGACCGGCTGCGTTCGCGGTCACCTTTCACCGGTTTGCTGCGTCAGCGCTCTGACGTGGTTGAGATGAGAGGAAGACGACCGTGACGCCCCATGACTTCCTGGCCGAGCAGTTCCAGGGGCATCGTCCCCATCTGAACGCGGTCGCCTACCGCATGCTCGGCTCACTGAGCGAGGCCGAGGACGCGGTCCAGGAGGCCTGGCTGCGGCTGGCGCGTTCGGACTCGGGTGACATCGACAATCTCGGTGGCTGGCTGACCACCGTGGTCGGCCGGGTGTGCCTGGACATGCTCCGCGCCCGCAAGTCCAGGCGTGAGGAGTCGCTGGAGGAGCGCCTGCCCGATCCGGTGATCAGCCGTGCCGATGCCGCCGATCCGGAGCAGGAAGTGCTGCTGGCCGACTCGGTGGGCCTGGCGCTGCTGGTGGTGCTGGAGTCCCTGACCCCGGCCGAACGGCTGGCGTTCGTGCTCCATGACATGTTCGGCCTGCCGTTCGAGCAGATCGCGCCCATCGTGGACCGCACCCCCGTGGCAGCCAAGAAGCTCGCCAGCCGCGCGCGCCGGCGCGTCCGCGGCGCGGCCCCGAACCCCGACCCCGACCTGGCCGATCAGCGCCGGGTGGTGGACGCGTTCCTCGCCGCCGCCCGCAGCGGCGACTTCGCCGCGCTGATGTCCATCCTCGACCCCGACGTGGTGCTGCGCGCCGACGGCGGGGTGCTCACCGGCGGCATGAAGGTCCTCCGCGGCGCGGCGGCCGTGGCCGGGCAGCTCGCCACGTTCCAGCGCATGGCCATCAGCGCCGCCACCCACCCGGCCCTCGTCAACGGCCTCGCCGGCCTGGTCAACACCATCGATGACCAGCTCATCTCCGTCATGAACTTCACCATTTCCGACGGCAGGATCGCCACATTCGACATCCTGTCCGACCCCGACCGGCTGGCCCAGCTCGACCTCACCCGCCTGGAGCCGTGAACCCCGGCCCTGCCTCCGGACATGTGCACCGCTCAAAGGAGTTGAGGACCGCCGAACCCCGTGTTACACACGACGGCTGGTCAGATCGGGACGGGGCGGTGCATCGCGTGGCACGGGCGGCAAAGGAGAACCAAACAGGGCGGAGGGGCTGGCCGCTGCTGGCGGCCAGGCGCTGCAAGCGGACGCCGAAGGGTCGGACGCCAAGGACCACTGGTTCGCACGGACCGGGATGATCCGGGAGACGGGCGCCGCCGGTGGGGCGCTGCTCGCGGGCGCCCTGCTCACCATCGAAGGCGGCGCCCGCGACGTCGTACCGGAAAGCTCAGCGATGACCGGCATTGGCCAGTTTTTAGTTATGCGAATATAATCGTTATATGCATATAACCAGACGGGCGCCCGCCCCACCTTCGTCCGCTTCCGTGCTCAGCCCCCGCCGGCGGATGCTCGTCCTGGCCATCTGCTGCATGAGCCTGTTCATCGTCGGCCTGGACAACACGATCGTGAACATCGCGCTGCCCGCCATCCGCCGCGACCTGAACGCCTCCGTCTCCGGCCTGCAGTGGATCATCGCCGCCTACACGGTGGTGCTGGCGAGCCTGCTCATGCTGGCCGGCTCGACCGGGGACCGGGTCGGGCGCCGCCGCACGTTCCAGGCGGGCTTGTCGCTGTTCACGCTCGGCTCGCTCATGTGCTCGCTCGCGCCCAGCCTCGGCTGGCTGATCGCGGCGCGGGCGCTGCAGGCCGTCGGCGGCTCCATGCTCAACCCGGTCGCCATGTCGATCATCACGAACACCTTCACCGAGCCGCGCGAGCGGGCGCGGGCCATCGGTGTGTGGGGCGGCGTGGTCGGCGTCAGCATGGCGCTGGGCCCGCTGGTCGGCGGCTCGCTGGTGGGGTCGGTCGGCTGGCAGGCGATCTTCTGGATCAACATCCCGGTGGGGCTGGCCGCGTTCGTGCTGTGCGCGCTGTTCGTGCCGGAGTCGCGCGCGCCGCGCCCCCGCCGGGTGGACCCCGTCGGGCAGGTGCTGGTCATCGTGCTGCTGGCCACCCTGACGTACGCCTTCATCGAGGCGCCGGAGGCCGGATGGGGGTCGCCGCGGACGCTGGGCTGCTTCGCGGTCGCGGCGCTGGCGCTGGCCTGCTTGGCGCCGTACGAGCTGCGCCGCGCCGAGCCCCTGATCGACCTGCGCTTCTTCCGTAGCGCGCCGTTCACGGGGGCCACCGTCATCGCCGTGTGCGGCTTCGCCGCGCTGGGCGGGTTCCTGTTCGTCAACACCCTCTACCTGCAGGACGTGCTGGGCCTGTCCGCCCTGCACGCCGGGCTCTACACGCTGCCCATGGCCGGGCTGACCGTGCTCTGCGCGCCCTTGTCCGGGCGGATCGTCGGGAACGCCGGACCTCGCGTCCCGCTGCTCGTGGCCGGGGCCACCATGGCGGCCAGCGGCCTGATCTTGACGGGGCTGTCGGCGGACACCCCGGTCTGGCGGCTCATGGCCGCGTACGTGCTGTTCGGGCTGGGCTTCGGCATGCTGAACGCGCCGATCACCAACACCGCCGTGTCCGGCATGCCGCGTACGCAGGCCGGGGTGGCCGCGGCCGTGGCCTCCACCAGCCGCCAGATCGGCCAGTCGCTCGGCGTCGCGGTCATCGGCTCGCTGGTCACCTCCGCGGTGGCGGGACCGTTCGCGACCGGGTTCCCCGCGGCCAGCCACGTCGGCTGGTGGATCATCGCCGCGTGCGGGCTGGCGATCGTCCTGCTCGGTATCCTGACCACGACCGGCAGGGCCCGCCGCAGCGCCGCCCGCACCGCCGAACGGCTCGCCCACGCTCCCGACAGAATGGCGTACGCCCCATGAGCGACACCCCCGACCAGGAGGCGGTGGCCCGCGTCTGGGCCGCCATGTACGACCTCGTCCTGCGGCAGGAGGACCGCCGCAAGGAGGTGGCCGAGACGCTCGGCATGAGCTTCTTCCGGGTCAAGGCGTTGCGCCGCCTGCTCGCCGGGCCGATGACCATGCGGGAGCTGACCGCCGAGCTGTCCACCGACAAGCCGTACACCACGCTGATGGTGGACGACCTGGAGCAGCGCGGCTACGTGACCCGCAGCGTCTCCCCCGACGACCGCCGTAGCAAGATCGTCGCCCTCACCCCGGCGGGGACGGCCGTCGCGGAGGAAGGTGAGCGCATCCTGGCCCGACCGCCGCGCTCCCTGCTCGCCCTGGACCCTGGCGACCTGGCCGCCCTCGACCGCATCATGGCCAGGCTCCGCACCCCTGAGGCGTCCGCGCTACGGTCGTGAGCCCCGCGCCGGCCTACGACGCGGAGACCCGGGCGGCGAGGACGCGCAAGCCGTCATGGGAGGGTGTGCCGGGCTCGGCGGTCAAGATGACCAGCTGCTGGTCGGGGTCGGCGGTGCAGGTGAGGTTGGACCAGTCGAGGGTGAGATCGCCGGCGATCGGATGGCGTAGTGACTTGTCGCCCGTGCCCCGGATCGCGACGTGGTGGGCGCCCCACCACTGCCGGAAGTCCTGGTCCCGCGCCGACAGCTCGGCCACCAGCTCGGTCAGCCGTGGATCTTGGGCGTCCCGGGCGGCCTCCATACGGAGTTGCGCCACGCAGGACCTGGCCACGTGGTCCCAGTCCGGATACAGCGTTCTGAAGGCCGGGTCGGTGAAGACCAGCCGGACGAAATTCCGCTGCTCCTCCGGGATTCCCGCGAAGTCGGTGAACAGAGCGGCGGCCATGGGGTTCCACGCGAGAATGTCCGTGCGCCGGCCCAGGACCACGGCCGGGGTGGTGGCGAGGTCGTCCAGCAACCTCCGCAACTGGGGCAGGACTCGCTGTCCCGCCCGCCCGCGCGGCCGGGCGGCGTCCTTGCCGGACAGCTCGAACAAGTAGACGCGTTCGTCGTCGCTGAGCTGCAGGACGCGGGCGATGGCGTCCAGCACGGGTTCGGAGGCCTGCCGGCGCCCCTGCTCCAGGCGGGTGTAGTAGTCGGTGCTGATCGAGGCCAGCATGGCCACTTCCTCCCGGCGCAGGCCCTTGACGCGGCGCCTGCCGGTGCCGGGCTGCCCGGCCGCGGCGGGGCTCAGCTCCCTCCGCCGCGCCTTGAGGAAGTCGCCCAGCTCGCTGGGGAGCGCGTTCCTGCTCATAACCCGATTCTCCCAGCGAAGGGGGGCCGAACGTGTCCCAGGACACGAGTCGCCCCTTTTCCGGCCCGGTGGCGTGTGTGAGTCTCGGTGCCGATCGCCGAAATTCCGTACCTGCGCCGAGAAGAACCGAGGACATGAAGACGAACACCAGCTTCACCAGCAACAACCTCGCCCTCGCCGGGACCCTGTTCACCCCTGACGACCACACCGGCGGCCCGCTGCCGGCGATCGTCGTCTCCCACCCGGGGGGTGGGGTGAAGGAGCAGACCGCGAGCGTGTACGCCGAGCGCCTGTCCCGCGCCGGTTTCGCCGCGCTCGTCTTCGACGCCGCCCACCAGGGCGAGAGCGAAGGCGAGCCGCGGGGCCTGGAGAACCCTTTTCAGCGCGCCGAGGACGTCAAGTCCGCCGTGAGCCACCTGACCACCCGCGACGACATCGACCCGGCCCGCATCGGCGCTCTGGGCATCTGCGCCTCCGGCGGCTACGTCCCCTATGCCGCGCAGACCGACCACCGCATCAAGGCCGTGGCCACCGTCAGCGCCGTGGACATGGGCGGGGTGTTCCGCGACGGGCTCGGCCGCACGCAGAGCCCGGAGGTGCTCACGGCCATGCTCGACCAGGCCGGCGCCCTGCGCACCGCGGAGGCACGGGGCGCGGCCCCGCGGATGGAGCCGTGGATTCCCGACAATGCGGAAGACCTGCTGGAGACCGCTTCCACCCAGTTCCGGGAGACCTGGGAGTATTACTGCACGCCGCGCGGCCTGCACCCCCGCGCGAACAACGGATGGGTGCTGCGCAGCATCGACCAGATCGCGCAGTACGCCTCGTACGCGATGATCCACCTCATCTCCCCCCGGCCCCTGCTGATGATCGTCGGCTCCGAGGCGGAGACCGCCTACTTCAGTCGCGAGGCGATCGAGCAGGCGGCGGAGCCGAAGGAGCTGTTCGTCATCGACGGCGCCACCCACATCGGCCTGTACGACAAGGACCAGTACGTCACCCCGGCGGTCGCCAGGCTCGCCGGCTTCTTCGGCGAGCACCTGACCAGCGGTGAGGCTGTCCCTACCACCGTCCGGGGGTGACCTTCATGGTGTCCTCCACCGGGCGTGGCCACACTGATCAAGAAAGTTGGCCAAGCGCCCGATTGACCGGAGGATCCCCATGCGTGTCCAGGTGAACGGCACATCCCTGTACGTGGACGTCGAAGGCGCGGCCCTGGAGCCGGACGGCTACACGATGCGCGAGAAACCGACCCTCCTGCTGCTGCACGGCGGCCCCGGCCACGACCATTCGATCTTCAAGCCCGCCTACGGCCGGCTGGCCGACCTGGCCCAGATCGTCTACGTCGACCAGCGCGGCAACGGCCGCAGCCAGGACTCCGACCCCGCCACCTGGAACCTCGACCAGTGGGGCGACGACGTGCGCGCCCTGTGCGACACGCTCGGCATCGTCAAGCCGATCGTCCTGGGCTGGTCCTGGGGCGGGGCCGTGGCCATGAGCTACGCCTCCCGCCACCCCGATCACCCGGCCAAGCTGATTCTGCAGAGCACCGTCGCCCGCTGGGAGCTGGACCGGATCGTCGAAGGCTTCCGCGCCGAGGCGGGCGAGGAGGCCGCCACGGCCGCCAAGGCGTTCCTCACCGAGGGAACCCCGGAGACGTTCGCCGCCTTCGGGCAGCACTGCGCCCCCGCCTACAGCCCCGACCCGGGCTTCCCCGCGGAATCCGACATCCAGGCCATGGCCCGCATGATCCCGAACCTCGGGCTCACCATGAGCTTCATGTCCACCGCCCGGTTCGACCTGACGGCGCGCCTGGCGTCGATCCGGTGCCCGGCGCTCGTCGTGGCGGGGGCCCGCGACCCCATCACGCCGCTGTCCACGGCACGGGAGATCGTGGAGGGGCTGCCGGGGGCGCGCCTGGAGGTGTTCGAACGCTCCGGCCACTTCATCCCCGACACCGAGGGCGAGCGGTTCTTCTCCCTGCTGCGCTCCTTCATCACCGGCTGACCCGGCGCCATGACGTACCTGCCGGTCGGTGAGCCGCTGCGCGCGCGGCTCATCGCACTGATCGAGGTCATCCGCGCCCAGGGCGAGCGGACCGGCCCGCGACCGACCCGGGGGTGACAGTGGATCGCGCGGACCGCCGGCGGATCATGATCGCCAGTGACGTCTGCAGGGCGTCGCTGCCAGCCGCCGTGAGATCGCTTCGAGATGCGGCGAAACGAGCGGATCCGGGGAACTCATTCCCGCGCGGGCGAGTCCTTCTCTAGGACGGCTGATGGGAAAGGTGGTCGACCATGCTGGCAATTCGCGTGCCGCGCGTCTTCGACGGTGAGCGGCTGATCGGTGGCCGCACGGTGCTGGTGGACGACGGCCGGATCGCCGGCGTGGAGGCTCATGACGCGGCGTTGCCCGGCGACGTGCCGGTGCGGGATTTTCCCGGCTGCACGCTGCTTCCCGGCCTGATCGACGCCCATGTGCACCTGTGCGCCGACAGCGGCCCGAGGGCTCTCGACCGGCTGGCTCCCGGCGAGGACGACGCTCCTGACGACGACGCGCTGACCGGCGTGATCGAGGGCTCGCTGCGCGCCCAGCTCGCCGCGGGCGTGACCGCCGTACGGGACCTGGGCGATCGGCGCGGCGCCGTGCCGGCCTGGCGGAACGGCGCCAAGCACGCCGCGGACCTGCCCGCCGTCGTGGCGTCCGGGCCGCCCGTCACCAGCGTCCGCGGGCATTGCTGGTACCTCGGCGGCGAGGCGCGCGGCGAGCGCGAGATGCGCGAGGCGGTGCGGCGGCTGGCCGAGTCGGGGGCCGACGTCGTGAAGGTGATGGCCAGCGGCGGGGTGCTGACGCCCGGCACCGACACGATGAATCCCCAGCTCACCGATGCCGAGCTCGCCGCCGTCGTCGCGGAGTCGCGGGCGCTCGGCCTGCCCGTCACCGCCCACGCCCACGCGCTGACCGCGGTCGAGCAGGCGATCCGGGCCGGAGTGGACGGCATCGAGCACTGCACCTGCCTGACCCCCGATGGCGTGCGGATCAGCGACGAGCTGCTGGCCGCGCTGTCCGGCAGCGGGATCTTCGTCTGCGCCACGCTGGGGCACGACCCCGGTGTGTTCGTGCCGCCGGCCGTTCAGGAGATGGCGGCGCGTGCGGGCGTCACCGTGGAGGCGCTCGAACAGGGCGTCCGGCGGCTGTACGAGGGCGGCGTACGGCTGGTGGCGGGCGCCGACTCGGGGATAGGCCCCGCGAAACCGCACGGCATCCTGCCCAGGACCATCGCCGAGTACGTGCAAGCGGGCCTGCCCGCGGCCACCGCGCTCGCCGCCGCCACGTCGGTCGCCGCCGAGGCGTGCGGCCTGGCCACCCGCAAGGGCCGGATCCGGCCCGGCCACGACGCCGATCTGCTGCTGGTCGAGGGGGACCCCGTCGAGGACCCGTCCGCGCTGCGCCACCTCCGAGCACTCTTCCTGGCCGGCCGGCCGCACCCCCTCCCCTGAGCCCACCGCGACGCTTCAGACCTGGTTGAGCACACGCAGGCGGTCACGTTCGGCAGACTGAGCGGATGAGGTCGAGTGATCATCTACCCGGCACGCCGTTCGAGGAGCGGCTGTGGGCGGCGCATGCGGACGGGCAGTCGGCGCTGTGCCTGAGCCTGTTGCGCGACGCCGACCTGGCGCTGCCGATCAGCCCCGCCGCCGCGGCCGGGACCGAGGCCCCCGCGTGGGCGACGGCGGCCGGCCCCGAGCGGACCTGGCTGCTCGCCTACACCTCCGTCGCGGCGATGCGGCTGGCCACCGGCAGAGTGGCGGCGCACTGCCGGGTCGTCACGCTGGTCGAGCTGGCCGCCGGGTGGCCGGATCCGCGGTGGGGGCTGGCGGTCAATCCCGGGCTGGAGGCGTCGTTCCTGCTGGAGTCCGGTACGGTGGCCCGGCTGGCGGTGCCCACGCTGGTCCAGGATCTCCTGCTGGATCCCGGGTCGGGGGTGCCCGCGGTGCAGAAGCTGCTCTCCCCCGCCGACGTCCACGCGCTGCTGACCGGCGGTGAGCCGCGCGTCTCCGGCTACTGCCATCACGCGCTGGACGTCTCGCACATCGCGACGCCCTCCGTGCTCGCCGCGGCGCTCGGCCAGTCCGACATGGTGACCGAGGACGGCTCGCTGAACATCCTGCGCTGGCGCCCCGCCGGCCTCGGCCTCTACCGCACTCCGTACGGCGGGACGGACGAGGCAGGCAGGGCCGCGGTGGCGGGCTGGGTGGTGGAGGAGCCGCCGTTCGTCGGGATGGGCCTGGTGCCCAGCGTCGATCACGTCATCCGCGAGTACAAGGTGTACGGGGTGGGCCTGCCGCACGGCGCGGAGATCTGGGAGCTCACCGCGGCGGGGACCGAGCATCGGCGCGCGATGTACCACGGCGACCTGCGCAGGTGGCTGCTGATCGGGATGAGGGCGCGATGAGCCTGCACTTCTACCGGGCCCGGTGGCAGGGCTCGGACTACGTGGCCAGTCCCGAGCCGCACGCCCTGGAGCTGTGGGTACGGCTGCGCAGCCCCGACCCTGCGGACGGTTTCGAGGAGGTCGAGCCCGGCTGCCACGTACGCACCGTGCCCGCGGCGGAGTGCTCGGCCCTGCACTTCGTGACGACGGAGTGCTCCTGGCGGGGCGAACGGTTCCAGGTGCACGACGAGCGGGACGGGCGGCTGCTGATCGAGTATCTGGGCGGGTCCGCGCCCGCCGCCCTGGAGCTGGGGCTGGAACGGGTCGAGCGCGGCGTCTACCGCATCTGGGCCCCCCGGGAGGAGATCACCGAGATGGCTGAACGAGCCGTGTCACTGAATGTCGAGAATGAACACTTTTGAGCCAGCACTTGTCTGCTGATGTTCATGTGACGGAAACTAGCCAGTAACACAGGAGGGGCGTAAGAGGCAGGTTCGTCCCACCCTGGGCTTTCTGGCATGGTTCGCCGATCAGGTGGGAGGCAGGCAGTGAGGCTCTGGGACGGCACGCAGATCGTCAAGCCCGTCGTCGACCGGGCCACCTCCGAGTGGTCCGCGATGGCCGAGGACCTCGAACGGGAGCTCGCGGTCCTGGTCAACCAGGTCAAGGAGGCGCTCGCGACCGCTCCGTGGGGCGGCGGCGCCGAGGGCGCGGCGTTCAGGGCGGCCCATTTCCGCAACGGCGGCCCGGACCGGATGCTCACCCAGTGCGGCGAGCTCTCCAAGGGGATCACCGAGGCCGGGGCCATGGTGTGCAAGGCCGTCGACAACACCCTGCAGACGGACGCCGACATCAAGCGCGACCTCGCCGCCGGGTTGAGGGTGGAGATCTGAGGCCCGGGACGTGACGGCCAACGGCGGCGGTCCCGGCGTTCAGGGCACCGGCAGCCAGAACGGCGGCGGGCAGGCGAGCGCGCAGCCCGCCGTCCGCATCGACAGGGACGTCCTGCCCGCGTGGGAGACGGAGCACCTGCCCGAGTGGGTGGCCAAGTGGCTGATCCCGATGCTGTCGGCCGGGCAGAAGTGGCCGGACGCGACCGAGAGCGGGCTGTCGAAGCTGGCTCAGACGTACGAGCAGCTGGCCGCCGGCGCCGTCGGCTCGACGCCGCGCGCCGGCGGCGCCGTGCGCACCCTCGCGACCGGCTGGCAGGCGCCCGCCACCGCGGGCTTCGCCGGCCGGGCCGGTACCCTGTACGGCCACGAGGGCGGCCTGGCCGGGGCGAGCGGGAACGCGCAGGCGTACGCGCAGCAGGCCAGCAACTTCGCGGTCGAGACGCAGTACTCCAAGCTGTCCATCAACGTGGCCTTCTGGGTCACGGTCATCGCCATCGCCATCGCGCTCTTCGTCGCCTTCTTCACCGCCGGGTCCTCCACTGCGCTCATCGGCCCGTACGCGGCCGGGGCCCGGGCGGCCATCAGCCGGATCCTCGTCAGGCTCATGACGCTGGGCGCCAGGGAGCTGGGCACGACGCAGCTCGCCCGCGTGACCGTGCTCAGCGGCGCCACCGGGCGCGGGCTGCTCGCCCGGATCCTCGGCTCGTCGATCGGGCGCGAGCTCATCGAGGAGATCGGCGAGGAGTTCTTCATCGACGCGGCGGCCCAGTACCAGCAGATCAAGATGGGGACCCGGCGGGAGTGGGACTGGCAGAAGTCCAACGCCGCGGTGATCGGGGCGGGCACCGGCGCGCTCTTCGGCACCGCGCTGGCCGGGCCGGTGTCCCGCGTCACCAGGCACGTGCCGGGGTTCGCCGGGCGCGCGCTGACCACCGGCCTGACCAACACCATCGCGTCCCCGGCGGGCAGCTTCATCGCCAACGGGATGGTCTACGGGCAGTGGCAGAACCCGTTCACGGCCGACTCGCTCATGGGCGGCTTCCTCGGGGGCGCGGGGCGGACGGGGACGATCAGCCCGTTCAATCCCGAGGTGTACACGGCGCTGGCGCATCCGAGTGCCTCGCTCGCCTCCGCGTACGACGCGGCCGCGCGTGCCGACGCGGCCCGCTCGGGCGAACCTCCTGCCGGTCCTGCGGACCCCCGCCCGACCGGCACCGGCCCGTCCGACGGCGGCCCGCCCGGCGCGGCCGGGCCCGTGCGCGTCCCCGAGCCCGCGGCGGCTGGCAGAGCGGCCGCCGGCGCTCCTTCGAACACCCAGACCCCGGACTCGCCCAGAGGTACGACGTCAGCCGCGGCCCCCGGGGCGAACCCGGACACGGACACGGCCTCGCGCAGGAGCAGTACGGCACCGAACCCCGCCCAGCAGAACGCGGATCCGGCGCAGGCCGACACGGATGAACAGGCCGACGACGCGGCCCCGCAGCCCGATGCGGACGCCACGACGACGGCGAACCCGAAGTCCGCCGCGGCACCCCTGTCACCGGACGGCGCCACCACGCAGACAGGCGAGAGCAACCGGACAGACGAGAACACCTCGCAGCCGGATGCCACCGCGCAGCCCGATGAGAACGCCGCGCAGCCGGGCGACGCCACCGCCCAGACGGGCGACACCACCGCCCAGACGGGCGAAGACGCCCAGCAGCCCGACAGCGCGCAGCCCGATGAGAACGCCGCCCAGCCGGACGGCACGACCGCCCAGACGAGTGCGGACACCCAGCAGCCGGACGGCGTCACGACGCAGTCGAACGGCACGACGGCCGCCTCAGCGCCCGATGGCGCGCCCGCCGCCGTCCGTGCCCGGATGGCGCTGATCGGGGCGTTGTCCACGGACTTCGCGGATGCGGTGATCGGTCCCACGGGCGACCTGCTCGTTCTCACCGACCAGGGCCCGCGCGTGATTCCGGCCGCCACCATGAGCCGCATCCGGGCGGCGCTGAACGCCAGGGCCGAGGACGTTCAGGATTCCGCCGAGCTTCAGGCCGAGGCCACCGCCATGCTGACGGTCGCCCAGGCGGGCGACACGACGGCGCAGACCGGGCGGCCCGACGACACGACGGCGCCGGACGAAGGCGAGAGCGCCCCCGCGTACACGAGCAGGCCCGGCACCGTGACCTCCAGGCCGATAGCCGGCACCAGGTACGTGGCCGACGGCCGCCAGGGCGCTGACCTGGGCCTCGACGAGGTACGCGGCGCCGCGGACGATCAGCTGACGGCCCACTTCCACGGCCAGGGCGTCGTCAGCGTCACCTGGTCGCAGGACGGCCAGACCCTGGTGGTGCGCACCGAGACGAACGGCACCCACTACTTCCTTCCCGTCATCGGCGAGATGACCCCGGGCCTCATGGGCGAGACCGACGTCAGGACCGGCCAGGAGGACGACCCGCACCTGGTCCACTTCGGCCCGCGCGTCGCCGGCGACCAGGTGTCCAGGGTCTGGCTGCACGAGATCACCGACACGCTCCAGCAGGTCGCGTCGCCCAGGCCGCAGGGGCTCCTGCGCGGCAGGGCGGCCCGGGCCACTCAGAACGCGTGCGTGCCCGCCCACCTCAACGAGCTGTCGTACCTGGCCGAGAAATGGCGGCAGGCCACGACGATGCGGGAGAAGCGGCTGCTCGCCGTGGACATCGACGGCCTGGCCCGCAAAGTGCGCGAGCACGGCGAAACCCCGCCCCTGCCGCCCTGGGCCCCTGCGCAGGCCACGCGCGGGCAGCAGGCCCCGCCCTTACCCGGCGGCAACCCCGCCGCCCAGGAGGTGCGGAACGTCATCGCGGCCCTCAAGGCGGCGGAGCAGGCGATCCAGCAGCAGATCGCCGCGAAGACGGCCAGCGCGGAGGAGGCGCGTAAGCAGGCCCGTAAGGCCTCTCGCCAGGCCCGCAAGGCGAAGAACCAGCACGACCAGGGCCGCTTCGAGCGGGCCCGCAAGGCCCGCCAGGAGAACCGGGAGCACCGCGCCACGCAGGCACGGCACGCGAGGATCGCGGCCGCGTACGACGCCGCGCTGAAGCAGGCGACGCATGCCCGGCAGACCTACGAGCAGTTGCTCGCGGCGATGAGCCAGGCCGGCACGCCCGCGCGGTACGGCGAGGTCGGCATGAACGCCATCGCCGCCCGCCTGGCGGCCGACGCGGCGCGCCGCCACCAGGGCTACCTGGACGCGCTGGCCGCGGCGCTGCCGCACGAGCTCAGCCTGTCCACGACCATTCCCGCGGGCCGGCTGGCGCACCTCAGCACCCTCACCACCGCGGTCAACAAGCTCCTGGAACGCAACGGGACCGGCTACCAGTTCACCGCCGACGAGCTGGAGCGCGCCCTGCGGGCCGACTTCCACAAGGTCGTCTCCCCCGACGGCGTCGTGCTGCGCGTCGGCCACGGCGCCAAGGCGGCGGAGCTGCGGATCCGGCTCACCCTGTCCGACCTGGCCGAGGTGCTGGACCCGGGCGTCAAGGCGTCCGAGATGATGGTGGGCCTGTTCTTCCAGTCAGGCCGTACGGTCTCCGCGACCGAGGCCGGCAGCGGCGGCTTCTCCGTCGGCTTCAACACGGGCGTCCTCGCCCAGTTCATGAACGAGGGCGAGTGGGCCAGGATGGTGACCGAGCTCCTGGGCGTCGGGATCGGGGGTTCCGCGGGGCGCAACCGGTCGGCGACGGGCGGGGCGGGGACGTACGCGCAGGGTGGCTCCGTCACCGACAACAGGAGCGAGGCGCTGCTGTTCGACGCCGCCGCGACCTGGACCGTCGACATCCGCACGCGGCAGGCGGAAGGCTGGCAGGGGACCACGACGGTGAGCTCCGGCGCGCCCGGCGACACCGCCGCGCAGCGGCTGTGGATCAACCACACCTTCACCGACCAGCCGCCGCGCAAGCTGACCTGGATCGACGAGGGCGACCGGGACCCGGACATGCCCAACCACGTGGTGGCCGGCATGTCGGACCTGGAGGGCACGCTCGACGAGCTCGCGGCCGCGCTCGGCGGCGACTACACGCAGGTCGGCTCCGTCCCGCGCGACGAGCTGCGCATGTTCGTCACCGACGAGTTCCCGCACCGGTTGCGCGACGCGGTGAACGGCGGGCTCAACCGCGTCTTCACCAGGGACGGCGAGCCGCACGCCCAGGTACGCGCGGAATCCAGGGTCATCCTGGTCGCCGCCGAGCCGCTGGGCGGGGCGAGCCCGGCGGAGATGGAAGAGGAGGTGCTCAGCGACTTCGTCGCGGTGCCGGGCGGGGCGTCGTCGGGCGGGTCGCTGGAGGTGAACGCCTCGGCCGGGGTCAACCATCCCGCGCTGCGCGAGGTCGACGCCGGCGGCTACCAGCCCACGATCGGTCCCAAGGTCAAGGGCTCCAGGTCGGCGTCGCGGTCGTACTCGGCCACGGCCGGCAAGCAGGCGATCCACCCGAGCGTGCACCGCAAGACCGCCCCCAAGCAGAGCTACCGCGTCGTGGTGGAGACCACGTTCGTCGTGGAGGTGTTCGGCAAGCCGCCCGTGCGGCTGCAGCCGACGCGGAGCGAGGCGGTGATCAGCCTGCGCGAGTCGGCCGCCTACCGTTTCGGCTTGCCCGTCGATCGCGCCGCGCTGATCTACGAGAACGGCCGGCCGCTGCTCGACGCGAACGGCAAGCAGGTGCTGCGCGGCGATCCGCGGCCGGGCCCGCCGCCAGGGCGCAAGGCGGAGCTGCCCGAGTGGCTCGGCGAGGGCCCCGGGAAGATGCGCGGCGCGGGCCCGGCCCTGGTCCAGGAGATCAGCGGGCTGGACCAGGTCAGGAAGGACGTGCTGGACGAGCTCGCCGAGCGCGGCATCATCCCGAAGATCGTCGACGGCGTGCCGCAGTACGCCGGCAACCGGCTCACCCGCGCCAGCCAGATCCTCAACCTCCAGGAGGTCGCCGACCAGCTCTCCGACCACCGCATCCGGTCCGCCTACGACTCGGCGGCCCAGGACGGCGGCATCGTCGTGGACCTGGTGCTGCACAGCCTCAACGGCACCCCGGACCACTACATGCTGCGCGTGTCGCTGAAGCAGGACTTCGGCGACACCGACTACGTCGGATATTCCGACTCCGAGACGGTGGTCAACCTCGACATCGGCTCGGACACCTCGGCTCGGGCCGTCAGCCGGTCCAGGACGTACGGGGGCAACGCCTCCGTCAGCGAGAGCGACGGCCCCGACAAGGGCGACGACGGGCTGTCCCACGAGGTGGGCGTCAACGGCGGCGGCAGCCACACCCGTACGACGGGCTCCAGCGACGGCGGCACGGTCAACGTGGTGGCGCTGCAGGAGAACACCGGCCCCGTCGCGATCTTCTCGGTGGCCCACGACCTCACCGTGGAGCTCGTGCACGACGGCCAATCCGAGGAGCTGACGTCCGGGCGCGGGCGGGCCAGGCTGCTGTTCGCCACCGACCTGCTCCCGTCGGCCACCCCGTCGGCGCCCGCTCCACTGGGCACGATGTCCAAGAAGCTTCTGTCACGCGCGAAGCTGCTGCACCTGGACGCTCCCGGCGTGCTGGACGCGGCGCAGCAGGTGCTGCCGAGAGGGCTGCGCGCGAGCTCGGTGGCGTACCAGAACATGACGGCGTTCCTGAACGTGCGCCATCTCGTCGCCCACCCCAGGTTCCTGCGCCGGGCGATCACCACCAGGCTCGGCATCCGCGCGGACGGGACGCCCACCCGGTCGGAGCTGACGGTGGCGGGCGAGCCCGGCGAGACGGAGGTGCTCGCCGTCGTCGACCACGTGTCCGGCAAGATCCTGTTCGGGCTGAACAGCGCGGGCGTGTCGTGGGGCGGCTCGACCGGCCACTCCATCGGCTCCTCGGTGAACGGCTCCGACCTCGACAACGACGGCACGTCGAGCGACGGCGGCACCGTCAACCTGCCCTCCCGGTCGGGCGGCACCGCCGACTCCACCTCGAACCTGGACATCTGGGGCACCGAAGAGCTCACGATCGAGACCGGCCGCCACTACATCCTGCGGACCGCCATGAACCTCACCCTCACGGGGTCCGAGAGCGCGGCGCACGCGGTGCCGCTCGCGGACCGGGTCCCGCTCGGCGAGAACCTGACGGCCACCGCGCAGGGCACCGCGCTGTTCTCGCTCCCCGAGTACGACGCGCTCCTCATGTACGCGGAAGGCGACCTCGACCTGCCGGGCACCCTGGTGTCAGACGCCATCGAGCGCCTGCTCAACGGCAGCCTGGACCTCGACAAGAGCCTCGCGGTGCCGCTGGTCCAGCGCTACGTCAAGGAGGTCGCCGAGGCGCGGGCGGCCGGCGAGGACGTCTCGTACGCCGATCGGCACACCCCGAAGGCCCTGCTCGCCAAGCTCAGGGAGCTGACCGGGCTGGGCAGGGCCGGCGAGGCGGCGGGTGAGCGGCAGCTCCGCCGCACGCTGTCCGACGCGTCGGACCTGATCGCCCGCTCCAGAGACGTCGTGGTGGCGGCGCCGTACGACAGGACCGCGGGCATGAGCACCGTCGAGTCGTTCGACCTGACGGACGCGCAGGGCGAGCCCGTGGACCTGAGGGACGCCGTACGGGATGCCGTGCGCGCCGCCGCGCCGGACGCGCTGGACACGAGCCCGACCCTGGACGCGGAGCTGGACGTCGACTTCTCCGACGACGCCGCGCCGATCCGCGTCACCGACATGTGGTCGGCGCGCGGCTACGAGAAGACCTACCACGTGCAGGCCGGGCCGCAGGTCGCGCCGACGGAGGAGGTGACGGTCAGGGTACGCCTGGAGCCCGACGACGGCGCGGACCCGCGCAGGGGGACGTTCCTCACGCGGACGTCGCAGGCCGGGATCATCGTCCAGCACTACCGCTACAACGACCTCACCCACTCCGAGGCGTACAACGGCTCCTACTCGGCCGGTCTCGACTACGGGAACGCGGACCAGGGCGACGGCACCGGGGTCGGCGTGGGGACGGACCGGACCCGCTCGTACGCGGGCTCGGTCAACCAGCAGGGGACGCGGCTGCAGCGGATGGCGCTGTTCAACGGGCTCGACCGGGTGCAGCAGAACATGCGGCTGGTCATCGAGGTCGAGCGCAAACCCGCGCGCAGGCGCCGGGTCCGGCTCCCGGGCTTCCTGCGCAGGAACCGGTCCGCTCCCCCGTCCGTCTACCACGCCTCCCTCGTACGGCGCCTCCCGGCGGGCATGGTCCGGCCCGTCGCCGAGGATCCGGGTCCGGTCGCCACCGTTCCCGACCCGCGGCAGGTCGAGCTGCGCCCCGGGCACTTCCCCGAGGCGCTGTGGCACGACCCGGGCAGGCCCTCCCTGCTCGACGTCGTCAGCGCCCGGCTGACCAAGATGCTGGGCGCAAGGGCCGTCGAGGAGGGCTGGTCCGAGCTGGTCAGGCGGCTGTCTCCGTCGGCCCTGCTGACCGCGTTCGAACGGATGGCGGGGCCGGACGGGGCCGTGATCGTGCGGACGGCCCGGCCGAAGTTCAAGGACCAGGGCACCCAGGTCACGATCAAGGCCAGGACGTCGGATTTCACCGTGGTCGCCGGGCCGTTCGACGCGGAGAAGGGGGAGGTCGACAGGAAGGCCGACGCCCAGAACGTGACCGTGTCCCGTGGCCGCACGCTGCCGGTCGGGCAGAGCGGCAGCATCAAGGACGGGAACTCGGGTCTCGACGGCAGCGTGCGGGCCGGTGAGCAGGCGTCGGAGAGCGTGACCGACCATCACGGGGCGCGCCGCGAGCGCAGCGGCTTCGAGAAGGGCAAGGCCTACACCGTCCGGCTCAGGGTGGACTACGACCTCACGTTCCAGCACATGGCGCGGCTGCGCGACGGCAACGAGCACGCCGTCGGGGACCCCGTGCACGTGCCCGGCGCCACCAGCGGGGAGGTCTACGTGACCCTCTTCGGGGAGGAGATCGAGGAGCTGCGCTCGCGGATGGAGGCGGGCGTCCGGCTCGCGCCCCCGGACAGCGGCGATTCCGGCCTGCCGAGGTTCAGCTTCGTTCCTGAGCAGGACCGGCAGGGGCTGATCCAGATCCTGGGCGATGCCCGTCTGGCCGCGCGCGAACGCGTCGCCGTGGCGGTCGTGGCGGTCCGCGAGCCGGACGGCGTCCACCGGTACGAGGCCTCGCCCGACGGGACGCTGCGCGACCTGGCGCCGGACGGCGGGTTCGCCGAAGCCTTCGCCGGCCTCGCCCCCGAGGTGCTGGACGCGGCCGATCAGGCGGGGCTCGATCTGCGGCACGTCTTCATGAACTCCGAGGAGCCCGGCACCTTCACCCAGCAGGTGGTGGCGGCCCTGGCGGCGAACGGGGTGGCCCCGGCCGAGCCCGCCAAGCCGGTCTGGCCGGCCGAGACGGCGGCGGGCGGTGGTGTCGCCTCGATCCCGGCGGCCGGCGGCAACGTGACGTCGGGCCCGGCGCCCGGCGGCAACGTGGCTCCCGGTGCGGCTCCCGGTGGATCGGCAGGCACGCCGTCGCCCGCGATCGAGGGCACGCCGCTCAGCAGGTCGGGCCGGCCCGACGGCGTTCCGGACCTGACCCAGGAGGAGGTACGCGGCCAGCACGTCACCGCGGGCGACCTGGGCGGGGCGGCCGCGCATCTGACCTGGTCCGGGGACGACACGGTGACCGTCCAGTTCGCCGCCGCGCCCGACCAGCACGTACAGGTGCTCATCCAGGATCCGGGCGAAGGGCTCAACGCGGCCACGGAGCTGCGGGCCGGCACGCCGGAGAACCCGCACCTGCTGCGGATCTCGCCGCGCGTGCACCCTGACGTGGTGTCGTCCGTCCTGGTGCACGACCTCTCGCACGTGGCGCAGGCGGTCACCGCGGCGGCGGCCGGCACGCCGCAGGGCGTCGTCAGGACGGCGCTGTCGGAGAACCAGGCCGAGGGCACCGACCAGTGCCTCGTCCCCCGGCTGGACGAGCACGCCCACCTGTCGCGCAAGTGGCGCGCCACCGGCGACCCCGGCACGCGGGGGCGTCTGGCGGAGGCGATCGACGCCATCGCGGCCGACATCGAGCGGCGCGGTCACACGCCGCCCCCGCCGCCGTGGGGGACGGGCCCGCGCGTCCCGGCCGTCGTCCCGCCGCAGGGCCGGATCGCCCGGCTGCTCAACTCCCGGGTGGTGGCGGGGCTGGACACCTCGGCGGCCGGCCTCTCCCGGCTGGCGGAGAACGCCGGGGTCGCCGGGGTCGCTCCGGTGGCGGGGCGGGCCGACGAGTTCACGGTGACGGCTCGCGGCGTCACCTTCACGCTGGCCCTGACCGCGGGCGCGCCGGGGGCGACGGGGGTGACGGTCGCCGACGCCCGGACACCGGACCGGCTCGTGCTCCAGCTGCCCGGCGGCGGGACGGAGACGGCCATCGCGGTGGCCGAGCAGGTCGCGGCCCACGCGGCAACCCTGCCCACCACAGCACAGGGCAGCCCCACCCTCGGACCCGCCGCGCCGGCCCGCACCCAGGCGAACGGGCCCGCTGCGCCGGCGCGTGATCAAGAGCCCGGAGCCCGGGCAGATGGACCCGCTGGGCCGGCGTCCGCCCAGGAGCCGGGTGCCCGGACGGATGGGCGCCCTGGTGGTGCGGCGGATGCGGCGCTGCTCGCGCGGATCCGCGGGTTGATCGGCGCGCTGGCCGAGGCGGGGCCGGGCGGGGGTAGCGCTTGGGCGGCGGCGTTGCAGGCCGAGGTCGCGCGAGCCGGGCTGGCGACCGGGCAGGCCGGGTCGGCCGCCAGGCTGGTGGCGCTCGGGCGGGCGGGCGAGCTGACCCCCGAGCAGGTGCAGGCGATCCGCGGCCCCGCGACGCTCCCGGAGGCGGCCGCCGCCCGGGCCGTAGCACGGGGCGCGGCGCTCATGGGCGCCCGGGTCCACGTGTTCGGCCCGGGCCTGATGGACATCGTGCTGCCCGGCCGGGCACCCATCCCGGTCGAGGTGCGCCCGGCCCAGAACGGCGTCCTCGCGCAAGGCGCTCCCGCCCCGGACGGCGTCCCGGCGCAAGGCGTTCCTGCTCAGGACGGCGCTGCCGCGCAAGGCATCCCGGCGCAAGGCGCTCCCGCGCAAGGCGTCCCGGCGCAAGGCGTCCCCGCTCAGGACGGCGCTGCCGCTCGGGACGGCGCTGCTGCGCGAGGCGTTCCCGCTCAGGGCATGCTGACGTACCAGGTGGATGGCCGGCTTACGGTCGGTGCGAACGAGCGGGCCGCCGCCGCGACGGCCGCGGCGGCGGTCGCCGGGGCGTTGCGGGTGCCGGTGGGCGACAGTGCGGCCGTGGCCGAGCTGTACGAGGCCGTCCGCCAGGCGCGGGCGGCCACCGCGGCGCAGCGGCCCGCGCGGCTGGGGGTGCTGTTCGACCTGGTCACCGCCGCGCGCCCCGAGGTGTGGCGGCTCATCCCCCAGCCGGTGGCCGCCGAGCTGGCCGCGCTCGCCGACGGCCCGCGCCCCCGGGACTGGCCCGCGTACCTGAACCGCCTGCGCGCGCTCGCGAACGCGACCGGCTGGTACCCGGAACCGGAGTGCCGCTGCCCGAACGGCGAGCCGTGCACATGCGGCCTCCGCACCACGATCGGCCAGGACCAGGACCAGGGCCGGCAGCGGGCCGAGCCACAGGCCGTGCCGGCATGACGGCCACCGGACAGCACCATTTGAACCACGTCCACGCTGGCATGCCGACCACCGGACGACCCCGCATGGACCACCTCCACGCCGACACGACGGCCACCGGACGGCACCACGCGTATCCCGTCCACGCCAGCACGACGGCGCCAGACGACCACACGACACGACCACCGCCGGACGACCCCCGCATGGGCCGAGTCTGCGGTGGCGGGTTGGCTGTGGGTGGGGCGGTGTGGGTTTCCGGCATGATGGGACTTCCGAGGAGAGGACGGCTATGGCATTCGCGGTGGCGCGGACGAGGGACGAGGCTCATCTCTACCTCGACCTGCACCCGTGCGCCTGCGGTGAGGCGGCCACGACCTGGCGCAGCGGGCTCGTCAGCGTCGAAGGACTGCTCGTCAACCGCTATTCGGGCGCGTGCGAGAAGTGCGGGACCCCCAGGGAATACCTGTTCGGGCTGCCCGAGCGGCCGGTGATGCCCGCCGGCTATCCGACGTTCGGCGGCGCGGAGCCGTCCGAGCTGCTGGACGCGGGCGAGTGGCTGTGGGTGGCGGACCTGACGGCGGGCAACGTGCCGGTGGACGACCAGGCCGAGGCCGTACGCACGCTGCGGGTCGCGGCGGCGGCCGTCGAAGAGGTCGTCAAGTTCGTGCCGCCCGGCGCGGACGCGGTGCCCGGCGACGGGTTCTGGTCCGAGCGCGGGCAGCGGATGCGGGCGGCCGAGCCCGGCAGGTTCGACCTCGATCGGCTGCTGATCGTCAGGGACACCTACCAGGATCTGGCGGTCCGTCATGCCTGAGCCGGGGCTGGCCCGCTCGCTCGTGGAGGCGTACGTCTACCTCGACCTCGTGGCCCCCGACGGCGAGCCGGGCGCGTCGCGGCGGGCGGAGGTCTCCCAGGAGGCGGACGGCTGGCGGCTGCGGCTCGGCGAGGCGGAGGTGCTGGTCCCGTTCGAGGCGGAGGCCGGGACGCGGGAGGAGGGCCTGACCTTCGGGTTCGGCCTGTCCGAGCTGATCGACCCCGGCCAGTGGGTGCTCATCGCCGCCACGTACGCGAGCAGGGCGCTGGAGTCCGGGCTGTTCTTCGCCGCCGGCCCGTCGGACGACGACGGGTTCGACGAGGTCGCGGACGGCTGGCGGTTCGCGGCCGACGCCGTGGCGGAGGCGCTGAAGTTCTTCCCCGGCGACGCCCCCGAGCTGCCCCCGGACGCGTTCTGGAGCGAGCTGGGCAGGTCGGTACGCGAGTCCGAGCCCGACCGCCTCACCAGGGCGAAGCTGGAGAGCGATCTCGACTTCTACCGCCGGAGCCTGGCCGACTTCCACCGGCTCCACGCCCGCTGACGGTGAGGCGTCCGATGCCGCACGCGGTCTTACCGGCCTCCTCGCTCAAGGCCGCCGCCGGGAAGGTGCGGGCCGTTCGCACGGGCGACCCCGCCCAGCGGGCCGTTCACGCGAGCGCCCCCACCCAGCGGGCCGGTACGCGGTGAGCCGGGCGCGGCCGGGCCCGCGTCATTCCGGCCGGATCGAGCTCGCACCGGAGGCCGGCCCTGGATCGCTGACGTTCGAGAGCATGACGCCGGCGGACGTGGACGACGTCGCCGCGATCGAGGAGGCGAGTTTCCCGACCCCGTACACCGCCAGGATGTTCCACGACGACCTGCGCGGCGGGCAACCGGCCTGCTGGTGGGTGATCCGTCACGACGACGCGCGGGGCGATCGCGGGCGGGCGCCGATCGTCGCCTATGCCGGCTACTACCTGCGGCGCGACCGGGCGCACCTCGCCAAGATCGCCACCCATCCCGCCTGGCGGCGGCGCCGGCTCGGGGAGGGGCTGCTGCTGAGCACCCTGCTGGCGGCTCGCGGCCAGGGCGCCGACTCCGTGACGCTCGAGGTCCGCGACGGCAACACCACGGCTCAGCGGTTCTACGTCAAGTGGGGATTCGTGCTGTTACGCCGGTTCGAGGGGTATTACGAGGACACCGGCGAGGACGGGCTCATCCTCGCGTTCACCGGCCTGGCGGACCGGCGCACCGCGGGGTGGCTGGAGCGGGAGCTGGCCGGCATCGCGATCGTGCCGCCTGGTTGAGAGGCGAGAGCCCGCCCCTGCCACGGCGCTTCCGTGGCAGGGGCGGGCTCATAAAACGCACCGGCCGATTCCGGACCGCCCGGATCAGCCCGATCAGCCCGGATCAGCCCGATCAGGTCAGAAGGGCTGGTTGTCCACTGAGTTGACCTTGATCGCGGTGATCTTGATTTGCTGCATCCGCACCTGCGCCGTGCCCCCGGGCTTGGTGCAGGCGAAGACGAGCTGGCCGGTGCTGGTGAAGTTGTGCACGAGGGTCACGAAGACGCCCTGCTTGCTGTTCGGCGGCAGGGTGACCTCGGCGAAGTCGGTGTCGGCACCGCCGGCCGCGCTCATCAGGCACGTGTAGTTGATCGCCGCGGACCCGGTGTTCTGGGCGGTGAGCTTCGCGGTGATCGTGTACGCGCCCGTACCCAGGAAGAGGCTGAAGCCGGGGCTGACCGAGTTGGAGTGGATCAGCTCGTTGTTCCAGCGGCTGATCACCTCCGGCGGGACCGCCTCGGCCGATGTGGCGTTCCCCGCCAGCAGCGCGCCCGCGGCCACGGCGGTGGTCGCCACGGCGGCCAGCGCAGACAGGCGCAGGGTCCTGCGCCCGCGGACCGGGGTGGTTGACGGCATGGTCATACAGGTCTCCAAGCAGTGGATGTGATCTCCCCTCGCGGGACCGCGCAGGGAGGCGGCACGCCCGTTGCCGGCCGAGGCGGAGCCGGCGGCTCACGTGCACCCAGGGAACTTAGCTCCCGGCAGTCACGCGGGACCGCGCAGAAATACCCGCACCGGCTGTGCCACGCGGTATCGCGTCGAAGGGCCACGACCTGCATGGGCGTGACCCGCGCTCACCAGACGGCGGTGCGGGCGGTCAGCGCCGGGGCCTCCTGGTACAGCAGACCGAGGAAGGCGTCCACCTGCTTCGTCGTCGTACGCCCCGCCTTGCGATAGACGCGGATCTCGCGCTGCCACAGCGGCGCGGGCAGCGGCCGGATGACCGTGCCGGCGCCGAACACGGCGACCTGCGCGGCGAACGCGCCCAGGATCGCGACGCCGAGCCCGGCCGCCACCAGCGCGGCGATGGTCGTGGGCTGCGAGATCACCATGATCTCGACCGGGTCGGCGCCGACCCGGTCGAGCCGGTCGCGGTAGTCGGTCCACCCGCCGTAGGGGTCTCCGGTGACCATGACGGTCTCGCGGGCGAGCAGCCCCAGGTCCACGGGCGACGCGGTGGCCAGCGGATGGTCCTCGGGCACGACCAGCACGATCTTCTCGTGGAACAGGTGGGCCGACGGGATGTCGTGGTGCACCTGCGGGACGTCCGAGGTGCGCAGGGCGAGGTCCACCTCGCCGTGCGCCAGGGCCTCCTCCAGCTGTGCCGGGTCACCCTCGCGCAGCACCACCGTGACCCCCGGGTGCAGGCGGCGGAAGCGCTGCATCAGCGGGGCCAGCAGCACGGCGCTCAGCCCCGGGTAGCCGCCCACGATGATCCGGCCGTTGAGCTCGGTGTGCAGGGTGCGCACCTCGTCCACACCGGACCGGATCTCCGCCAGCGCCGCCCGCGCCTTGGGCAGGAACCTGGCGCCGGCCGCGGTCAGCGCGACCTCCTTGCTCGTACGCACGAGCAGCGCGCTGCCCAGCACCCGTTCGAGCGCCGCCACGTGCGCGCTCACCCGGGGCTGCGAGCGGCCGAGCGCCCGCCCCGCGGCGGTGAATCCGCCGTGGTCGACCACGGCGACGAAGGACGCCAGCCAGCTGAGCTGCAGGTCCAGCCGTTCGATCATTCGGAAAACGTATGACTTTGAGTTGCACCATGGCAATAGACGGATGGTTATGCCCGTCGTAGATTCGCCCGCATGACGAGCGAGACTGTCGAGTTCGACGCGGGCCGGATGACGAGAGGGCAGCGGAGAATCGCGCTGACCGCCATCGGCGGCTACTACGTCGACGGCTACGACCTGCTGGTACTGTCGGGCGCCCTGCTGGGCATCGGGCCCGAGCTCTCCCCCACTCCCGGGATCCTCGGCCTCGTGGGCGCCTCGGCGTTCATCGGCATGGCGCTCGGGTCGCTGCTCACCGGACCGCTGACCGACCGCCTCGGACGGCGGCCCGTCTTCTTCGCCTCGATGGCCGTGTTCGTCCTGGCCTCGCTGGGATTCCTGCTCGTCAACGACGTGTGGCAGCTCATCGCGCTGCGCTTCTTCGTCGGCTTCGCGATCGGCGCGGACATGCCGGCCTCGGCGGCGCTGATCGCGGAGTTCATCCCGTCGCGGCGGCGCGGGACGTTCACCGGGCTGGGCGGGGTGGCCTGGATGCTGGGCGCGCTCACCGCCATCGCGGCCACGCTGCTGATCTTCTCCGCGGCCGGCGTGGAGCACTGGCGGTGGGTGCTGGCCACGGGCGCGATCTCCGCGCTGGTGCTGTTGTTCCTGCGCCGCCGGACGCCCGAGTCGCCGTACTGGCTGCGCGCCCACGGCCGCCACGAGGAGGCGCTGGCCGCCTGGCGCTACGCCACGTCGGGCGACGACCTCCCGGAGAGCGTCCCGGCGAGTGCCCCAGTGAGTGCCCCAGTGAGTGCTCCAGCCGGTCAGCCGGCCCCGATGCGCCTGCTGTTCCGCAAGCCGCTGGTGGTCATGGTGGCCATGCTGTGCGTCTACTGGGGCTGCAACAACCTGTACGGCTCGGCCATCCTGCTCTACCAGCCCAGCCTGATCAAGCGCATCGTCACGCCGAGCACGTTCACCTCGCTGCTGTTCACGGCGGCCACGACGGCGCTGGCCGTGCTCCTGGGCCTGGTCGTCTGCCTGTGGGTGATCGAGACGATCGGCCGCCGCTTCGTCGCGATCGCCGGCACGGCCGCGGCCGCCGTGTGCACGTTCGTCATCTGGGCCGGGTTCGGCACCTCGTGGCTCGTCCTGGTCGCCTTCGCGGTCACGATCGCGGTGATCAACGGCGGCACCTCGCTGGCGTTCTACTCGTGGGCGCCCGAGCTGTTCCCCGCCTCGGTGCGCGGGCGGGCCGTCGGCATCGTGAACATGGTCGGCAAGTCGGGCAGCGTGGTCGGGACGCTGGCGCTGCCGAGCATGTTCGAGGCGCTGGGGGCGGGGTCGTTCCTGGTGATCGCGGGCATCGCGCTGGTGAACGTCGTGGTCACGTTCTGGCTGGCCCCGGAGACCCGTGGCCTGACGCTACGGCAGCTTGAGGAAAGGGCATACGCATGACGACCGGGCACGTGGGACGTACGTACCAGGACTCCACGCCGTGGTGGCCGCAGCCGCCGCGGCCGCGCGAGGGGGCGCCGGACGTGATCGTCGTCGTCCTCGACGACGTGGGGTTCGGCAGCCTCGGCTGCTACGGCTCGGAGATCGCCACGCCCGCCATGGACGGCCTGGCCCGCGACGGGCTGCGCTACACCAACTTCCACGTCACGCCGCTGTGCTCGCCGACCCGCGCCTCCCTGCTCACCGGCCGCAACCACCACGCGGTCGGCATGTCCCTGCTGTCCAACGCCGACAGCGGCTTCCCCGGCAAGCGCGGGACGGTGACGCACCGCGCGGCCACGATCGCCGAGGTGCTGCGCGACACCGGATACAACACCTACGCGCTGGGCAAGTGGCACCTGGCGCCCATGGACCAGACCAGCGCGATCGGCCCCTACGACCAGTGGCCGCTGGGCCGCGGGTTCGACCGCTACTACGGGTTCCTGGAGGGCATCAGCGACCAGTTCCATCCCGAGCTGGTCCAGGACAACCACCGGGTGGAGCCGCCGCGGACGCCGGAGGAGGGCTATCACCTGACCGAGGACCTGGTCGACCGGGCGATCGCCTACGTCTCCGACCACAAGTCGGTCGGCCCGGACAAGCCGTACTTCCTCTACCTGGCCATGGGCGCGGGGCACGCGCCGCACCAGGCGCCGGAGGAGTACCTGCGGCGCCACCGGGGCCGCTACGACGAGGGCTGGGACGTGATCAGGGAACGCCGTCACGCCCGGCAGATCGAGCTGGGCGTCATCCCGCCGGGCACCGCGCTCGCCCCGCGCAACGACGGCGTGCTCCCGTGGGCCGAGCTGCCCGCCGGTGAGCGGGCGGTCGCCGCGCGGCTGCAGGAGTCGTTCGCGGCGATGATGGAGCACACCGACGCCCACCTCGCCCGGCTCCTCGCGCACCTGGACCGGCTCGGCACCCGGCGCGACACGCTCATCGTGCTCATGTCGGACAACGGCGCCAGCCAGGAGGGCGGCCGGCTCGGCAACACCAACTCCATCGCGTACGAGAACGGCGACGAGGTGCCCCACGCCGACAACCTGGCGCGCCTCGACGAGATCGGCGGCCCGCGCTGCCACGGCAACTACCCCTGGGGCTGGGCGCAGGCGGGCAACACCCCGCTCAAGAGGTACAAGCAGAACACCCACGCGGGCGGTGTACGGGCGCCGCTCGTCGTCTGCTGGCCGGCGGAGATCGCGGGCGGGGGCGTGCGCTCGCAGTTCCACCACGTCATCGACGTGACGCCGACGATTCTCGACGTCATCGGGGCCGAGATGCCGGAGACCCGCGGCGGGCTCCCGCAGCTGCCGGTGCACGGCACCTCGATGCGCTACACCTTCGCCGACCCCGCCGTGCCCACCCGCCGCACCACGCAGTATTTCGAGATGTACGGGCACCGCGCGATCTGGCACGAGGGCTGGAAGGCCGTGGCCTACCACGAGCGCGGCACGTCGTACGACGACGACCGGTGGGAGCTGTACCACCTGGACGACGACTTCTCCGAATGCCACGACCTGGCCGCCGAGCGCCCCGACGTGCTGCACGAGCTGATCGGGCACTGGTGGTCGGAGGCGGACAGGTATGAGGTGTTCCCGCTGGACGACCGCAACTTCGCCGAGCGGGCGGCGATGTACCACAGCGCGGCGTCGCCCCGCCGAAGGCGAAATTTCACGCTATATCCAGAAATGTCGCGCATCCCCGGCGGCGTCACCCCGCTCATCTACGACCGGTCGTACACCATCGACGCCGAGGTGCGGCTGCGGGACGGCGACGAGGGCGTGCTCCTCTCCCAGGGCGACGTGAACGGCGGCCACGTCCTGTACGTCGCCGGCGGCCGGCTCCACTACGAGTACAACCACCAGGGCATCAGGTACCGCGTGCACGGCGACCGTCCGCTGCCGGCCGGCGACCGTACCCTCTCGGTGCTCTTCAGGAGGACCGGCGACGGCAAGGGCGTCGCCGCGCTCGCCGTGGACGGCCGCCCCGCGAGCGAGGAGCGGCCGCTCACCACCGCGCGCTACCTGATCGGCTGGCAGGGCCTGGTGCTGGGCCGGGACGCCCTGTCGCCGGTGAGCTGGGACTACCCGCCCGGTTTCCCCTTCACGGGGACGATCGAGCGGGTGCGGATCGAGCTGGGCGACGACGTGCCCGGCGCGGTCCACGAGGTCTTCGACTGATGACCGCGGGGGCGCGGACGCGGTCAGGCGATGGGCGTGCGCAGGGTGCCGAGCCGGTCGATCTCGACCTCGACGACGTCCCCCGATCGGAGCAGCCACGGCGGGGTGCGGACGTAGCCGACGCCGTCGGGGGTGCCGGTGGCGATGACGTCGCCGGGGTTGACGGTGAAGGTGCGGCTGATCAGGGACAGCACCTCGCCGACGCCGAAGATCATGTCGCGGGTGTTGCCGTCCTGGACGACCGTGCCGTTGACCCGGGTCCGCACGCTCAGCCCGTCGCGCAGGTCGCCTGCCTCGTCGGCGGTGACGATGGGGCCCATCGGGCCGGTGCGGTCGCCGTTCTTGCCGAGGGTCCACTGCGTGGTGAGCTTCTGGGCGCGGCGGGCGGTGAGGTCGTTGAAGGTCGAGTAGCCGAGCACGGCCGCCGCGGCCGTCTCCGCGTCCGCGTCGCGCAGCGGCTCGGACACGTACGCGGCCACCTCGCCCTCCCAGTCCAGGCCCGCCTCTCCGGCGGGTACGGACACGGGGACGCCGCCGACGCTGAGCGAGGCCGTCCACCGGCCGAACAGCGTCGGGTGCGCGGGCACCTCGAAGGAGCCCTCGGCGGCGTGCGCCCGGTAGTTCAGCCCGACGCACACCACGCGCGCCGACGGCGGCACCGGCGGCGCGAAGCTCACCGACCCGGCCGGCACGCCCTCGCCCTGGAGCTGCGCGGCCTTGGCCGTCCAGCCGCGGGCGTCCGCCCAGAACCGGGCCACGTCGGTCACCACCAGCACGGCGTCGCCGTCGAGGCGGGCGACGTACACGGTGTCGTCCCCGGGGATCCGCACTCCGGCGAGCTTCACTGTCCGTCCTTCCAGTCGAGCGGAACGAGCTTGAGATCGAACTCGATCTCCTCGTACGGGCCGTCCATCTCCCACCCGCCGGTGCGCTCCAGGGGCCGGCGGACCAGCTCGTCCTTCACCGCGTACGCGGCGTCCGAGCCGAGATAGGGGTCGCCGGCCAGGAACACGTGGGTGGTCAGCGGCCGGTAGCCGGCGGCCGTGACCCGGTAGTGCAGGTGCGCCGGGCGCATGGGGTGGCGGCCGATGGCGCGCAGTAGCCGGCCGGCGGTGCCGTCGGTGGGCACCGGGTAGCTGCTGGGCCGGATCGTGCGGAACCAGTAGCGGCCGTCGGCGCCGGCGGTGAACAGGCCGCGCAGGTTGCCGTCGTCCTGGGCGTCGTCCTGGGTGTCGTACAGGCCGGCGTCGTCGGCCTGCCACAGGTCCACGCGCGCGCCGGGCAGCGGGGTGCCGTCGCAGTCGAGGACCCGTCCGTGGACCACGGTGGGGACCGCCCGCTCCCGCTCGGGCCCGGCGCTGATCCAGGCGCCCAGGTCGCGCTCGGGCGCGGGTGAGTGGAACGGGCCCTCCACGGAGGAAGGGGTCATGTTGTCCGGGCCGACGTGGTTGACGTCGTCGACCGCCGTGGTCAGCCCGAGCATGTCGGACAGCAGGATGTACTCGTTGCGCACCGGCGTGCAGAGCTTCCCGGTCTCGACGAGGAAGTCCAGCCCGGCGAGCCACTCCTCCTCGGTGGGCCGCACCTCCTCGACGAAGGCGTGCAGGTGGGTGACCAGGGCGGAGACGATCTCGTTCAGGCGCGGGTCGGGCCCGTCCACCTGGCTCAGCACCTGGTCCAGCGTCCTGCGCGGTGTCTGGGTCATCCGGCACCGCCCCGCCGGCGAATGCAGTTCGCGTGTTTCATGGCAAAACTCCTGGTCAACGGGATGCCGGGTGGAATCAAACATCCGTATGCTTAGGTGATTATCCTCCCGCAGGAGAGTACCGGCCAGCCGCGTGGCCCGGCTAGCACCCCGAGGGCTTCCGGGGCCTTGTGTCCGGTTTTGTCGTCCTGATCCCTTGACATCCGCAGATGCGGCAAGTTAGCGTCCTCGAAACCTGGAATTAACGTTCACGTGAACGTTCATCCTGCACAGGTAATTTTCGATGGGAAGGACGCCCTTGAGCGTGGATACCACCCATGCCCCGGCCGAGGATCTACGGCGCGCGCTGATCGCGGCGGACCCGAAGCTGTCCAAGTTCAATCCGCTCCCCCGCATTCTCGCCTTCGACGAGTTCAACACCGGAACGCACGGCTGGTGCGAACTCATCGGCAATCACGACGGCCACGGAAATCTCGACACGGTGGACGTGCACATGCGCGACTTCCGGCCGCCGCAGCTCAGCTCGTGCGATTTCTTCGACATCGGCACGCACGCCGCGATGAGCGGGAATTACGCGCTCAAGGTGGCCACCCGACCGGTGACGGGCCACACCGCGGTCGCGATCCGGCGGCTGACCATGGCCCAGCGCGGGGTCGTGCAGTTCGAGACGTACTTCACCTACAAGAGCGAGGCGGCGACGGCCGACTCCTCGCTCGGCAACAGCTTCGGCGACGTCGAGTGGGATGCGAACTCGCATCCGTCCGAGGCCCAGTTCGGGGCGTTCACCGTGGCCACGGACCTGTGCGACGGCGAGGGCATCCGCTACCACTGCGTCGCCCGCTACCAGAACACCGACCTGGACAACCGGTTCACCAGGCGCTGGATCTATCCCGTGGTGCCGGAGCCGACGCCCAAGGAGAACCTGCACAACCAGGAGAACCTGTCGCCCGTCGAGGACTTCACCGCCTTCCGCCCGGAGGACTGGCACGCGTTCGACGAGGAGCCCCAGTACCTCTGCTACAACGAGGTCCCGACCAAGGTCAATTGGCACTACCTGCGCTGGCAGTTCGACACCAGGACGCGGACGAATATCGAGCTCCAGGTCAACGACCGGGTCATGGACATGCGCCAGATCCCGGTGCCGCAGTACGCCGACAAGTATGACGGCCTGGAGAATCTGCTCAACTTCTATGTGAGTGTGCGCACCCATTCTCCGGTACGCAACTTCCTTTTCCTGGATTCCGCTCTGATTTCCGTGGATTGGTGACATCGAAATGAGGCACGCTCTTACCGCGGTTCTGGAGCGAAACACCACTTTTTCCGCTGATTTCACGACCGAGCCGTACGAGGCCGGGTGGGCGGCGGAAGCCCGCTGGTTCGTCCGGACCCTGGCCCTGGAGGGCGACGAGCCCACCCTTCGCCTGACCGCCCAGATCTCCCCCGACGGCCTGCACTGGGTCGACGACGACGAGAGCACCGAGCGGATCGCCACCGAGCCGGGGCTGGTGTCCCTGCGGGTGCGCGAGTTCGGTCACTGGCTGCGGCTCCGGGCCACGCTGACGGGCGGCGGCCCCAAGGCGAAGGTGCTGATCTACCTGGCGCTCAAGAGCTGAGAGAGGAACGGACATGACAGCACTGGAGGGAGTGGGCAGGCGGCAGTTCCTGACCCTCCTGGGAGCCGGGGTGGCCGGCGCCTCCCTCCCCGCCCTGGTCTCCGGGTGCGCCCCTGGCGGCCCGGCGACGGGGACGGCCGCGGGGACCAAGCGAGCGCTCAGCGCCGCGTTCTACCAGGCGATCAACGACCTGGACCCGCACGGGGCGAGCGCGGTGGACGAGGCCTCGCTGCTGGCCAACCGGCAGATCTACGACACGCTGGTGGCCAGGGACGGCGAGCGGCTCGCGCCGCGCCTGGCCCTCTCCTGGCGCCAGCCCGACGACGAGACGTGGGAGTTCACCCTCCGCGAGGACGTCGTCTTCCACGACGGCAGCAAGCTGACCTCGGCCGACGTCAAGGCGTCGCTGGAGCGGCTGGCCGCGTCCGACGGCCCGCAGAAGCCCCTGTGGTCCGGGGTGTCCGCGGTCGAGGCGCCCGACGCCAAGACGATCAAGATCACCACCAAGGACCCGCTCGGGACCATGCTGGTGAACCTGACGCTCGCGTTCATCGTGCCCGCCGCCCAGATCGGCAAGGGCGACCTGTCGCGCAAGCCGGTCGGCAGCGGCCCGTTCGCGGTCGAGTCGTTCACGCCGTCGTCACAGCTCGTGCTCAAGCCCGCGGCCTCCTACTGGGGCGGCGCGCCCAAGCTGGCCGGCCTGCGCCTGCCGTACATCCCCGAGTCCTCCACCCGCATGACCTCGCTGCAGAACGGCGAGGTGGACGTCACCTGGATCATCCCGCCCGACGAGCTCAAGCGGCTGGGCGGCGTCAACGGCGTGAAGGTCGAGAGCAAGCCGGGCGTGAACTACTTCCTCGCCTGGTTCAACTGCGGCAAGAAGCCGTTCTCCGACCCGCGCGTGCGCCGCGCGCTGCACCACGCGCTGGACGTCAAGAGCATCGTCTCCAGCCTGTACGGCGACGCCGCCGCCGTCATGGACGCCCCCATCCCGTCCGCCGTCTTCGGCCACGCGTCACAGGAGCCCTACGAGTACGACCCGGACCTGGCCAAGCGCGAGCTGGCCGAGGCCGGATTCGGCTCGGGGATCCGCACGTCGATGATGTGGTTCAAGGACACGGGCCCGCTGGCGACCGAGCTGGCGCAGTCGATCATCTCGGCGTGGGCCAAGGTCGGCGTCACGGTCGAGCCGCAGCAGATCGAGAAGGCGGCCTGGCTCAAGCGGCTGACCGCCCTCGACTGGGACATCGAGCTCCAGGTCAACACCGTGACCACGGGCGACGCCGACTACACGCTCGGCCGGCTCTACACCAGCGAGGCCAACCGGATGGGCTACAAGAACAAGGAGCTCGACGGCATTCTCGCCAAGGCCAAATCGACCGCCGACCAGGACGAGCGCAGGTCGTTGTACGGCCAGGCGTGCGAGATCATCTGGCGTGACGCGGTCGGCGTCTTCCCCGCGGCGCTGTCGAGCACGTACGGGCTGCGTTCGACCGTGGCGGGATTCGTCCCCGCGGCCAACAGCCAGCCCGAGTTCCGCACGGTGTCCACCGCCGGGTGACCCATGGGGAACCACACAGAGTCCGGGAGCGCCATGCGTGAGGCACGCCGCACCACACTGAAGCACATCGCCGAGAGCCTCGGCGTCTCGGTGAACACCGTCTCCAGGGCGCTCGCCGACAAGGACAGCGTCGGCGTGGAGACGCGGAACCGGGTCAAGGCCGAGGCCGAGCGGCTCGGCTACGTGCCGAACTCGACGGCCAGGTCGCTGGTCCTGGGCTCGGCGAGCACGCTCGGCATGGTGATCACCAATCCGTCGAACCCCTTCTACGCCCAGCTCATCAGCGGGATGGAGCAGCACTGCCGGCGGCACGGCTACTCCTTACTGCTGATGGCGACCGAGGAGAGCCTGGCCAACGAGCGGCGCGCGGCCGAGGAGCTGCTGCGCCGCGGCGTGGACGGGGTGCTCGTGGTGACGGTGCAGGAGGGGGCCGACCATTGGCGGCGGTTCAGGGCGGCCGGGGTCCCGGTCGTGCTGATCAACCGTGACGTGCCCGAGCTGAACACCGACCTGGTGGGCGTCGACCACGTCAAGGGCGGCTACGAGGCGGCCAGGCACGCCATCGCGCAGGGCGCCAGGAAGATCTACTTCCTGGAGGAGGACCTGGGCGTCTCGTCGGTGGCCGACCGCGTCGAGGGCTACCGGCGGGCCATGGCCGACAGCGGCCTGCCCATCGAGCCGGACACCATGATCAAAGTGCCGACCCGCCGGCTGGAGCAGAGCGCCATGCCGTGGGACCCGAGCGAGGCGTACCGGCTGGCCAGGGAGGTCGTGCGGACGGCGCAGCGGCCGATGGCGTTCGTGGCCGGCAACGACTACTTCGCGCTCGGCGTCTACCGGGTCGCCGACGAGGCCGGGCTGCGGATCCCCGAGGACATACTGGTCGTCGGCTACGGCGGGCACCCGTTCGCCCCCTACGTGATCCCCTCGCTCACCACCGTGGAGCTGCCCGCCGCCGACATCGCCGTGTCCGCCGTGGACCACATGCTGCGGCGGCTCAAGGGGCCGGCGGCCGAGGGCACTCCTGAGCAGATCCTGTTCCCGCCCAGCCTGGTCGTACGGGCGTCGAGCGGCGGGAGCGGCACATGACCGCCTTCCTCGGGCGGCGGCTCGCCCAGGCGCTGCTGCAGATCTGGGGCGCCATCACGATCGTCTTCATCGCCCTGCGCGTGCTGCCCGGCGACCCGGCCGAGCTGATCCTCGGCAGCCAGGCCACGCCCGAGGCGCTGGAGACGCTGCGCGCCCAGCTCGGGCTCCGCGACCCGCTGATCGTCCAGTACTTCGACCACCTGCGGGCCGTCGTCACCCTGGACTTCGGCCAGTCCTGGCGGCAGGGCGTCAGCGCCCTGGACGCCACCATGGAACGGCTCGGCCCGACGCTCACCCTGTCCGCGTGGGCGATGGTGATCACGATCCTGCTGGGCTTCGCGACCGGCTCGTTCGCCGCCCGGCGCGCGAACACCTGGGCCGACCACCTCGTCTCCGTGTCCTCGCTGGTCGGCCAGGCGCTGCCGCCGTTCTGGATCGGCATCATGCTGTCGCTGATCTTCGCCCGCTGGCTGCAGATCCTGCCCAGCACGGCCGACGGGAGCATGGTGAGCCTGCTGCTGCCCGCGCTGACGCTGGCGCTGCCGTTCGTGGGGTGGCTGGGCCGGCTCGTACGGACCGGGATCCTCGAAGAGATGAACCAGGACTACGTCCGCACGGCGCACGCCAAGGGGCTGAGCCACCGGGTGGTCTTCTACGTCCACGTGCTGCGCAACACCCTGGTCCCGGTGGTGACCATGCTGGGCCTGCTCATGGGCTACTTCATCGCCAACGGCGTCATCGTCGAGGTGATCTTCGCCTGGCCCGGGATCGGGTCGCTGCTGGTGGACTCGATCACCTTCCGCGACTACGCCGTGGTCGAGGCCGTCCTGACCGTCATCACGGTCTGCTACATCCTGCTCAACCTGCTGGTCGACGTGCTCTACGTGTACCTCGACCCCAGGATCCAGTTGGAGAACGCCTGATGTCAGTGAACACCGAGGTCAGGGCGCTTCCTGGCCGGCTCAGGGTGCTGCCCCTGCGCGCCCGCCTGGCGCTCGGGACCGTGCTGCTGTTCGTGCTGGCCGGACTGCTCGGGCCGCTGCTCGCGCCGTTCGACGCGGCACGTACGAGTCCCGTGGACCGGCTGCTGCCCCCGGGCAGCCGGCTGTCCGACGGCGTCGTCGCCTGGCTCGGCACCAACCAGGTCGGCCAGGACATCCTGGCCGAGGTGCTGGCCGGGATGCGCACGTCGCTGACCGTGGCCCTGGTGACCGTGGTCGTCGGCGGGTCCGTGGGGCTGCTGCTCGGCCTGCTCGCCGGCTACTTCGGCGGCTGGGCCGACGGGATCATCTCCAGGATCGGCGACATCCAGCTCGCCTTCCCCAGCCTGCTGCTGGCCATCCTGCTGGCCGGCGTGCTCGGCCCGAGCATGGTGAACGTGATCATCGCGCTCGCCGTCACCCGGTGGGTGATCTTCGCCAGGGTGGTGCGCGGCTCGGCGCTCGCCGTGCGCGACCGGGAGTTCGTGGACTCGGCGCGGGTGATGGGCGCCTCGCACGCGCGCATCCTGCTCACCTACATCCTGCCGTCGTGCCTGCCGCCGCTGCTGGTGGCGGCGACCGTGCAGGTCGGCCTCACCATGGTGGCCGAGGCGTCGCTGAGCTTCCTCGGACTCGGCGTGCCGGCCTCCCAGGCGTCCTGGGGCTCGACGATCGCCGAAGGCCGCGACTACCTGGCCTCGGCCTGGTGGATCGCCGCCGCGCCCGGCGCCGCACTGGCGCTCGTCGTGGTGAGCATCGGCATACTCGGCGACCTGCTGCGCGACGCCTCCGACCCGATGACGGAGCTGTGACCATGGTGAACCTGCTGGAGGTCGAGGACCTGGCCGTGGAGTTCGACACGCCGAAGGGCCCGCTGCGGGCCGTGCGCGGGGTGTCGTTCGAGGTCGGCGAGTGCGAGACGCTCGCGATCGTCGGCGAGTCGGGCAGCGGCAAGAGCGTGACCGCGCAGACGCTGATGGGGCTGGTGCCGCTGACGGCCCGGATCGCCGGCGGGCGCGTCACGATCGAGGGGCGCGACGTCGTCGGCCTGCCCGACCGCGAGTGGCGCGAGCTGCGCGGCGAGCGGATCGCGATGATCTTCCAGGATCCGCTGAGCGCGCTCAACCCGTCGCTGACCGTGGGCTATCAGATCGCGGAGATGTTCCGCAGGCATCGCGGCACCCGCCGGGCCGAGGCCCGGCGCCGGGCGGCGGAGCTGATGACGCAGGTCGGCATCCCGGACGCCGAGCGGCGGCTGGACGACCATCCGCACCGCTTCTCCGGCGGCATGCGGCAGCGCGTGATGATCGCGATGGCGCTGGCGCTCGACCCGCGGCTGCTGATCGCCGACGAGCCCACCACCGCGCTGGACGTGACCGTCCAGGCGCAGATCCTGCGGCTGCTGCGGCAGCGTCAGCAGGCCGAGCGGCTGGGCATGATCCTCATCAGCCACGATCTCGGCGTGGTCGCGCGGGCGGCCGACCGGGTGGCCGTCATGTACGCCGGCCGCATCGTGGAGACGGGCACCGTGGCCGAGGTGTACGAGCGGCCCGCGCACCCGTACACGCTGGGGCTGATGCGGGCCGTGCCCGACCCTCGCGACGCCGGCGCCCCGCTGGAGGCGATCGACGGCCAGCCGCCCGACCTGGCCGCGCCGCCCGAAGGCTGTGCCTTCCACCCGCGCTGCCCGTTCGCCAGGGACGTCTGCCGCACGGACGACCCCGCGCCGCGCACGCTCGGCCCCCGCCGGGCCAGCGCCTGCCACTTCGCCGAGGAGGTGATCGTGAATGGCCTCCGAGCCTGAGCCCCTGCTGGAGCTGACCGATCTGGTGACCAGCTACCGGCTGCGCGCCGGGATCGGCCGGGCGGGCGGCGAGGTGCGCGCCGTGGCCGGCGTGAGCCTGACCGTCCGCGCCGGCGAGACCGTCGGCCTGGTCGGCGAGTCCGGGTGCGGCAAGTCCACGATCGCGCGGACCATCGTCGGCCTGGTGCGACCGGCCGCGGGCAGGGTCCTGTTCGAGGGCCGCGACCTGGCCACGCTGCCGGCCAAGGAGCTGCGCCGGTTGCGCAGGGAGATCCAGCTCATCTTCCAGGACCCGTACGCCGCGCTGAACCCGCGCATGACCGTCGCCGCCCTGATCAAGGAGGCCTGGCGGATCCATCCCGGCCTGGTGCCGCGCGAGCGCTGGGACGAGGAGGTACGCGCCCTGCTCGGCCGCGTCGGCCTGCGCCCCGAGCACGCCGGCCGCTACCCCCACCAGTTCTCCGGCGGGCAGCGGCAGCGCATCAGCATCGCCAGGGCGCTGGCGGTGCGGCCCCGGCTGATCGTCTGCGACGAGGCCGTGTCCGCGCTCGACGTCTCGGTACGTGCCCAGATCCTCAACCTGCTCCAGGAGCTGCAGCGGGACCTGGGCGTCGCGTACCTGTTCATCTCGCATGACCTGGGCGTCGTCCGGCACCTGTGCGACCGGGTGGCGGTCATGTATCTGGGCAAGATCGTCGAATCCGGCTCCAAGGAGAGCCTCTACGGCGGCCCGTCGCACCCGTACACGCAGGCGCTGCTGTCGGCGGCGCCGAGCCTGGACGACTGGCGGGACGGCGGGCGGGACGGCGGGCACGGCGAGATCGTCCTGACCGGGGACGTCCCCTCGCCGCTGAACCCGCCGTCGGGCTGCCGGTTCCGTACGCGCTGCTGGCGGGCCGAGGACCGGTGCCGCGAGGAGGAGCCGGCGCTGATCGACCGGGACACGGGCCACCCCGTCGCCTGCCACTTCCCCGGAGTCGTCCACTCGCCCGCCTGACCCCCTGACTCCATCCCCCCGCGTCGAGGCAGGCCGCCTCGTGAAGGAGTGATCCATGCCAGGCAAGCTCATCTCCGCACTCGCCACCGGTGTCGTCACGGGCGCGCTCGCGCTCACGGGCGGCGGCCCGGCCGTGGCCGCGTCGAGCACGTGCGCGGACGCGCCCGTCACGCCCGTCACGACGGGCGCGGTGTTCAACGATCCGGCGGGCGGCGACCCGGCCGCCCTCGTGCGGACCATCTGCGGCCTGGTCCGCCAGACCCCGCCGGGGGCCCGCATCCAGGTCGCGCACTTCGTCATGTCGGGCACGGCGGGCACGGAGTTCGCCGACGCGCTGATCGAGGCGCACCGCCGCGACGTGGACGTACAGGTCGTCCTGGACGGTGACACGCGCGGCGCGGCCATCGCCGCGAAGCTGTCGGCCGAGCTGGGCACCGATCCCGCGGCCGGCTCGTGGGTGCACGTCTGCACCGGGCCGCCGTCGGGAGGCACGGCCGCGTGCATCGGGAACAAGGGGCAGCACAACAAGTTCTACCTGTTCTCCCGCACCGGCGGCGCCTCCGACGTGGTGGTGCAGTCGTCGGCCAACCTGACCGACCTCAACTCCTCCACGTACTGGAACAACGCGGTCGTCCTGCCCGGCAACCGCGCCCTGTACGCGGCCTACGCCGGCTACTTCGCCGACCTGGCGGCCGAGCGCAAGGACCTCGACTACTACCGGGTCGTCAGGACCGGCTCGCGGGGCGGCCCGGTGCACGCGCACTTCTTCCCCAAGGCGAGCGGCGACCCCATCCTGACCTACCTCGGCAAGGTGTCCTGCAAGGGCGGCACGACGATCCGCGTCGGCATGTCGGAATGGGACACCTACCGCATCGCGATCCCGGAGAAGCTGCGCGACCTGGCCGCGCGCGGCTGCACGGTGCGGATCGTGTACGGGATCATGGACGACGAGGTCAAGCGGCTCCTGCTGGCCGAGCCGCGCGTCGAGCTGCGCGTCCTGGGCGACGGGAGCGCGCTGCCCGGTCGCGTCCACTCCAAGTATCTGCTGGTCGAGGGCACGTACGACGGCGAGCGCGATGCCCGCTGGGTCTTCACCGGCAGCCACAACTACAACGAGACCTCGCTGCGCCGCAACGACGAGACCCTGCTGCGCATCGGCAACCTGGCCGTGTACGACCAGTACGCGGCCAACTTCGAGCGGATGCGCGCCGTCGCGCCGCCGGCCGTGCAGCCCTGACGTCTCCCTGGGCCTGCTCCGGCGGATGAAACTTTCGCGGCCCATCAGATCGTTTCCGCACGTTGGAGCAGGCCACAGCGGGGGTCAAGGGTCCTGCGCTTGCCAATTTGAAACTTTCGCTTCAATATCGAAATGTTTCGGGCGCGAGCGAAAGGGCCTCGGATGAGAGTGCGAGTTCGTATGGCGGGATTCACGATCATGGCGGCGGTGCTCGCCGCCACGGGCCTGGCGCTGGCCACACCGGCCTCGTCGGCCCAGCTGACGGAGATCACCGGCTTCGGCACCAACCCCAGCAACCTGCGGATGCATCTGTACGTCCCCGACGGCGTCGGAGCCCGGCCGCCGGTCCTGGTCGCCGTGCACTACTGCACCGGCTCAGGCCCCGCCTTCTACTCGGGCACCGAGTTCGCCTCGCTGGCCGACCGGTACAAGTTCATCGTCGTCTACCCGTCGGCCACCAGAAGCGGCGCCTGCTTCGACGTCTCCTCGCCGCAGGCGCTGCGGCACGACGGCGGCAGCGACCCGGTGGGCATCGTGTCGATGACCAGGTACGTCCAGCAGCGCTACGGCGGCGACCCCGACCGCACGTTCGTCACCGGGGCGTCCTCCGGCGCGATGACGACCAACGTGCTGCTCGGCGACTATCCCGACGTGTTCAAGGCGGGGTCGGCGTACATGGGCGTGCCGTTCGCCTGCTTCGCCACCACCGACGGGTCGAGCTGGAACAGCGCGTGCGCCAACGGGCAGATCGTGCGCACGCCGCAGCAGTGGGGTGACCTGGTGCGGGCGGCGTACCCGGGCTACAGCGGGGCGCGGCCCCGGATGCAGATCTGGCACGGCACCGAGGACGCCACCCTGCGCTATCCCAACTTCCAGGAGCAGATCAAGCAGTGGACCAACGTCCACGGCCTGAGCCAGACGCCGAGCCTCACCGACACGCCGCAGGCGGGCTACACCCGCACGCGGTACGGCGGCACGGGCGGCATGGCGCCGGTCGAGGCGATCAGCATCCAGGGAGCGGGGCACGACCTGCCCAGGGCCGGGATGGCCGCCGAGACGATCCGCTTCTTCGGCCTGAACACCGGCCCGACGAGCACTCCCACCGTCACGCCGACCGTGACGCCCACGGTGACTCCCACCGTGACCCCGACGGCCACGGGCCCCTGCCAGGTGACGTACACGATGAACACCTGGAACACGGGCTTCACGACCGCGATCTCGATCACCAACTCGAGCTCGGCGCCGGTGAGCGGCTGGCGGCTGGCCTTCACGCTGCCACAGGGGCAGACGGTCACCTCCGCGTGGAACGCCTCCGTCTCGCCGTCCACCGGTCAGGTCACCGCGACGAACGCCTCCTACAACGGCTCCATCGCGCCGGGAGCGTCGGTCTCGTTCGGCTTCCAGGCCACCCATGCGGGCAACACGGCCAAGCCCGCCTCCTACGCACTCAACGGCACCACCTGCTCGGCCGCCTGAGCAGGCCGGCTGGACCGTCCCCGCTCCCCCTCCAGCGCACGGGAGCGGGGACCAGCCATGTCCGGGGCCCTGGGGAATCGGCGGGGAAGCGGCCGGGAAACGGGGCCGGGCACGATCGTCAATGTCAGAGGCAAGGACGAGCGAAACAAAGGCTCCCCCCGGACAACCCAGGAAAGGAACGTCCATGAAGGAGATCAAGGGCATGTACGAGGCGCCGTCTTTCACAGAGGCCGGCGACTTCTCGGAGCTCACGCAACGCCCCGGGAACGGCACCTGCGCCGACAGCACCTGGGGCTACTACCGGGACTGACCGGGCCTTGCCCGGCGGTCAACACCCGGGAGAGTGAGAGGCGGCGGCACCGGCGGCGCCGGATTCCACTCTCCCGGGCACACCCTTCTCAACGCATCAGGAGTAGTCCCATGTTGTGGCGTCTGTCGGCAAACGTGACGATGACCGAAACCAGTATGGGAGCCATGTCCAAGGTGAGCGGCTGTCTGGCCGCCGCCGGCGTGCTTCTCCAGCACCACAGGTACGCCGTCGTCGTCGCCGCGCTCGCCGTGGGCGTGGCGATCGCGGGATGGGTGCTGATCAGCCTTTTCCTCTCCACGCCGGTCGCCAGGGACAAGGGCCTGGTCATCCCCGCGAGCGGGCTGTCAGGGAACGTGGCGGAGCTCCCGTACGACCGGACCCTCGTCGAAGCCGGGCCCCAGGCGGGCCAGCGGACCCAGCAGGCCCTGCGCGCCCTCGTCGGCCTGGCCACGCTCGTCAGGGTGGAGCGCATCGGCGAGTTCCGCGACGCGTAAGTGGCCTGCTGCGGCCCGGCGGCCGGTCAGCCGCAGTACTGTGCGGCCGGGACGAGGACGGCGGCGAGTGCGCGCATCACGGCGGCGTCCAGCTCGCTGATCGGGTCCTCGGCCAGCGCCCGCGCCCGTGCGTGCGCGAGGACCAGGTTGTCGCACCCGTACGCGAGCGGCAGCCCGCCGCCGACCCCCCGCACGGTGACGACGCGGGCGTCGATGAGCGCCTCGATCAGCTCCTCGGCCTCCGCCGCGCAGACCTCCAGGAGCTCGGACGCCTCCAGCAGGGAGAGTTCGGCGCTCCCGTAATAGCCGATCCTGCGCAGCAGGGCACGAGCCTCGGGCGGCAGCGCGTGGTAGCCGGCGTCGAGCGCGGGCCGTACGTCCAGGTCGTCGTGGCGCAGCTCCCCCAGGATCCGGTCGCGGTCCTCCAGCCGCGCGGCCAGGGTCGCGACCCGCCAGTGCGGCTTGGCCGCCAGCTTCGCGGCCGCGATGTCGAGCGCCAGCGGCAGGCCGCCGCACAGCTCGCTCACCCGCCGGGTGGCCTCGGGCTCGGCGGCCAGCCGGTGCGCGCCGGCCCCGTCGGCGAGCAGCGTCCACGCGTCGCCGGGCGGCAGCTCGCCCAGCGTGATCTCCACGGCCTCGCGCAGGGACGCCAGGGACGCCCGGCCGGTCGCGATGAGGGCGCACGCGTCACCGGCCGGGAGGAGGGGGCGGATCTGGGCCGCGCTGGTCACGTTCTCCAGCATGATGAGGATCCGGCGGTCGGCGAGGAGCGTCTGCAGGCGGCCACGGCGCTCGTCGGGCCGCTCGGGCACGCTCGTCTCACCGAGCGCGCGCAGCATGCCGGGCAGCGCGCCGTCCGGGTCGGCGCTGTACAGCGAGCCGTCCGGGAACATCTCCGCCGCCCGATGGGCCGCCTCCAGCGCCAGCGTGGACTTGCCCGACCCGGCCGAGCCGGTGATCGTCACCGCGCCGCGGCCGCCTTCCAGCGCCGTCTGGATCCGCCGCAGCTCCGCGCCGCGACCGGCGATCCGCACCGGGCGGCGGGGCAGCTGGCGCGGCGCCGGCGCGTCCGGGCCGGGGCCGTCCGCGCGCACGACGGGCTCCTGGCGGAGGATCTGCTCGTAGAGCCGCCGCACCTCGGGCGAGGGGTCGATGCCCAGCTCGTCGGCGAGGTCCGCGCGCAGCCTGGTGTAGGCGGCGATGGACTCGCCCGTGCGGCCCGCCCGGTAGCAGGCCGCCATGAGCTGCCAGTGGAACCGCTCGCGCAGCGGATGCTCCCCGACCAGCCGGCGCAGCTCGGGGATCAGCTCGTCGTGCCGGCCGATCGCCAGGTCCGCCTCGATCCGATCCTGTACGGCGCTCAGCCGCCGCTCCTCCCACTCCACCGCCATCGAACGGAAGACGTCGCTGTCCAGGCCGGCCAGCGCCGGTCCGCGCCACACCTTGAGCGCCTCGCGCAGGATCCTGGCCTTGGACCCCGGCTGCGCCGCCGAGCCCGCCCGCTCGGTCAGGTCCTTGAACTGCCAGGCGTCCACGGCGTCCCTGCTCACGTCGAGCAGGTACGAGCCGTCGCGCTCGACGACGCACACGCTGTGCTTGCGCAGCTCGCCGACGCCGCGATGGACCTGGTTGCGGGCGCTCTTGGCCGGGCTCTCGCCGTACAGGCCGTCGATCAGGGAGTCGAGGCTGACCAGGCGGCCGGGTGACAGGAGCAGGCGAGCCATGACCGCCTTCGAGCGTTTGGTGGCGAGCCTGATCTCGCTGTTTCCCCTCCAGAGGGCCACCGTGCCCAGTAAGCCGAATCTCATGGTCACCCGTCCTTCGCCGAGATCTGTGAGTTCAAGATTCTCGGCGACCCCCTATGGGGGACAACCCCTATGACCTCTACCCATAGCGGTCGGCACACCGAATTTAGGGGTCAAATAGGCGGGCAGGAGCGCAGCAGGCGGCTCGCCCGCTGGGCCAGCGGCCACATCAGGCGCTGGCCCACCTCGACGAGCTGGCGGACCTCCCGGTAATGGACCGACAGCATGCCCAGCAGCGCGCCCTGTCCGTCCAGCAAGGGGGTGGAGTGCACCGTGCGCACGCCGGCGGCCAGCAGGATCCGCAGCGCCTGGGTGCCGGCCAGCTCGGGGTCTCGCGCGACGTCGCGGACCATGACCGGCGCGGTCCGCGCCATCGCCCGGCCGCACACCGAGCCGGCCTCGTCGCGTACGACCTCGAAGAAGCGCAGGAACGGCGCGCCGAACCCGCGCTGCGCGGCGATGCGCAACCCGCCGCCCGTCTCGTCGAGCAGTTGCAGGTTGCCCATGTCGGCGCCGGCCAGCTCGATCGCGGCGTCGAGCGCGGCTTCCGCGACCCTCTGCCGGTCGGAGCTCAGCCCCAGGCCGGGATCCAGGAACATGCGCAGCGACGTCCGCTGGACCGCCCGGCCCGGCGGCGGCACTTCGCGCGGCGGGCGCGGTTGCTCAAGGATGTCCATCGATCCGATCCTGCCACTGCCGCCGCGCGGGTACGCCCACGCCCCTGGCCGCGGGGCTACTTCGGCCCGTACGTGAGGACCACGATGCCCGACGTGAAGCGGGTCGTCGCCAGCAGGTTCAGGTGCGTGACGTCCAGGCCGTCGAACAGCCGGTCACCGCCGCCCGCGACGGCGGGGAACGTCCAGAAGTGGAACTCGTCGACCAGCCCGTTGTCGATCAGCGTGCGGTCGAGCCGCCCGGTGCCGAACTTGAGGATGTTCTCGCCCGGCTGCCGCTTCAGCTCGGCCACGGCGGTCGCGACGTCCCCCTCGATCAGCGTGCCGTTCCAGTCGCCCGCCTCCTTCAGCGTGGTGGAGGCGACGTACTTGGGCAGGCTGTTGATCCGGTCGGTGTACGGGTCTCCCGACCGCGTGCCCCACGCCTCGGCGAAGCCCTGGTAGGTCTCCCGGCCCAGAAGCAGCGCGTCGGAGGAGAACAGCAGCTTGGCGGCGTAGTCGCTGTGCTCCTCATCCCAGTACGGCGGGCCCCAGACCTCGGGCGAGCTGATGACCCCGTCCAGGGTGACGAACGTCGACTCGATGAGCTTCCTCATGGCGTTCTCCTCCGGTTGCTTTGACTGATGGCTTCAGCCTGCCGGAGCGCGCTTACGGTTTACTGCTCATCCCCTTCAGGTGCCGCCGGATCCCGCTACCGAGGGTCGCGGCGGCCCGCACGGACGGCGATGACCATCGCCGCACCCGCCCCTGCGACGAGCAGCATCACCACGCCCGCCTGCCAGGGAATCCCGTCCGTACTCGTGACCTGGTACGCCGCCGCCGCGGCGGGCCTGGCCGGCGCCGCCGTGGCACGGTTCTTGAAGATCACGTCGGAGCAGGAGTAGTAGGTGTCCGGCGTATCGGAGTTCTGCCAGATCGTGTAGATCAGGTGGCGGCCGGCCCGTCCGCTGGGGAGCCGGCCCTTGAAGATGTAGGAGCCGTCGGCCAGCTTCGGGTCGGTGACCTTGAGGAAGGGCTTGCTCTCCAGGTCGGCCCACTTCAGCGGCTTGGCCGGGTCATAGCCGGATTTCGTGACGTAGAGCCGGAAGGTGCCGCTGTGCGCGATCGTGCCCCGGTACTCGAAGGTGTGGCTCGCGCCCGGCTTCAGCGTGGTCGCCGGCCAGTCGGAGCGGGCCAGGTCGAGGCCCTTGAAACCGGCCAGGCCGCCGCTGCACAGCTTGCCGTCCGGGATCACCGCGCGATCCTTGCCCGCGACGTTCGCCACCCGGAGGTTGTCCCATTCGCCGGGCATGACCGAACCGGACACCTTCGCCGCCGCGCGGCAGGCCGCCGCCTTCGCGCTCAGCGTGCTGTCAGCGCCGCACGCCGCCGCCCTGCTGAGCGGGCTCTCCAGCGCGCCGTGCGCTCCCGCCGGCCGGGCGAGCCCGCCCAGTCCCGCGAGCAGGACCGCTGACAACAACAGCCCGGCGCCCGCGCGCCTGCCCAAGATCCGGTGCCGCACGTGGGCCGCCCCTTCCTGCCTCGTCCTACAGCAGAGGTACGGGCCTGCGGCCGCTCCAGTTCAAAAATGAGCGGCCGGCATCGCACGGACATGCCGCAACGTGGCTGCAACGGCGTCCGAAACCATCGAGGCATCGGACGGGCGGGGGAACCGCCCCGGATGCGAGGAGTGATGGTTCATGTCCACTTCGACTCTGCCAAGGACGCGGGCACGCTGGGCGGCCTGCGCCGCCGCGCTGGCCGCGCTCGCGACCGTGGGACTGGTGACCCCGGCGCACGCCGCGGTGCCGCCCGAGGTGATCATCGCTGACACGTTCGCCACCAGAACGGTGACCGCCAACACGCCGGCCACCTTCCAGTTCAGCGTCCCGGCCGGGCACTGGACGGCCGTGGCGACGCTGACGGCCCGCAACAACACCGCGACGGCGGCCCCGCTGTCCTGCAGCTTACTGATCATCAGTGGCAGCAGCACGAACAACACCGGCGTGGTCTCCACGGTGCTCCCCAACGGCCAGCTCGCGAGCCTTTCCACCGGTACGGCGCGGACCGTGCAGACCTCGGGGGTGGTCCGGCTCGTGTGCCAGGCCACGTCGAGCACCACCACCAACATGTCGGTGTTCAACGTGAACATCATGGCGTCCAAGGCCAACGCACTCACCCGGGTGAACCTCGGCTGAGCCGCCCCTCGGGTCCCGCGAGGGCGGCCGGGCCGGCGTGCTCTGGGGGGCGCGCCGGCCCTGTCCGGTGAGGGTGGCGAGCTGGCGGCGGCCGTCCGCGGGGCCGGGGATCACACCTCGCCCCACCAGCCGCGCCGGGCGGCGAGCAGGCCCGCCTGGAACCGGGTGCGCGCGCCGAGCCGGTCCATCAGCTCACTGACCCGCCGGTGCACCGTACGCAGGCTCACCCCGAGCTGACGCGCCACCGCCTCGTCCTTGAGCCCGGCCGCCAGCAGCGTGAACAGCTCAGGATCCGGCGACCCCTCCGCACCGAGGACGTCCCCGGAGGGCTTGGCGGGCAGCGGCAGCGACGACCGCCACAACACCTCGAAGAGGGTGACCAGCGCGTCGAGCAGCGTCGAGGAGTGGACGACGACCGCGCTGTCGGCATGGGCGGCCGCGTCGGTGCTGAGCGGCAGGATCGCGGTGCGCCGGTCGGCGATGGCCAGCTTCATGGGCACCTCGGGGCTGATCCTGGCCTGCTCGCCGGCCGCGGCCGACTCCTGGGCCAGGCGCAGCTTGCCGGGGATCTCCAGGGCCGACACGTCGTAGATGCCGCGGACGAGGACGCCGTGTTCGAGGCGTTCGAGCTCGGCGACGTTCTGCTCGGTCGGGTCCTGGGCGTATGGTGGCCGGTCCAGCACCAGCAGCTCCTCGGTGGCGCACTGCTGCAGCTGCGCGAACCGCTGGACCACGGCCGCCTGCCCCTGCACGACCTCGACCAGCTCCTCGGGCGCCAGGTTCTCCATCCGCGGCGTCTCGGCGAGCAGCGCGAGCGCGGCCACACGAGCCTGGGCCAGTCCCTCCTCCCTGCGCGAGATGAGCGCGGCGACCGCGACGTCCGGCCGGATCGGCAGGAACCGGACGGGACGCCCCGCCATGCGGCTGACCAGGCCCAGCGCCTCCAGCCTGGAGAACGCCCGGCGCAGGGCCACGGTGGTGCGGCCGGTGTGCTCGGCCAGCTCGGGCAGGGTCGCCCGCGGGCGGCGCAGCAGGTCTCGGTAGATTCGCTCGTCATCGGCGTCCACCCCGACGGCCGACAGCGCGTTGTCCTCGGCGTTCATGATCCACGATCTTGTCAGATCCACGCAATGTCGTAAACCTGCCAGCCATTGCGCTAGCTTCGGCGATCCACTCCCCGGTAGGACAAGACATGGGACCTTCCGACGTCCCATGTGCTCGGCCTAACAGGGAGACATTGTGAACAAGGTGCTCACCATCGGGCTCGCGGCCGCGCTCGCGGTCCTGTCCGCCGGGCCCGCCGCCGCGGACCCGGAGCAGGCCGGCGACGGCTTCGACGGTTCCGGCCGCTGGCGGCAGCCGGCCTGCGAGACGGTCACGGGTGACGGCACGGTGACGTACACGCGGAATGAGGGCAGGACCCTTGTGCCGACCAGCAAGGTGCTGCAGCCGGTCGTCTACACCACCGGGCTGGTCACGCTCGACCGCCCCGGCCAGTTGCTCTCCCTGTCGAACAACCTGCTGTCGCGCTCCGATGACGCCGGCTGCACGTGGGCGCCGGTGAGCAAGGTGAACGGCTCGCACGTCGAGCTGGTGGCGGCCCGCGGCGGCCGGGCCTACGCCTGGGACCGGGACGGCAACCTCTCGCTCGCCACGCCCGGCGGCAGCACCCCGCTCACCTCGCCGGCCGGTGAGGTGGCCGGGCTCGGGGCCGACCGGCTGCGCGCCGACCGCCTGCGGGTGGCCGACGGGGACGGTCAGCTGCGCGAGTCGAAGGACGGCGGGCGCACGTGGCGGCCCGTGGGGGTGCCCGCGTGGCCGCAGAGCGAGCTGCTCATGGTGTACACGGCGGTGTTCGACCCGTACAACCTGAACCACGTGGTGCTGGGCGCCGCCGGCGTCGGCGCGCGCGTCACCTACGACGGCGGCCGCACGTGGCGCACGGCCTCCGGGCTGGGCGACCGGGTCAACGTGTTCAGCGCGGCGATCTCCCCCGCCGCGCCCAACGTCGTGTACGCGATGGGCCTCAACCTGGCGGAGCTGGACGCGGGCGTGCCCTCGGGCGGCCGGCACATCTACCGCTCGCTCGACGGCGGCCGGCACTTCACCCCGATCGTGGACCACGGGAACGAGGTCACGCTGCAGAACGGCCCGCCGATCGCCGCCCACCCGACGGACCCCGGCGTCGTGTACTTCACGTTCGGGACGGGCTGGTCGGCGACCGGCACGGACATCTACACCTACGACTCGCGCAGCAACCGGGTCACCACGCGGCACAACGCCTACGACCGGGTCACGTCCATCACGTTCAACCCGGCGAACCCGAGGGTGATGTACCTGGGGGTGTCCGAGGAGGTCTGACCCGCGCGGAAAAGACGACGGCAGCGCCGGGACCGGCGCTGCCGTCAGCGTCACTTCGACAGGTAGAGAGTCTTCCAGGTGCCCGCGTACAGGCAGTTCAGCGACGGCTTGGCCGACTTGCCACCGGCGCAGACCTTGAGCTCGACCTGGTAGACGTCGTGGTACTCGAAGGAGAAGCGCTTGGCGGTGCGGTAGGTGCAGTCGCGGACGCTGTGGTGCTTGAACGGCAGGTTGTTCTTCGCGTCCCGATAGGTGATGCGGAAGACGGCCCAGCCGCAGGTGGCTGACCTGCGGGAATAGTCGTACACCTGGCCGGAGACCTTCAGCGTGGCGGCGGCCGGGATGTCGGCGTGGTCCTCGCCGGAGACCGTCAGCAGGCCCGCGGCCTTGGCGGCGTGGCCGGGAGCGTAGTAGGGGCCCCACGTCTTGACGGCCGAGTCCGTAGCGGGCGTCGCGGCCTGGGCGTCGGTGCTGATCGCGAGGGTCGTGAGGGTGGCGGCGGTGGCCAGGACGGCGAGACTGCGGCTGATCGTCATCGGGGGGCGATCCTTTCCTGGTGGAATGGCCACAGTGTGCGATTGCCCGATTTCAAGCCGCTTGCTGTGAATAAACTGCTGCTTTCAACCTTCTTGCCGGTACGGGTGTAACTACGTCCACCCCCGCCGTACGCCTGGATGCATTCTCCGGATCCGCCCCCGCTTCTAGCGTCAGAGGCACATATTTCCGGACCAGCACCAGGGGGTGGGGATCATGGGCGAGGTCACACGCCGCGGGTTCCTCGGCGGCACGGCGGCATTGGGCGGCACGGCGGCGGCAGCGGGCTTCGCCCCGGCCGCCCTGGCATCGGGCACCGCGTTGACATCGGGCGCTGGGGCGCCGGCTTTCGGCCCGGTCGTCGTACGGCCGGGCGACCCCCGCTACGAGGACCTGGCGGTCCGCAGGACGAACCAGCGCTTCCGCCACGAACCCGACTACTTCCATCTGGCCGGCTCCACGGAACAGGTCGTGGCGGCCGTGACCGAGGCCGTCCGCGCGAACCGCCGGGTGACCGTGCGCAGCGGCGGCCACTGCTACGAGAACTTCATCGGCGACGGCGCGCAGGTGGTGATCGACCTGTGCGAGATGTCGGAGGTGTACTTCGACGAGAAGCGCGGCGCGTTCGCCATCGAGGCGGGGGCCACGCTGATGCAGGCCTACCGCGAGCTGTATCTCGGGTGGGGCGTCACCATCCCCGGTGGCCAATGCGGGGGCGTGGCCGCCGGGGGGCACATCGCGGGCGGCGGGTACGGCCCGCTGTCCCGCCGCCACGGCCTCACCGTGGACCACCTGGAGGCCGTCGAGGTCGTGGTCGTCGACAAGTCGGGACGGGTCCGCGCGGTGGTGGCGAGCAGGAACCCGGCCGACCCGAACCACGACCTGTGGTGGGCACACACGGGCGGCGGCGGCGGGAACTTCGGCATCGTGACCCGGTACTGGATGCGCGACCCGGCCGCCAAGGGCGACGACCCGTCCAAGCTGCTCCCCCGGCCGCCCGCCACGGTGCTGTCCGGCGTGGCCATCTGGTCCTGGAACGGCATGACCAGGGAGTCGTTCCGCCGCCTGCTGCGCAACCACGGCGAATGGCACGCGCGCAACAGCGCCCCCGGGAGCCCGTACGCCTCGCTGTGGGGGTCTCTGCTGATCCCGGGGCGGCAGCCGGGGGCCGATCCCGGCGGGATCATCATGCCCACCCAGATCGACGCCGGCGTGCCGGGCGCGGAGCAGCTCCTGCGCGACCACTTCGCCGCCGTGGCCGAGGGCGTCACCCCCGAGGTGTTCGTGCCGCCGCTGCAGCGCGACCCGTGGTTCCAGGCGGTGCGCACGTTGTCGCTCGGCGCCGAGTCGGAGTCGGGACGGTACAAGGGCAAGTCCGCGTACCTGCGTGAGCCGCTCACCGACGAGCAGGCGGACGTGGCCTTCGACGCGCTGGGGACGGCCGGCGAGGTCTCGCGGACCGGGATGCTCTGGCTCCTGTCGTACGGGGGCCAGGTCAACGCGGTACGCCCGGCCGCCACCGCGACGGTCGAGCGCGGGTCGATGCTGAAGATGCTGCACCTGGCCACCTGGGAGCCGGGCCAGGACGGCGCCGCGCAGCTCGCCTGGGTCCGCGAGCTGCATCGCAAGACGTTCGAGGCCACCGGAGGCGCGCCGGTGCCCGGGGGCGCGTGCGGCGGCGCGTACATCAACTACCCCGACGTGGACCACGCCGATCCCGAGTGGAACACCTCCGGCGTGCCGTGGTCCACGATCTACTACGGCGCCGGCTACGCCCGCCTGCAGCGGGTGAAGGCCCGCTGGGACCCGCGCGACGTGTTCCGCCACGCCCTGTCGGTACGGCCGCCCGGCGGCTCGTGACGCCGCGCGCCCTCGCCCGTCCGGTGTGCCGAGCACGCCGGGAACCACTGTTACGGTAGTACTAGAGCCATAGTGGATGGGTGAGACCCGAAGGGTGACCAGGTGCCACCGCGCAACCAGCAACGGCGTGACCTTCTGGCCGATGCGGCCATCGACATCATCGTCGCGGAAGGGCTGCACGGGCTGTCGCACCGCACCGTGGACGTGCGGGCGGACGTGCCACGGGGCACGACGTCCAACTACTTCCGCTCCCGCGAGTCGCTGCTTGAGGCGATCGTGCGGCGCATCGTGCACCTCCATTTCGAGCTGATCGACGACCTGCGGGCGGGCGCGACCGGCGGCGACGGGCTGACCGAGCTGCTCGGCGACGTGGTGGAGCAGGCGCTGGGCCGGTTCAAGGGGCGCTATGTGGCGCTGTTCGAGCTGGCGCTGGAGAGCACGCGAAGGCCCGAGCTCCAGGAGGCGTTCGCCCGCATCTCCGGCGAGGCCATGACGTTCACCCGCGAGGCGCACAGGACCGGCGGTCACGAGCCGCCGGCCGAGGAGATCGCGCTGCTCAACGCGTTCTACAACGGCGTGCTGTTCACCTCGCTGGTGATGCCGCAGGCATTGGGCGGCCGGACGCCGGGCGAGGTCACCCGCGCGATGCTGCGGCGGGTGCTGGACCAGCCGAGTCAAGCACAGCTACAGTAGTACTATAACGGTAGTGGATAGAGGCACGGTAGATAGGCACGGTCATCGGGCACACCCGGTCACCGGCAGGTGGCCGCACCGCACTCAAGGAGGCCTCCCATGACCCCTGACCACGTGATCGTCGCCGGCGCCGGGCCGACCGGGCTGGCCCTCGCCGCCGAGCTGGCCCTGGCCCGTGTCCGCTGCACGATCCTGGAGAAACGCGCCGACCTGCCCAACATCACCCGCGCCTTCGGCGTGAACGCCCGCACGCTGGAGCTCCTCGACTCCCGCGGCCTGGCCGGCGAGGTCATCAGCCGGGGCAACAAGGTGCCGCGGGCGCAGGCCAACGTGGGCGTCTACGTCGACTTCAGCAAACTGGCCAGCCGCTACCCGTTCATGCTGATCGTCCCGCAGAGCGGCACGGAAGGAGTGCTGGAAGAGCGGTGCCGGGCGCTCGACGTGACCATCGAGCGCGGGGCCGAGGTGGTGGGCGTGCGGCAGGACGACGACTGGGTGGACGTCGAGATCGAGGGCCCGGACGGCCGCCGGGTCGAGCGCGCGGCCTACCTGGTGGGCTGCGACGGCGCCCACAGCACCGTGCGCGAGCAGGTCGGGGCCCGGTTCGTCGGCGAGCGCTACGACGTCAACCTGCTCCTGGCCGACGTACGCCTGTCGGACCCGCCGAGCGAGGTGCTGTTCGGCCGCGCCAACGCCGCCGGCATCCAGTTGCTCATCCCCTTCGGCGACGGCTTCCACCGCTCGATCTCCTTCCTGCACGGCGCCGCGCCCGGCGACCAGCCGCCCACTCTCGACGAGGTGCGCCGCGTCACCCGGCAGATCGCCGGCAGCGACTACGGTATGACCGAGGCCCGCTGGATGAGCCGCTTCCACAGCGAGCGCAAGCAGGCCGAGCACTACCGCTTCGGCCGCGTGCTGCTGGCCGGCGACGCCGCGCACGTCCACTCCCCCGCCGGCGCGCAGGGCATGAACACCGGCATCGGCGACGCCACGAACCTCGGCTGGAAGCTCGCCGCCACGGTGCACGGCACCGCGCCGGCCTGGCTGCTCGACACGTACGAGGCCGAGCGCCATCCCGTCGGCGAGCGGGTGCTCAAGGTGACCGACCGGATGTTCCGGATGGTCATGATGCGCTCCGGCCTGCTCCAGCGGCTCGCCCGGGTGGCCATGCGGCTCGCCTTCCGCATCGAGCCGGTCCAGCGGGTGCCGCGGACGTTCCTGTCCGGCATCGGCACCTCCTACCCGCCCGACGGGGACCGGCCGCACCGCCTGGCCGGGACGTACGCGCCGGACGTCACGCTGGGCGGCATCCGGCTGGCCGAGGCGCTGCGCACCGGGCGGTTCGTCCTGCTCGACACGACGTCCGCGCACGCGGCGGCCGACCTTGCCGGCAAGGAGTACGCCGACCAGGTCGTGACCCTCACGGGCAGCGACGGCGGCCTGCCCGCGGTGATGCTGGTCCGCCCGGACGGCTATGTCGCCTGGGCGACCGACGACCATGGCGGCGCCGCCGTGGCGGCCGGGCAGGCGCTCGCGAGGTGGCTGGGGCGGGAGGCGTGACTCTTCCCGCTCTGGCGGTGGCCTGGCGCGACTGAAGTCGGGGGTCCGTACATCGATGGATGTACGGCCGTTTTCGCCTGCGCGGACGAGGTTCGCGGGTGGTCGCGGCGCGAGGCTTGAAGGGTGAGCGAACGCATCGACGCCTTGGACGTGCTGCGTGGGGTGGCCATCATGGGCACCCTAGGCACCAATATCTGGATATTTACTGATCCGGTCGGTCCTGCGGGCTTTCTGGGGGCTTTGGGGGCTTCCGGGCCGGTGGAGACGTTCCTGCGGTTCCTGACCAACGGCAAGTTCCTGGGGCTGCTGACGCTGCTCTTCGGGATCGGGCTGGAGCTGCAGTACCGGAGCGCCGTGCGCCGGGGGCTGACGTGGCCGGGCCGGTATCTGTGGCGGGCCACCCTGCTGTTCGCAGAGGGCGCGCTGCACTACGTCCTGATCTTCGAGTTCGACGTGCTCATGGGGTACGCGCTCACGTCCGTGATCGTCGCGTACCTGATCGGGCGAAGCGCGCGGGTGGTCACGGGGTGGATGGTCGCCGCGGGCGCGCTGCACGTCACGCTGGTGAGCCTGCTGACGTTGCTCCTGCTGGCCACGGGCTCCGCCCAGGACGCCAAACCCCCCGGCTCGGCGGGTGCTCTCTACGCTCAGGGGAGCTGGCCGGAGCAGGTCGCCGCCCGGCTCCAGAACCTCGGCGTCTACCGGGCCGAACTGATCTTCATCGTGCCCATGGGGATCGTGTTGTTCCTGCTCGGCGCGCGACTGCTGCGCGCGGGCGTCTTCGACCCGGGCGAGGGCGGCGCGCGGCTGCGCAGGAGGCTCGCCGTGCTCGGGCTCGGCGTCGCCGCGCCCCTGAACCTGATCACCTCCTACGCGGGCCCCGCCTGGTTCGCCGTCGACCGGTACATCCTGCCGCCGCTGGTCGCCCTGGGCCTGCTCGGGCTGATCAGCTCGATCGCGCTCGGCCTGCGCGGCGCTCCCGGGCCTCTGCGCACCGCGCTCGCCAACGTCGGCCGGACGGCGCTGTCCTGCTACGTCCTGCAGAACCTCGTCGCCGGCGTGCTCTGCTACGGCTGGGGCCTTGGGCTGGCCGTCCGCCTCGACCCCGCGCGCCCGTGGTGGGTGCCGGTGGCGTGGGCGGGCATCTGCGTGCTGTTCGTGGCGCTCGCCTCGCTGTGGCTGCGCCGGTTCCAGCGGGGGCCGCTCGAACTGGCGTGGCAGTGGGCGTACCAGGCGCCCTGGTCACGACGGCGCGTAGACGCCACGACCTGACAGGCCGTCCATCGGGAGCGTCACGCGGCGGCGGCCGGGGGGCCGAACAGGAGGTGGCGGACGGCGTCCTCGTCGGCGAGCGCGCTCGCGGCCCGGGTGAGGGAGCCGTCCACGGCGGCGGCGAAGGCGTCCGGCCCGCCCAGGAGGCCGATCGTCTCCGGCGGCAGGAACTTGATCAGCAGCGCCGACGTACCCGGCGGCAGGCCCGCGAAGTGCACGGTCAGCAGCCCGCGGTCGCGCAGCATCGCCATCGCGAGCAGCGCGGTCGCCTCGATCGGCGCCACCGTCACCGGCCTGCCGCCCACCGGACGGGACAGCCCGTCACCGACACGGCCGGACGACTCTCCCCCCGACCCGCCGGACGGCTCGGCGGCGGCTCGGCGGCTGAGTTCGGCGGCGATGGCCTCGCCCGGGATGCGGGTGATGAACGGGGTCTCCTCGACCAGCGCGTCCCCGAGCCTGGCGCGCAGGGCCGCGCCCACCCGGCGGGTGGAGCCGACCAGCTCGCGGACGCGTTCTGGCCGGTAGGACTCCAGGCAGTTCGCGACGGCGGGATAGAGCACCGGCCGGCACTCGGTGCCCAGCTCGTAGCACCGGGCCCGGACCCGGGCGACGAGATCGGCGCGCCCGCCGAGCAGACCCACCCGTGGCCCGATCACCCCGTACTTGTCCAGGCCCGTGGCGCCGAGGTCGGCGCCGAGCTCCAGCGTGCGCGGCTGGCCGGCGACCGCGGGACCGACCCGCGCGCCCCCGGCGTCGTCCACGACGACCACCGCGCCGTGCGCGTGCGCGAGATCCACCACATGCCGCAGGTCGTCCGCGCCGAGAATGTCGTACGTGACCGCCAGCCGGGTCAGCGTCACCACCGAAGCGCCGGGATGCGCGCGCAGGGCCGCCTCGAACCCCGCCACCCCCACGGTGTCCACGAAGTGCCCGCCCGCGTCACGCACCGCCCGCACGATGGCCGGGTGACTGTACGCGGGCGAGACGCCGATCACCGTGTCGCCGGGCCGCACGGTCACCTGCATGGCGGCGAACAGGGCGGCGGTCAGCCGGTTCGTGACCATGATGTCGTGCCGGTCCGCCGTTCCGCCCAGATGGGCCAGGCCCAGCTCGCGAACCCGCTCCCCGTGCAGCGCGCCGCTCCACTCGTCGTCGAGCAGGCCGGAGGCGGGATCCGGGAGGGGCAGCCCGCGTTCGAGCCCGCTGACGTTGTGCAGCTCGGCGCCCGCCGCCTGCCTGTGGCGGATGTGCCGCCACGCCTCGGCCAGCTTGCGCAGGTGGGCCTCGGTGTCGGTCAGGAACGCCCCTGCCGCGTACGGCAGCCCGTCGGAGGAACGCAGGTCCTGGATCTGGCCGGCCGCGGTCATCGCGCCGCCCCCTCTGCTGGTCGGAGATCTCCAGCACAACAGACCCCACATGACACGACAAGCTCAACAATCTGCCGTCAATCATTCGATATCGTGCACCAATGACGCTGCCGGTTCCCGCCCTTCGCCTGCTGCACGAGCTGCGGCTGCGCGGGACGCTCACCGCCGCGGCGGAGGCCCTGCACCTGTCCCGTTCCGCGGCCAGCCACCAGCTCGCCGCGTTGCAGCGCGGCGTCGGCGTCCCGCTGACCGAGAAGGTCGGCCGCGGCCTGCGGCTCACCGAGGCGGGCCAGGTGCTCGCGCTGCGCGCCGAGCGGGTGCTCGCCGAGATCGAGGCCGCCGGCGCCGCCGTCGAACGGCTCAGCGGCACCCTGTCGGGCACCGTCCGCGTCGGCCTGGTGCAGACGCTGGCGATCAACGTGCTGCCGCGGCTGCTGACCGAGCTCGCCGGGGAGCACCCGCTGCTCCGGGTGGAGGGCCGCAGCCTGATCGCCGAGAACTCCTCCGTCATGGTGGCCTCCGGGCAGATCGATCTGGCCGTGGTGCCCTCCTACGACACCGTGCCGCTGATCGTCACCGGTGGCCTGCGGGCCGAGGTGCTCTTCCGCGACCCCGTACGCCTCGCCGTGCCCTACGGTCACCGGCTGGCCGGCTCCCGCCACCCGGTGCCGCTGGCCGAGCTGGCCGGCGAGCGCTGGATCGCCGGTGAGGCGGGCACCTACTTCGGCCAGCTCGCCGAGGCGTTGTGCCGCCAGGTCGGCCTCGTTCCCGACGTCGTGCACCGCAGCAGCGACTCGGCCGTCGTGGCCGCGCTGGTGGCCGCCGGGCACGGGATCGCCTTCATCCCGGCGCTGGCCTACCTGCACCAGCATCCCCGTGTGCGGGTCATCGACGTCGTGGCCGAGCACGCCGGTCGCGACATCGTCGCGCTGCTGCGGCCGGGCAGCGCGGGCCGGCCCGCCGTACAGGCCGTCCTGCACGCCTTCTTCAACCCGGGACCCCGGCCGGGCCTCGAACCGGCCTAGCGGGCGCGCCGGACGCCCGCTGACAGCCGCCGCGGGCCCGGCGGACGCCCGCTGACAGCCGCCGCGGGCCCGTGACAGCACCGCATCAGTGCGCGAACAGCCGTGGTCGGCATCGTCTTCCCCATCGAGACCGGCGGGGTTCAGCAGGAACCCCGCCGAGGACACCGATGAGGAGAACCCGACCATGATCACGTTCGCCGCCGCCCTGCAGCTGCTCATCGCCCTGGCCTTCATCAGCATCCCTCTGGTGCGCCACCGCTACGGCGGCGGCGCGAAGGAGGCCGCCGAGGCCGAGCTGCGGCGTCAGGGCGTCCCCGTCACCGTCCTCGCGGAGAACAAGCTCAGCTTCGACGCCAGCGGCCACGAGACGGCGGTGCCCGCCACCGTCGCGCTGGTCATGACCATCCTGGCCGTCCTCAACCTCGCCGGGAACGCCTGGGGCCAGACCCTGTCCTGGGTTTTCCAGCCGATCGTCCTCATCGGCAACTTCCTCATCCTCTACAGCCAGCTGACCGCCGCCAGTTCGGTGCGTTCGGCCTTCGAGCGCAAGGGCGACCCGACGCTCCGGCGCATCGACGTCCCGGCCCTGCTCAAGGCGGCCGAGAGCGCCTTCCCTGCCTGGGTCATGCCGATCCTGCAGAACATCCGCCACACGGTCGTCATCGGTGGCTCCGTCCTCGTCCTCGCCGCGCTGATCCTCGGTTGAGCGCCGTGCGGTCAGGTGAGGTCGCCGGGCACGGTGAGCCCGCTCTCGTACGCGACGATCACCGCCTGGACCCGGTCCCGGAGCCCGAGCTTGGTCAGGACGTTGCTGACGTGCGTCTTCACGGTGTGCTCGCTGACCACCATGGCCCGCGCGATCTCCGCGTTGGACAGGCCGCGCGCGATCATCCGCATCGTCTCCCGCTCGCGGGCGGTCAGCACGGCGAGCCGTTCCGAGGGGGGCTCGGCAGGCCGCGGCGGCGCCGCCCTGGAGGTGAAGTCGGCGATCAGCTTCGTCGTGATCGAGGGCGCGAGCAGCGACTCGCCGGCCGCGACCACCCGTACGGCGTGGACGAGGTCGTCGCGGCGGACGTCCTTGAGCAGGAACCCGCTCGCCCCGGCCCGCAACGCGTCGTAGACGTAGTCGTCCAGGTCGAACGTGGTCAGCATGAGGACCCGGCAGTCGCTCTCCGCGCACACCACGCCGGCCGCCTCGATGCCGTCCATGACGGGCATGCGGATGTCGAGCAGGAGCAGGTCGGGGCGATGCTCACGGACCGCCGCGACGGCCTGCGCGCCGTCCCCCGCCTCGGCGACGACCTCGATGTCCGGCTGGGCGTCGAGGATCATGCTGAACCCGGCGCGTACCAGCTCCTGGTCGTCGGCGACCACCACGCGTACGGTCATGCCGGCACCGCCCGCCGGGGCGCGGGAAGGCGTACGAGGACCTGGAAGCCCGGCGCGCCGGCGCGCCGGCCTGCGACGGCGGTGCCGCCACACGCGGCGGCCCGCTCGCGGATGCCGATCAGGCCGTTGCCGCCTGACGGCAGGGCCGCGCCGCCGCCGCGGCCGTCATCGGTGATGTCGATCATGATGGTGTCGTCCTGCCAGGTGAGTCGGATGTCGGCGCGGGTGGCGTCCGCGTGCTTGACGATGTTGGTGAGCGCTTCCTGGGTGATCCGGTACGCGGCCACCTCGGCGTCGGGAGGCAGCGGCACCGGGTCGCCGGTGGCCGCGTACGTCACCTCGATGCCGGTGGCTCTGACCTGCTCGGCCAGGGCGGGGATGGCGGCGATCGCCGGCTGCGGCGCGCGCGGGCCCTCGTCCTCCTTCAGCACGTTGAGCATGCGGCGGAGCTGGATCATGGCGTCGCGTCCCGCGGCGGCGATCGCGTCGAACGCGGCCTCCGCCCTGGCCGGGTCGCTCCTGACCACCACGGGTCCGGCCTCGGCCTGCACCACCATGAGGCTGACCGCGTGGGCCAGGATGTCGTGCATGTCGCGGGCGATCCTGGCCCGCTCGCGTTCGGCGGCGCGCTCGGCCTCGGTCTCGCGCTCGCGGGCCAGCCGGACGGCCCGCTCCTCCAGCGCGGCGGCGTGCGCCCGCGAGGCGGCGGCGGCGCGGCCGATGGCGTAGGCGGCGGTGAACAGCACGATGCCGCGCAACGCGGTCTCGGCCGAGCCGACCAGGAGCAGGCCGCCGCCGAGCGTGACGGCCAGCATGATCAAACGGGTCCAGCGGGCGGAGTAGGCGGCCACGGTGTAGAGGGCGACCAGCCCGCCGTACCAGACGGGTTGCCTGGCCACCTCGTCGACGAGGTCGTAGCAGCCTGTCGCGGCCAGGGTCGCGACCAGGACCACCACGGGCGCGCGCCGCCGCCAGATCAGCGGCACCACGGCGACGATCACGACCGCGTACCCCCACCAGTGCCAGGGCGTGCCGTCCCAGCTCTCGCCGAACACGAGCGGCCAGAGCTGCGCGACCAGCACCAGCGCCGCGAGCACGGCGTCCACCCAGATCGGCGGCACTGAGCTCGCCCACCGCCGGACCGGGGCCAAGAACCGTATATCGGACACGGAGTCCCATTCTGCCTGCGATGTCATGGGGCGAGGGCGGCGGGTCCGGCCGCGAAGAGGGCGATGCGGAAGCTCATGAGGGCATACTCGGCCGTCCCACCCGTTCCCGGCATCGCCGGTACGGGGGATCTCGCGGCTCCCTCTCACGGGCGAGCAGGAATCCGTCACACCGGCGATCCGCTTCGGCGGCGTGCTCGACAGGATGGTTCGTATCGCAGCTCAACCCCTCTCACCTGGAGATATTCCGATGAAGCTCGCTGCCGCCTGCCTGGCGCTCGCCACCACCTTCGTGACCGTACCGGCCCACGCGGCCACTCCAGCCCTGAGCACCTCCACCTCCGTGGCCGCCACCCCGAATCCGTGCCCGCCGCCGGCCGTCGTCCAGCCGGACCCGGGGGCGGCGATCCCGCCGATCAACCCGGCCGCGCTGAGGCAGGCCATCGGCGGCCTGCCCGCCGCCGACGCCACCGCCGCGATCGTGCGGGTCGGGGGCAGCAAGGGCTCGTGGACGGGCGTGAGCGGCGTCGCCGACCTGGCCACCCAGCGCAAGGCCTCCGGGAACGTACGCTTCCGGGCCGGCAGCGTGACCAAGATGCTCACCACCGCGGTCGTCCTGCAGCTCGTGGCCGAGGGCAAGCTCTCCCTGACCGGGACCGTCCAGGACTACCTGCCCGGCCTGCTGCCCGCCTCCTATCCCAAGGTGCGCGTCGGCCAGCTGCTGAACCACACCAGCGGACTGCCCGCGCCCACCCTGCCCGGCACGTTCGAGTGGGTCTACCAGACCCGGTTCAAGACCTGGACGCCGAAGGAGTACGTCGCGCTGGCCGTGCAGAACCCGATCGAGTTCGCGCCCGGGACCAGGCAGCACTACCTCAACACCAACACGTTCGTGGCCGGGCTGCTGATCGAGCAGGTCACGGATCGTTCGTACGAGCACGAGGTCACCACCAGGATCCTGCGCCCGGTCGGCATGCGGAACAGCTACCTGCCCGGCACCTCACCGCGCATCCGGGGCCCGCACCACAAGGGCTACCAGAGCGTGCCCGCCGGATTCGACGACGCCATCGCCTACGGGGACGGCCACGTGGTCGACATGACCGAGACCAGCGTCACCTCCACCTGGGCCTCCGGCGACCTCATCTCGACCACGGCGGACCTGGAGAAGTTCGTCACGGCGCTGTTCTCCGGCAAGGTGGTGCCGAAGGCGCAGCTGGCGCCGATGTTCACCGTCCCGGACGTCAAGATGCACGACGAGTGCGGCAACCAGCCGGCCGTCTACACCTCCGGCATGACGAAGCTGGTCCTGCCCGGCGGAATCGTCGCCTACGGCAAGACCGGCGCCCGCCACGGCTACGCGGCCGGCGTCGGCGCCACCCGCGACCTGAGCCGCACCCTGGTCTACTCGGTCAACTCCACCGACGCGAAGGCATCCGGCCAGAACCAGCGCACCCTGAGCATCGCGCTGGCCGCCTTCACCCCTTCTGCCTGACGTACGGGACCTTCAAGACCTTCGGGACTTTCGGGACCTTTGTCACCTTTGGGACCGGCCTCCGCCTGACGTTCAGCGCTCCGGGCCTTGCTGAGTGCCAGGCCCCGGGCTGGACAGCCAGCGACCGAACCAGGCGACAACACGATGGATCGTTTGCTCGTTGAGCTCGGGCGCGAGGAAATGGCCCACGCCCGGGTACTCGACGTATTCGAGGCGTGCGGGATCACCGGCGTAGTGCGGCGCGAGGAGATCGTGGAAGGCGCGAATGCCGGCCGTCGGGACGTACTCGTCGTTCTCCGCAGTCTGCGACAGGATCGCGACCGGGAAGAAGCTCTCCGGGTGCCGGTGCGGACTGTCAGGCCGGGGCAGCGTCCATTCCGGGCTGCCGACGATCGGTGCGGCGGCCCGCAACCGCGAGTCGATCAGAACCGCGAGGTACGAGACCTCGGCCCCCAATGATCGCCCGGCGATGCCCACCCGGTCCGGATGCGCCCAGCCCCGATCACAAAGCGCATCGATGAGGGCAGGAACCTCGGCGGCGGTGTCCTGGATAACGCGGATGAAGTCGGACTCCGTGGCCTCGAAGTCGGTCTCCCAGCGCTCATCGGAGAAGACCTCGGCGAAGTCCGGCCGGCGGCGCGCACCGTGCCCCACGGCGTCGAGCCCGATCGCCAGGAATCCGCCTTCGGCGATCCCGGTCAGGTAGGGGGCCATCCTCTCCTTATAGCCGGAGAAGCCGTGGTAGAAGAGCACGGTTCCGCGCTCGGCGGCGCGTTCCGGCGAGTCCTGAAATCGGGCCAGCGCGGGAACACCTGCGATTTCGTCGATCAGTTCGTGTACGTCGCCGAAGGTCATCCGGCAAGTCTCAATCGCTACCGCGCCGTCCGGCAAAGGGTTATCGGGGAACCCGGCGACGCCAGGCTTCTGCGACGCGAAACGTCTGACGGGCGCGTTCAAGAAGATCGTTGCGGCGGGACTTCAGCCGCAGATGCGGAGCGGCCGGCGTTGGGCGGGTCCACCTCGGGTGCGGCGGCGAGCTCGTAGCCGAGGGGATCGGGTCGTTCGCCTCGATGGGGCCGTCGGAGGCCGCCCCATGTGCCGTCCGTCGGCGGCTCGGCGGTGAAAGTTTCAGCCTGCGACGTGCGCGGACGCCGCCTGGCGGGCCCGGCGCTGGTGCGGCGCACGTACCGGACCTAGTGTGCCGGTCCTGGGGGTGGCCCGACCCGGCCGTGCCCTGACCTGCTTCCCTGACGCGAAAGGGAACGTCGATGGAGCCTCGTACCCGTCACTTCCTCCGCTCCCTGCCCGCGCTGGCGCTCGCCGCCGCCGTGGTGACCGGGCCGTCCGCGTACGCGGACACGTATCGCACCGCGACGGCCTCGGGCTCAGGCCCGTCCTGGTCGGCCGGGACGACGAACGCCGAGAACAACGCCCGTGCGGCGCTGAACCAGCAGGCGGCGCAGGTGGGCGAGGTCTGCCCCAGTGTGTCGGTCTCGTCCACCCACGTGTACACGGCGCCTGACGGCTCGGCGTACATCTTCTACGCGACCGCGTCCGGCACCTGTGTGACGGCGCCTCCTCCGCCACCGCCCCCGTCGTACACGGTGCCGCGTTCGGAGACCCGCCAGGGCGGTGGGGCCACCGCCAGCGCGGCCATCCAGAACGGCGCCCAGGCCGCCCGCTCAGCGGTGCTCGCCGCCGGCGTCGCTTGTACGAACTGGCAGACGGCGTCCACGTTCGTGTGGGCCGCGTCCGGCGGTGTCTGGCACATCTACGACGTCACGGTCTCAGCCACCTGTACGAACTGAGCCCGCGCCCTCGCACCACCCCGGCTCCGGCCCCCTGGAGCCGGGCCCGAGGGCTGGGGTGGGCCGTCAGCCTCGGCGGTCCGAGGCGGACAAGTCCAGCTCTGCGGCTCGGCGGAGGTCCTTGGGGCGGCCGATGGCGCGACGCATCCGGATCAGGTCCGTTCGGGAGACGTAGTGAACTTCCAGGCCGCCCGGGTCGACGGCGACGATCGCGCGGTCAAGGAACTCCCGGACATCAAGGGTTCCCCAGGGAAGCGCCGGGGTGCAGCAGTCACCGCCGGCTCCAGGTGAGGCGAACTGCACCTTGGGGCGGAGCAAGGAACCCGGCCGAGTTGCCAAGGGATTGCCCGTTTCGTCGGAAAGCTGGGCGTTGACGGAGGTGAAGGCGGCCGCAAGAGCCGGGGCGTGGGCCGGGTCGCCGTCCCAGAGGACGTCCAGATCACCGGTCAGCTCGGCGGATCCATGCATGATGCCGGCGACCTGCCCGATCGCCACGACCCGAACACCGTAGTGGTGGAAGGCTTCGAGCAGCGGAAACGGGTCGAATCCGAGGGCACCGTCCGTGCCGATCGTGCCGACGTCGTCATCGGCGTCCTCGTGCCCCCGGCCGGTGACCGCCCGGTTCCGGGCCAGCTCACGTGTGCGCCGTGCGGCGGTGCGGAGTCGTTCCAGCGGTTCGTCGATCATCCGATTCATGCAACACCGGCCGCACTCCTGGCGCACTCGAATTTTCGAGACAGCCATCCATGCCCGGCGTGGTGGCATGACGACTGGTGCAGATACTGTCAGCGCGTCTGGATGCCCTCTGATCGCTGCCCCTCGGATCTCACCCATGCGCCGCGAGGAGCTTCGACTTCCTTGTCTTCTTGACGAACGGCTCGGCGTAGAGCACAGGCGGCGGCCATCAGTGCGAAGCCGAGCCAGATGGACGGCAACTCCAGGTCACCTGAGGGCAGCTTCTCGAAGACGGCAATGGAGAAAACCTCACTGCTTGTCACCCTGCCGAGAGCGTTCGCGAGTACGTTCACCGCCCCACCGGCGACCAGTAACCCGAGAACGGCCTGAGTGAACCGTCGTCCCCGCCACTTGCTCGTCAGTGCCACGAGCAGCGCAGGAAAAGCGAATATCAGAAGCGTGGACTCGATAACCGCCATCCAAAACAACAGCATGTTTCCGCTGAACACCATTGAGGCAACGACGCCAACCCCGAAACCGGCGTCTGAGCTCGCGATCTCGCAGTAGCCAGGCATTGTCCTGGCCCAGCCGCATGGGGAATACATCGTCGGCAGCAAAGCGAACATGCCGGCAATCAATCGCCATAAGCCTGGTTGCATATCTCACCCCTCAAAAGTTTCGATCACAACGGTTAAGGAGTATGCCACGGTAACGGATCCGTGTTAAGTAGGTGATTCAGCGGGTCTCTTTTCGTTTGCGATCCTTCGATCGCTTTCCGCGGCAGAAGGCCGCGGCCCACTGCGGGCCTCGTGCCCTAGGTTGTCGGCGTGGCTCCGTTCGAGAAAGCGGGTTTCCCTGTGTTCAGTGAGGTCGCCAAGCGTTATGACGAGCTGGTTAGCCAGAGGACGTGGGAAAACATGGCGTGCACGGTGACGCTCCCCGATCACGGCGTGCTGACGGTCGAGGACGCAGTGCGCCGACTCGGGCTGGATGCCGCCATGCTGCGCACTGCGAGAGAGGTCGAGCCGGAGGACCTCGAACTCCAGCAAGTCGGCGCGGGCGTCGTCACATGGTCGAACAACCCTTATCTCGATGGCAAGGAGGTGACGGATCGGATCGGCGGTGCGGGATTCCGGCACTGGTCTCTAAGTGGCGACATCGAGGGCAACACCACCCTGTATGCCTCCTATGGAGAGAGCAAGGGACAGCTCCAATTTCCCGAACCTTATTGGTTGCCCTTCGTTCCCTGGACCGAGCAGATCGGGCCGTTGGCGCCCTACGCGGAGAGATTCGCTGCCGTCTACGACACCTGGTCGGGCGAACCCGAGACCTGGTCCGACAACCCCGAGGTCTCGGCGCTGGGCACGTGTCTTGCGGTGATCGAGCTGGAGAGCGGCGTTCGCCTGGACAAGGAGATAAGCAGGGGCCCGAGAACATACGTGCCGATGCCCAGATGACCGCCCATCAGTGCTGCCTGGACGTACCTGACCATCGACCTGGGCTGATCCCCGGCCGCGTCCGCAGGAGGGAGAATCGTCTTCATTGAGATGAGTTGGAGGGTGGGCGATGTTGCGGACCTGGGTGACCGATCGGTTCGGGCTGGAGCTGCCGTTGGTCGGTGCGCCGATGGCAGGGGTGAGTGACGGGCGGCTGGCCGCGGCCGTGTCCGCAGCGGGCGGGCTGGGCATGTTCGGCGTGCCCGCCACCGCGGCCCCCTCGTGGATCGCCGAGCAGGCCGCCGTCGCCGCCGGTGGCGGGCGTCCGTACGGCATCGGGTTGATGGCCTGGGCGCTCGACGACGATCCCGGCCAGCTTGACGCGGTGCTCGACGCCCGGCCCAGCCTGGTGTCGGTGAGTTACGGGCCCTTCGATCGCTACGTCGAGCCGTTGCGGGAGGCCGGGATCGTCGTGGCGACGCAGGCGGGCACCACGGACGAGGCGCGCGCCGCCGAACGGGCCGGGGTGGACGTGGTGGTCGCGCGCGGTGGCGAGGGTGGCGGGCACGGTCGCGCCGAGGTGGCCACGTTGCCGCTGCTGCAGAGCGTGCTGGACGCGGTGCGCATCCCCGTGCTGGCGGCCGGCGGCATCGCCGGCGCTCGCGGCCTGGCCGCCGTCCTCGCCGCGGGCGCGGAGGGCGCCTGGGTGGGTACGGCCTTCCTCGGCTGCGCCGAGACGACCCTCTCCGATACGGCCAGGGAGCGCGTCATGGGGGCGAGCGAGACCGGTACGGCCTATGGCCGGGTTTTCGACGTCGCCCAGCGGCTGGCCTGGCCTGCGGAGTTCGGTGGGCGCGCCCTGCGCAACGCGTTCTTCGACCGGTGGGCGGGGCGGGAGGAGGCGCTGGCGGTGGATGAGGGGGCGCCCGCTGAGCTGGCGGCCGCCCGTCGCACGGACGACTTCGGCACCGCCTACATCTATGCCGGTCAGGCTGTGGGCATGGTGCGGGAGCGGCGTACGGCCGCCGACGTGGTCGCGGCTTTCGCCGCCGCGGAAGAGTTGCTCGGCCGGTTCACGCCCTGACGCCGCCGTTTCGGCCGGTTCACGTCCTGACATCGCCGTTTCGGCCGGTTCACGTCCTGACATCGCCGTTTCGGCCGGTTCACGTCCTGACGCCGCCGTTCAGGGCCCGGAGGGTTGGCGCTTAGGGGCCCCGGGCGGTGCTCAAGGGAGCGGGTGGTTCTGGTGGGCGGGTGCTGCGGGGTTGCATTATCGATATATTTGGTAGGTAATTGGGATATTGGCTGTCTCGCTCGAGAGGACGACCATGTCCCTGCCGGATTTCTTGATCGTCGGCGTGCCCAAGTCAGGCACGACAGCGCTCCACGCCGCCCTGCAGTTACACCCGGACCTGTTCATGTCACCGGTCAAGGAGCCCAAGCACTTCCTCACCGACGGCCCGCCGCCCACCACAGGCGGCCCGGGCGACGCCGAGACCTACCGCGAGCACATCTGGCGGCGCCCGGACTACGAGGCCCTGTTCGCCGCCGCCCCGGCCGGTGCCCTGACGGGCGAGGCCACCCCGTTCTACCTGTACGACCTCGACGCGCAGCGGCGTATCCGGGCCGCCGTCCCGGACGCCAGGCTGATCGTGATCCTGCGCGACCCCGTCGAGCGCGCCCACTCCAACTGGACGCACCTGTGGTCGGCCGGGCTCGAACCCCTGGACGACGTCGTACGCGCCTGCGCGGAGGAGCCACACCGGATCGCCGCCGGATGGGCGCACTTCTGGCACTATGTCGGGCTCGGCCGCTATGGGGAGCAGTTAGCCCACCTGTTCACGCTGTTCCCCCGCGAACAGGTGCTGATCTTCCGTTACCGGGACCTCGTCGACCGGCCCGCCGAGACGCTCGACCGGATCTGCGGCTTCCTCGGCGTACGGCAGGGCCTGCTCACCGACCTGCCGAAGGAGAACGTCACGGCGCACCCCGAGGCGAACCCCCGGCACCGGATGCTCTCGTCGGTACGCCGGCGGCTGCCCGCCCCGCTGGCCCGGCCCATCGAGAACCTGCTCCAGCACCGGGGCAGGTCCCGCCGGCCGCTGACCTGGGAGCAGCGGCGGCGGCTCCTGCCGTACTTCACCGAAGACATCCTGCTCCTGCAGGAGGTCACCGGCGAGGACTTCAGCGACTGGCTGGGGCCGCGGACGCGCTCGGGCGGCCTGGTCGGCAGCCGGCCACCCGGCCGGCACCAGTCCAGGAACGGCCGCCCGGCCGCACCCCGATGACGTAACACACCGTGCGTCAGCGGAGCTCGGTGCGCAGGTCGTGGGCCCCGTCCGCACGGGTGTACTCGTAGTAGAGCCGGGTCCGGCCGCCCGGCAGGTCCACGAGGTCGAGGTAGCGCAGCCCGCCGCCCCCGTGAGGAGAGGAGGCCGCAGGGGCGTCGCCGCACGGGGTCAGCGACGCGGGATCCGTGCCCACCGCGATCCCCGTGCGCTCCTCGTAGTTCTCCGCCGCGCTCGCCCGCCCGTCGTAGAAGGCCGCCACCCGGTCCCCGTCGAAGCGCACCGCCGAGATCCGCACGCCCCTGGCGTCCCACAGGCCGGGCCGGCCGCTGAGCGCCGTGCCGTGCCAGGTCCACTCCAGCCCGTCTGCGCTGGTGGCGTAGTCGGTCACCATGCGGTCCGCCTCCTCGGGGTCGGCCAGCGGGTGGCAGGAGGCCCACAGGTGCCACACCCCGCCCCGCCGTACGATCACCGGGTCCTTCACGCCGGTCTTCGGGTCACCGGGCAGTACGGTCCTGCGCGAGCGCGGGTCGAAGCCCGCCGGGCCGGCGGCCTCCAGCACCTCCACCCGCCAGTGCTTGGTCCCCTGCGTGGCGCAGCTCAGGTAGAGCCGCCACCGGCCCTCGGGCGTGCGCACCAGCGTGGGCCGTTCCAGCGACTCCGTGTCCATCTCCGCGCGAGTGATCGTCACCAGCGGCTCGAACCGCTCGCCGTCCGACGATCCGGCCACCACGACCGCGTAGCCGCGGCCATGACCCACCGGGCGGCGCAGGCGGTAGGCCAGGTAGATCTGCCCGTCCGCGGCGACCGCGCTGGGCGCGCCCGACCAGTGCCCCTCTCCCCCGGCCTCAGGCTCTATCGCGACGACCGCGCGATCGGGCGTGGGGAGCAGGGCCGCGAGCTCGCGGGCGTCCTCATTGATCGACATGGGCTCGAGACTAGGCCACGGTACGGAGCTCGGCACGGCGCTCACTCTCCCTTTACGTGCGGCACAGCAATCCATGTATTCCCTATGAATTTTACGGCAAATACCTGCCCGGCGTGGGGCGACGCGGCGCATGGACGGGCGGAGGATTAGGCGATGCGGCGCTTGGGGTAGGCAACAGGATGCTGACCACCAAGCTTGACCTAATGTATAGAGAGAGTGTCGAATAGTAACAAACCACCCAAGGTGATTTGGCATAAAACCGACTGGTATAGTGGCTTTTGTCAAGAGTCCAGTGCCAAGCCCCGGCTTGCTGGACGGCAACCCTCCTACCGTGGCGGGGTGCCCCGGGTGATGACATGGTCGTCGAGCTGAACGGTGCTCCTGGCGGCAAGCGCGGTTCTCGAGCCGTGCCCTGCCCTCCGCGCCCTTGGCCGGCTGCTCGGACGGAAAGGTAATGATGAAGGGCGGAGTCACTCGCCTGGCGGGAGCGGGCGTGGCGGTCGTACTGGCGCTGGCTGCCTGCGGCGGCGTGGACACGGGCGGCGGCACATCGGGTGGGGAGAAGCAGGAAGAGCTCACGGTGACCGCGTTCGCGGGCGCGTGGGGAGAGCTGTTCAAGAAATCGTTCGTCGAGCCGTTCGAACGCGACACCGGCGCGAAGGTGAACCTCGTCTACGGCGCGAACGCCGAATGGCTCACCAAGCTGCGCGCGGCCGGGGGCAAGAACCCGCCGTTCGACGTCCTGGCCTTCACCCCGGACGCGTCGCTGCCCGCCGCCTCCGCGGGTCTGCTCCAGCCGCTCCAGACCGACCGGCTGACGCACTGGAAGGACCTGGACCTGACGCTCGGCTCGAAGTCGGCCTACGGCGGCAAGCAGTACGGCGTACCGCTGACCACCGGCTCGACCGGCCTCATGTACCGCAACGACAAGATCAAGACCGCCCCGGCGGACTGGTCGGACATCTTCGACAAGAAGTACTGCGGCCACGTCGCCCTCCCCCCGCTCACCTACAACCCGGGCCTGGAGTTCTTCTCGGCCCTGGTCACCTCGCAGGGCGGCAAGCTGTCCGACCCGGCGGCGGTGGACAAGGCGTTCGCCACGCTGGAGACGCTGAAGGGCTGCGTGTCGGCCTTCCCCGCCAACGCGGGCGCCGCCGCCACCGTCATCGAGAACGGCGACGCCTGGATCATGCCCTTCTGGGACGGCCGCGCGTTCGCCCTGGCCCAGGCGGGCTCCCCGATCAGCTTCACCTACCCCAAGTCGGGCGCCGTGGGCGCGCTGACCTCGTACTTCATCGCCAGCGGCACTCAGCACAGCGAGCTGGCCATGAAGTTCCTCGACTACCTCACGGCGGCGGAGAACCAGAAGCCGTTCGCCGAGGGCACCTGGTACGCGGCGGGGAACAACACGATCAAGTACAACGACAACTTCGAGCAGTGGGTCGAGCACGGGCCCGAGGTCTACAAGAAGTTCGTCTGGGTCGACTACACGGTCGCCACCCCCAAGCTCAACGAATGGCAGCAGCGGTGGAATCAGATCTTCGGCTGATCGAGTTGCCCGAGGAGGGCGCCGGGCACGTCGAGATCGAGGGGCTGGCCGCCGGCTACGAAGGCGCCCGCGTGCTCGACCTGGACCGGCTGTCCATCCGCAAGGGCGAGTTCCTGTCCATTCTCGGGCCCAGCGGCTGCGGCAAGACGACGCTGCTCAACTGCATCGCCGGCTTCGTGCGGCCCACCGCCGGGCGGATCGTGATCGACGGCTCCGACGTGACGGACCGGCCGCCGTACCGGCGCGGGCTCGGGATGGTGTTCCAGAACTACGCGCTCTTCCCGCACATGACCGTCGCCGACAACGTCGCGTACGGGCTGCGCGTCCGCAAGCTCGGCAAGGCCGAGCGCGACGAGCGGATCTCCGAGGCGCTGCGCCTCGTCGGGCTGGAGGGGTTCGCCGGGCGGCGGCCCGGCCAGCTGTCCGGCGGCCAGCAGCAGCGGGTGGCGCTGGCCCGCGCCCTGGCCATCCGGCCCGCCGTCATGCTCCTGGACGAGCCCCTGTCCAACCTCGACGCCAAGCTGCGCAGGGAGATGCGGGCCGAGCTGCGCGCCATCCAGCGGCGGATCGGCACCACGATGGTGTTCGTCACCCACGACCAGGAGGAGGCGCTGGCCCTCTCCGACCGGGTGGCCGTCATGAACGGCGGCAAGATCGAGCATCTCGGCACCCCCGACGAGGTCTACCGGCGGCCGGCGACGCGGTTCACGGCACAGTTCATCGGGGCCGCGAACGTCCTGGAGGGCACGATCACCCCCGCTGGCACGCTCGACGCCGGCGGGATCGTGGTGGACTGCGGGCCGCTGCCGGCCGGGCCGGGCGAGCGGGCCGTGGTCGCGATCCGCCCCGAACGCATCCGCCTGGATACCCAAGGCACGGACGGTGTGGCCGGGACGGTCGGCTATCGGGCCTTCGCGGGCGACGCCTGGCACGTGGAGGTGCGCCTGGCCGACGGCCGCGCGCTGAGCGTGCAGGTCCCCGACACCGGCGCGGACGCCGACCCGCCCGGCGCGGGCACGCCGGTCGTCGCGCGCTGGGACCCGGCCGACGTGATCGTCCTGGAGACGGGGGCCGGATGACGGCCGCGCCGCGCCGCTGGACCGGCCTGACGTACGTCCTGCCGCTCGTCGTCTTCCTCGCCGCCCTGTTCCTGGTGCCGCTCGTACGCCTCCTGCGGCTGAGCTTCAACCCGGTCGACACCTTCAACGCGGCGCTGCCCGGGTTCACCCTGACGCAGTACGGGCGGGTGTTCACCGAGCCGTACTTCTACGGCTCGCTCCTCCAGACCCTGGCCACGGCGCTGCTGGTGGCGGTGCTGTGCGTGCTGCTGGCCTACCCGGCCGCGTACTTCCTGGCCCGGCGGCGCGCCGGGGTGCTGCGCACGCTGCTGTTCGTCGTCGTGATCTCGCCGCTGCTGACCAGCGTGGTGGTGCGCACCTACGGGTGGGTGGTGCTGCTGTCCGGGAACGGCGTGGTCAACAAGGCGCTCGTGGCCTCCGGGCTGCGGGATCAACCGGCCCAGTTCCTCACCAGCTATCCGGCGGTCGTGATCGCGGTCACGCACGTGCTGCTGCCGTTCGCGATCATCCCGCTCACCACGGCGCTCGGCGGGCAGGACCGCAACCTGCACCGCGCCTCGCAGACCCTCGGCGCCGGCCCGATCCGCACGTTCCTGCGTGTCACCGTGCCGCTCAGCCTGCCGGGCGTGGTCACCGGCGCGCTGATCGTGTTCGCGCTCGCCATGGGCATCTATATCACGCCGCTGCTGGTCGGCGGGGTGACCCAGCCGCTGACGGGCATCCGGGTCTACGACCAGGTGACGACGGTGTTCGACTATCCGGTCGCGGCGGCGCTGAGCTTCGCGCTGCTGGCGCTCACCATCGTGTCCACGACGCTGCTGGCCGGCGTGTTCCGGATCTGGGAGAGGCGGCTGCATGGGTGAGCGTGGCTACGACAGGGCTTACGACAGGGGTGTCCGGCTGGTGGCCGGAGGGCTGGCGGCGCTCGTCTTCCTGTTCCTGATCGCGCCGCTGGTGGTGCTGGTCGTGAGCTCGTTCAACGCGGCGGGGTCGATGGCGTTCCCGCCGTCGGGGCTGTCGCTGCGCTGGTACGCCGACGTGCTCGGCTCGCCCGACTGGCAGGTGTCGTTCCGGCTGAGCGGGCTGCTCGTGCTGCTGGTCGTGCCGACGACCGTGGTGATCGGGACGCTCGCCGCGTACGGGCTGGCGCAGGGCTCGTTCCCTGGCCGCAGGCTGCTGCAGGGGCTGGCGCTGTCGCCGCTGATGGTGCCGGAGATCATCATCGCGCTCGGGCTGCTCTACTACTTCCACGGCATCGGGCTGATCAACTCCGTGCCCGGCCTGTGGCTGGCGCACTCGCTGGTCGCGCTGCCGTTCGTGGTGCGCGCGGTCACGGTCAGCGCGGCGCAGCTCGACCCGGCGCTCGAACGGGCCGCGACGAGCCTCGGCGCGGGCCGGGCCAGGGTCTTCTTCACCGTGACGCTGCCGCTGCTGCGGCCCGGCATCCTCGCGGGCGCCATCCTGGCCGCGGTCACCTCGCTGGGCGAGGTCGCCGTCACGGCGCTGGTGGCCGGCGCCAACACCACGACGATCCCGCTGCGGATCTTCTCGGCGGTGCAGTACCAGCTCGATCCGTCGATGGCCGCGGTGTCCACGCTGCTCATGGCGGCGAGCGTGGTCGTGATGGTGGTGGCCGACCGGTTCGCTCGCATCTCGGAGGCATTGTGACGTCTGACGGCAGGGCTACCGCGCAGGCGGGCCCTGAAGGCACCGCTACCGGCGACGGGGCGACCGCGCGGATCGGCATCGACGTCGGGGGCACGTTCACCGACCTGGTCGCGGTCGTGCCCGAGCGCGGCCTGGTGATCCACCACAAGGAGCCGAGCACGCCCGCCGACCCCTCCAAGGCGGTCGCGGACGGGCTGGCGGCGATCCTCGCCCAGGCCGAGCTGCGGCCCGAGGAGGTCGCGGGCCTCACCCACGGCACCACGATCGGCCTGAACGCCGTCATCCAGCGGCGCGGCGCGCGCATCGCCCTGGTCGTGACCGAGGGCTACCGGGACATCCTGGAGATCGGCCGCAGCCGCATGCCCTCCTCCTTCGACCTGTACGCCGGCAAGGAGGAGCCCCTCGTCCCGCGCAACCGGATCGTCGAGCTGCCCGCCCGGCTGGGCCCGCGCGGCGAGCCGGTGACCACGCCGGATGCCGCCGACCTGGATCGGGCCGCGGCACGGCTGCGCGCCACCGGGGCCGACGCGGCGGCGGTCGTGATCCTGCACGGGTACACCGATCCGGCTTTCGAGGAGGGCGTCGCGGCCAGTCTGCGCGAGCGGCTGCCCGGCCTGCCGGTGACGGCCTCCGCGACCGTCTGGCCCGAGGTGCGCGAGTACGAGCGGGCGCTGGTCGCGTGTCTGAACGCCTACATCCAGCCGCTGATGCGCGACTACTTCGCCCGGCTGGAGAGCCGGGTGCGCGGGCTGGGCGTGCCGGCCCCGATCTTCATCAGCGCGTCCAACGGCGGCTCGATGAGCCTGCGCTCCGCCGCAGAACGCCCCATCGAGACCGTCCTGTCGGGGCCCGCGGCCGGGGTCGCGGCGGCGGCGCGGCTGGCGCGGAGCGCGGGGCTGGGCGCCATCGTCACGTTCGACATGGGCGGGACCAGCAGCGACATCGCCGTGACACTGGGCGGCGCGCCTGAGCTGGCCACGCATACCACGGTCGGCGGACTGCCCCTGATCGTGCCCATCGTCGCGGTGAACGCGATCGGCGCGGGCGGCGGCTCGGTCGTCTGGGTGGACGGGCAGGGAGTGCTGAAGGTCGGGCCGAGCAGCGCGGGGGCGGATCCCGGGCCGGTGGCGTACGGGCGGGGCGGCGACCGGCCGACCGTGACCGACTGCTACCTGGTGACCGGGCTGATCGACCCTGCGACGTTCCTGGGCGGGCGGATGCGGCTGGACGCCGACGCCTCCGCCAAGGCCCTGTCCGGCATCGCCGACCGCCTCAACGGCCACTCCCCCGCAACCGGCCCGGACGCCCGCGCGACCGGTGACGGCGCACCCGCGAACGCGCCGGACGCCTCGGACACCTCGGACGCCTCGGACGCCTCGGACGCGGACCGGCCGGGCGCGCCGGACGGGCGGGCCGGTGAGGCGGCGTGGGTGGCGGCGGCCGGTGCGTTGCGGGTGGCGACGGCGGGGATGGCGACCGAGCTGCAGAAGATCATGGCGCAGCGTGGCCTCGACCCGCGCAGGTTCACCCTGGTCCCGTTCGGCGGCGCGGGCCCGACCCACGCCGCCATGCTCGCCGAAGAGGTCGGCATCGCCCACATCGTGGTCCCGCCGACGGCCGCCACGTTCTGCGCCCTGGGCGCGGCGGGCGCCGACCTGCGCCGCGACTTCGCCCGCAGCCTGCGCCGGCCTCTGGACGCCGAGAGCGCCGCCCGGCTGACCGGCGTGCTGGCCGAGCTGTCCGCCCAGGCCCGCGACTGGCTCACCGAGCAGTCCGGTGACGGCGCCGCGTCCGTGGCCCGGTTGTCCTCCTCGGCCGACATGCGTTACTCCGGCCAGGCGTACGAGCTGCGCGTCGCGCTGGAGCCGTACCGGCTGGACGCCGGGACGATCGCCGAGGCGTTCCACGCCGAGCACGAGCGCCTGTACGGCTTCCGCGACCAGAGCGCCCGCATCGAGCTGGGCACCGCCCGGCTCGGCGTCGTCGCCCCCGTGGCCGAGCTGCCGCCCGCCGCCGCCCCGCGCGGAACGGGCGACCCCGGCCCCGCCGGGCACAGGCCGGTGCTGCTGGCCGGGGCCTGGCACGACGCCGGCGTGTACCTGCGGGCCTCCCTGGGCGTCGGGGACGCGTTCGACGGCCCGGCGATCGTCGAGCAGGACGACACCACCGTGGTCGTCCCGCCCGGCTGGTCCGGGGACGTGGACGGCGCCGGCAACCTGCACCTCCGTCGAAAGGCCTGACCCGTGCGGCTCGACCCCGTCACCTTGGAGATCGTCGGCAACCGGCTCAGCGCCATGACCGAGGAGATGTGCCTGACCCTGCAGCGGACGAGCCGGTCCCTGTACGTCAAGGAGACCGCCGACTTCTGCTGCGCCTTCGCCGGCCTGGACGGCGGCTTCGTGGCCTATCCGAGGGGCATCGGCGTGTCCGGGTTCGTCGGGTTGAACGTGCTGACCGCCGTCCGCGCCGCCGGGCCGCTGGAGCCGGGCGACGTGATCATCACGAACGACCCGTACCGGTCCGGCGGCCTGGCCACCCACCTGACCGACATCCAGCTCATCGAGCCGTACTTCCACGAGGGTGAGATCGTCGGCTACGGCTGGGCGTTCATCCACTGCTCCGACATCGGCGGGCGGGTGCCGAGCAGCCTGTCGCCGATCAACGACGAGATCTTCCAGGAGGGCCTGCAGATCCCGCCGGTCAAGCTCGTCCGCGCCGGGGAGCCCGTCAGGGACGTGGAGGCGCTGATCTCGGCGAACAGCCGCACCCCCGAGGCGAACCTGGGCGACATCCGGGCCATGCTCGCCTCCCTGCGCACCGGGCGCGAGCGGCTGTCCGGCGTCATCGCCCAGCACGGCGTGGACACGGTGCTCGCCGCGCAGAGTGACCTGGTCGGTTACACGGCGGGCAAGGCGCGCGCCGCCCTGGCGAGCCTGGGCGACGGGACCTACCGATTCGTCGACTACCTCGACGACGACGCCGTCTCCAGCATCCCGGTACGCCTGTCCGTCACCGCCACGCTGCGCGCCGGCGACCTGCACCTCGACTTCACCGGTACGGATCCGCAGGTCGCCGCCGCCTTCAACATCGCGACCCTGGGCCGGCCGCACGCCTGGATCACCACGCGCGTCCTGGCGCTCATCTGCACCCTGGACCCCGGCATCGCGCTCAACGCCGGGCTCATCGCGCCGATCAGCGTCACCACGCCCGAAGGGTCGCTGGTCAATCCCGTGCATCCGGCCGCCGTGGGCGTGCGGCACGCCTCGGCCAACCGCGTCAACGACGCCATCGGCGGCGCGCTCGGGCTGGCCGCCCCGCACGTCCTGCCTGCGGCCTCCAGCGGCCTGGTGGTGCCCGTCGTGGTCGCCGAACAGCACGAATCAGGGCAGAACGTCCAGGTGCTGGAGCCGATGGTGGGCGGGACCGGCGCGCGCGACGGCGCGGACGGGGTGGACGGGCGCGACAGCGGCATCTCCAACCTGTCCAACAACCCGGTCGAGACCGTGGAGACGGAGATCGGCGTCGAGATCCTCCGGTACGGCCTGCGCGCCGACTCGGGCGGCGCGGGCCGCTGGCGCGGCGGCTGCGGGCTGGAGCTCACTTTCCGTGTGCTCGGGGAAGGCTCGAAGCTGCTGGCCAGGGGGCTGGAGCGGATGTGCTTCCGCCCGTGGGGGGTGCTCGGCGGCGGGCCTGGGGCGCCGACGGAGCTGATCGTGAACCCGGGCACGCCAGGGGAACGCCGGCACTTCAAGATCGACGTGCTGCCGCTGCGGCCGGGTGACGTCGTCAGCCTGCTGACCTCGGGCGCGGGTGGCTATGGCGACGCGTACCGCAGGGATCCGCAGGCCGTGCTGGAGGACGTGCGACGCGGCGTGGTGACGCGCGCGGCCGCGGCCCGCGACTACGGCGTCGTCCTCCGCGACGCACGCGACAGCGCACAGGGCGTCGTCCTCCGCGACGCACGTGACAGCGCGCGGGACGGCGCGCACGTAGCGCAGGACGATGTGCCGGGCGGTGCACGTGACGACGCGCAGGACGGTGTGCTCGTCGTGGACGAGGAGGCGACCGCGGCGGCCCGGCGGGAGCGCCGCGAGGTGGCCGCCGCCGGGCCCGAGCGCCAGGCGTGGGAGTCCGTCTTCGGCACGGAGGCCGTCGATCGCCTGGTGGCCGCGCTGTTCCGGCTGCCCAGGCCGGCTCGCGGGGCGCGCCGTGCCGCCGTGTACGCGGCCGTGCTGGGCGACCTGCCGGCCGGCTTCCCCCGGACGGCTCCCACCTCCGAGCAGGCCCGCGCCGCTCGTCGTACGCTCGACGACGAGATCTCCGCACTGGAAAAGGTGATGGTATGAGCGGTTCCGACGCGATCGGCGCGATCATGAAGGGGCTCGAAGGGCCGGCGCTCGACGAGCTCACGACGCTCTACCAGGACCTGCACCGGCACCCGGAGCCCGCCTTCAAGGAGGAGCGCACGGCGGGGATCGCGGCCGACCGGCTGCGCGCTGCCGGGTTCGAGGTGACCACCGGCGTCGGCGGCACCGGCGTGGTGGGCGTGCTGCGCAACGGCGAGGGTCCAGTGGTCGCGCTGCGGGCCGACATGGACGCGCTGCCGGTGCTGGAGGCGACCGGGCTCCCGTACGCGAGCACCGCGACCACCCAGGACGCCGAGGGCAGGAAGATCCCGCTCATGCACGCCTGCGGCCACGACATGCACGTGACCTGCCTGAGCGGCGCGGCGAGCCTGCTGGCGGCCGGGCGCGACCGGTGGCGCGGGACGCTCGTGGCGCTGTTCCAGCCGGCGGAGGAGATCGCGGCCGGGGCGCAGGCGATGGTGGACGACGGGCTGTTCGACCGGATCGGCACGCCCGACGTCGTCCTCGGCCAGCACGTCTTCCCGAACCCGGCGGGCACCGTTCTCATCCGCCCCGGCGAGATCCTGGCCACCGCCGACAGCATCGAGATCCGCCTGTACGGCCGGGGCGGGCACAGCTCCCAGCCGGAGCGGACGGTCGACCCGGTGCTCCTGGCCGCCGCCACCGTCATGCGGCTGCAGGGCGTCGTCTCGCGCGAGGTGTCCCCGTTCGAGCGCGCGGTGCTGACCGTGGCCCAGATCCACGCCGGTCACAAGGAGAACGTCATCGCCGACGAGGCGACCATCACCCTGAACATCCGCGCGTTCTCCACCGACGTCCGCCGCACCCTGCTGGCCGCGATCAAACGCGTCGTCAACGCCGAGGCCGACGCGTCGGGGGCGGCCAGGCGGCCCGAGTTCCGCACACTGAACTCGTTCCCGCTGACCAGCAACGACCCCGCCGCCACCGCGAAGGTGAGCGACGCCTTCACCGCCCGGTTCGGGGGCGAGCGGGTGGCGGAGATGACGCCGCTGATGGGCAGCGAGGACTTCGGCGTCTTCGGCGCCACCGTCGGCGCGCCGTCCGTGTTCTGGGGGCTGGGCAGCGCGGACGCGGACCTGTACGCCCGGGCCGAGCGGGAGGGGCGGCTCGGGGAGGACGTACCAGGCAACCACTCCCCCGCCTTCGCGCCCGCGATCCTTCCCACCCTGCCGATGGGCGTCGAGGCCCTGACCACCGCCGCCCTCACCTGGCTCACCACCGACTGACCGGCCCCGCTCGCGGCGGCCGTCAGACCTGCCATTCGTCGTTTCTGAGCAGCTCGATCGCGCCGCCGCCGGCCTCGATCCCGGTGACCGCGACGTCCGGGGCCGCCGACCTTGAAGTCGACGTGCACGCCGGAGCCGTTGACCCCGGCCGCGTCCAGCCCGGCGGTGTCCAGCGCGCGCAGGCGCGCGGGCACGCCGGGCGGCAGCCCCGCGTCCCAGGCCAGGTGGCAGGTGGCGTTCTCGTCCAGCAGCGTCTCCAGGTCCCGGATGACGCTCCCGTTGAGCGCGAGAGGCCGCGTCGAGCGCACGGTGCCCTCGACCCTGCGGTAGTCGGGCGTGGTGAACACCTCCTCCGTCGGGAGGTTGGCCGGGAACTCGTGCCCCTTGACGGATTCGAGCCGCACCGCCGTCCAGTGCGCCCTGTGCATGATTTACGGCGTTCCCCGGGTTCATGGCACACAAGCCGAGCGATGTAGGCGCCGGCAGCACGGGGATCAGGGTCGCCGGCTGCGCGTGGTCCCCCGAAGGCCACCGGCTGGCCGCCACGGGACCGGCCGGGCTGTACCTCTTCGACTTCGTTCAGAGGCGCAGCCTAGCGGGAGCGTCGGTGAGCTCTGACGCGTTCGCGGGTTGCGCAGCGGCGTGAGCAGTAGTGGCGTTCCGGGCCGCTGCCCTGGGCGATGAAGACGTTCTGGCAGCCGGATGCTGTGCAGATCCTGCCGGGTGGACGCTGGCGGTCCCAGACGAGGACGGTCAGCGCCATGCAGGACGAGGTCAGGAACCATTCGTCCCAGGGGGCGTTGTCGTCGCGATCGAGGTGCGGGTGCCAGGGGGTGCTGCCGCCGTGTGAGGTCAGGCGGAGCGGTCCGGTGTGCTCCCGCAGGAGGCGGTTGAGGATCGTGGCGGCCTCGTCGGCGCTGCCGGCGGCGAAGACCTCCCGCAGCAGGGCGGAGGCCGTACGCATCGCGGCGACGTCACGGGCGGTCAGGTCGATGGGGTCCAGCTCGCCATATTCGCGAAGCACCTCGGCGACGGCGCCGGGGGCGGCGGAGTCGTCGGCGACGGCGTTGACGAGGGCGGCGGTGCGGCGCGCCATGGACAGCACGGAATGCCGGGTGGACCAGTCGTCGATGGGGACGGACACCATGGCAATGTAACGCATATTGCTATGTTTTGCGTTACTTCAGTAGCGTCCCGCAGATGGAAAGGCGTTACTCCCTCGGGCCCTATCTCGCCGGAGCGGTGGCGGCCCGCGCGGGGGATGAAATGTCGGGACCGGCGCTGATGCTGGCGGGGTTCGCCATCGCCGGATCAGCCACAGAAGCCTCGTCGCTGCTCGCGGGCATCACGGCCGCCGCAGCCGTCGGCGGTCCCGTGCTGGGGGTGCTCCTCGACCGAGCGGAGCGACCAGGTCGTCTGCTGGCCTGCGCACTCTTGCTGTACGCGGCGGGCCTGGGGACGATCCTGATGGGGCTCGGTCGTCTCCCGATCGCCGTCAGCGTCCTGATCGCGGTGTTCACCGGACTGCTGGGGCCCGCGCTGTCGGGCGGCTGGACGGCTCAATTGGCTCGGGTGGTGCCGCGTGCCGGCCTGTCCCGCGCGAACGCGCTCGATGCGATGACCTTCAGCGTGGCGAGCCTGACCGGACCGGCGCTCGCCGGCGGCGTGGCCGAGCTGCTGGGGGCACCGGTGGCCGTGACGGTCTCCGTGGTGCTCATCGGCATGGCGGTGCCCAGCGCGTGGACCCTGCCGGTCCATGCCGGTTCTGCGCGAAATGGGCCGGCGACGCGGAGACGGGGGCGGCCGAGCTCGGTGATCGGGTCCCTCGTCTCCGGAGCGCGGGTCATGGTCAGGCGCCCGTATCTGGCCCGGGCGACCCTGACCTCGGTCATCTGCTGCGTGGCCGAAGGCATGCTGACCGCTTGTCTCCCGCTCCTCGGCGAACGCGTTCTCGGTGACGCGGGCCGCGGCGCGCTGCTGCTGTCATGCGCGGCGGCGGCCTCCTTGGGAGCCAATGCCGTGCTCTCGCGGTCGCGTCATTCCATCACCCCCGACACGATCATCTGGATCGGCGCCCTGGTCCAGGCGGCCGCCTTGGCCATGGCCGCGATCGATCAGCCGGCCGTGCTCATCGTCGCCATGATCGTCACCGGCATCGGTCAAGGGCCCCAGCTCACCGCCTTGTTCGCGGTACGCCACCGGGAAGCCCCGGAGAGCCTGCGCAGCCAGATCTTCACCACCGGCGCCAGCCTGAAGATCACCGGCTTCGCGCTGGGGGTGGCGGCCGCCGGGCCGATCGCCACCTGGTCGCTTCCCGCCGCCCTGGCGCCGGCGGCCACGCTGGCGGCTCTCGCGGCATTCCCCTTCCGGGTCATCCACCGGCGGACGTAGGGATCAAGGGTTCTCTCTGGCCGCGCGGCGTGCGGCGTCGATGGCCTCGGCGGGGGCCGAGCGGGCGGGCCGGGTGAGGATGCGCCGTACGGTCTCCATCGGCAGCTTGGGCTCGCGATCCTCGGTCAGCAGCCCATTGGTCTCCTGCTCGGTGTCGGTGAGCTGGGTCCAGCAGAAGCCGGCGAGCTCCGGGCTGTCCAGCACCGCGTCCACGAACTGGGCGAACGCCTCGGCCAGCTCCTCGGTGGAGCCGACGGTGGCGTACCCGTGCCAGGACTCGTCCTGACGGGGCCGCAGGCTGGTGCCGCCGATCTCGGAGAGCACCACCGGCTGCCCGCGCCCGGTGCCCTCGGTGAGCAGGGCGACGCGCCGCGCGGGCGGACGGTCGCCGAGTATGCGGCCCATCGCCTCCCGGTCGGCGTAACGCTCGCTGATGGAGGCGCCGGTCGGCGCGTAGTCGTGCAGCCCCCAGATGTCGCTCTCGGTATGCTCCCAGCCGTCGTTGGAGATCACCGGCCTGGTGCCGTCGATGGCCTTGGTGAGGTGGTAGAGGGCGGTGAGCGCGTGCCGCTGCTCGGCCACGTCGGCCGCGTGCCACACGCCCCAGCTCTCGTTGAACGGCACCCAGGTCACCACGCACGGGTGGCTGCGGTCGCGGGCGACGACCTCCAGCCATTCGCGGGTCAGCCGCTCGACGGTCCTGGGCGCGTACTCGTAGGCGCTGGGCAGCTCGCTCCACACGAGCATGCCGAGCCGGTCGCACCAGGCCAGGAACCGGGGATCCTCGACCTTCTGGTGGATCCGGACGCCGTTGAACCCCAGCTCCTTGGCCAGCTCGACCTCGCGGCGCAGGGCCGCGGAGCCGGGGGCGGCCAGGTGCGAGCCCGGCCAGTAGTTCTGGGCCAGGACCAGGCGCAGGAAGCGGGGCTGGCCGTTGAGGAGGAACCTGCCGTCCCTGAAGCCGACGCTGCGCAGGCCGACGTAGGAGGTGGCGGCGTCGATCGGCCGGCCGTCGCGGCTCAGCTCGACGCGGGCGTCGAGCAGGTTCGGCGTCTCGGGCGACCACAGCAGCCGCGCCTGCTCCATCTGGTGCCGGGCAGCCGGTACGGCGACCACCCACCGCCCGTCCCGCCTATCGGTGCGGAACGTCTGGTCGGCCAGCACTTCCTCGCCCAGCGTGAGCACGACGCGGACGTCCGCGGGGATCTCGGGCCTCCGCGAGAGCTCGACCTCCAGGGTGACCGCCGCGCCGGGGACGTCCGGCGTCCAGTGCAGCCGCCGCAGATGCAGCGCCGGCACGACCTCCGCCCAGACCGGCTGCCAGATGCCGGTGGTCCTGTGGTACCAGATGCCGTGCGGCTCGTCGCGCCAGTCCTGCTTGCCGCGCGGCTGGGTGGCGTCGTCGTGCTCGTCCTCGGCGCGTACGACGACTGTCTGCTCGTCCCCCGGCACGAGAGCGTCCGTGACGTCGAGCGTGAAGGGCGTGTGCCCGCCCTCGTGCTCGCCGGCGTGCACGCCGTTCACCCAGACGTGCGCCCGGTAGTCCACCGCCCCGAAGTGCAGCAACAGCCGCTCCCCCGCCGCGGGCACCCGATCGAGCCGCAGCGTGCGGCGGTACCACACGACCGGCGGCGTGCTCTCGTGGATGCCGGACAGCTCGCTCTCGGGCGGGTACGGCACGGTGATGGTCCGCGTGTAGGCGGCGGCGTCGCGGTGCCAGCCGGCGGCCAGGCCGCGGTCTCCCTCGTCCGTCGCGTACCCCCACGGTCCTGACAAGTCCTGCCAATCCGGCCGGACCAGCAGCGGGCGGGGGTATTCGAGGTGGTCTGTCACAGTTCTCCAGATGTCAGAGCGGTCGGCACGGTCGCAAGCACACCGTCAGAGGGTCAGCACGGTCACCGAGTGCGGCGCGACGGTCCAGGCGCCCCCGTCGGCCTCGACGCGGCCGAGGTCGCGGACCGCGATCGCGTCCGGCGACTTGAGCGTGTTGACGGCGGTCACGCCGGTGGCGTCGGCGCCGAGGGTCCTGACGTGCGCGTGGCCGGGCGTGTTCGCGGCGGCCCCGTCGAGCACGATCCGCAGGCGCACGCTCTCGTCGCGGTGCCGGTTGACGACCGCGATCCGCACCGAGCCGTCGTCGGCGCGGGTGGCCGACACGTCGAGGTAGGGCACGGTCATGGGCGCGGCGAGCAGCCGGCCGTCCGGGCCCCGGTTGTCGCCGAGCCTGACCGACGTGGTCCGCGCGGGCCCGTCCACCTCGGACGGCAGCACGATCCGGCCGGTGTGGTGCCGGTAGAGGTGCCAGACGTGGTAGATGGCCGAGCGCAGCGCGCCGTCCGGGCGGGCGACGACCAGGCCGTTGGCGTTCACCAGGTTCACCGGGTTGGCCATGCTCACGGGTGCGGGCAGGCCGGCGGTCCGGTGGATGGCGTGGAACACGCCCGCGCAGAACACGGCGTCGCCGACCGTGCGCGGGCTCCAGCGGTTCACCCGCGTACGGCCGGGGTCCGTGCCGTCCGCCGGCTCGGCCAGGTCGCGGGGCGCGGTGCCGCCGTCGTCGCCCGCCTCGGGATGCGGCCAGGCGGCGGGCTCCAGGTGGCGCATCGTCCACTCGTCGAGCGCGAGCGCGGGCGGGCGCTCCAGGCCGGCCTCCGCGGCGATCGCGGTGACGAGCTGGGAGTAGGCGTGGATCTCCCGTTCGAAGTAGAGGGACTGGGCGGCGATCTGGTCGTAGTCGTCGCCGGTCCACAGGTGGGTGCTCGCCCCGTACAGGTGCAGCGAGAGGTAGTCGAGCAGGCCGCCGGCGCGCGCCAGCAGCGGGCGCGTCCACTCCTCCTGGTCCCAGGGGATGCCCACGCCGATCAGCCGGATCGACGGGTCGACCAGGCGCATGAAGCTCGCGTGCTCGCGGGCGGCGGCGGCGTACTGCTCGGCCGTGCGGTGGCCCATCTGCCACGGGCCGTAGACCTCGTTGCCGACGCCCCAGTAGCGCACGCCCCACGGCTCGGCCCGCCCGTTGGCCGCGCGGCGGGCGGTGAGCGTGGTGTCCACGGCGGCGTTGGTGTACTCGATCCAGCGCACCGCCTCGTCCACGTCCCGCGCGGAGTGCACCAGGTACGGCTCCGCGCCCGCGGCCTGGCACCACGCCAGGAACTCGTCGGTGCCGAACCGGTTGGTCTCCCGCAGGCCCCAGGCCAGTTCGAGGCGGCTGGGCCGCGCGTCGCGCGGGCCGATGCCGTCCTCCCAGTGGTAGGCCGAGGTGAAGTTCCCCCCTGGCCAGCGGATGGGGCCAGGACCCAGCTCGCGGACGAGCTCCAGCACGTCGGCGCGGACCCCGCGCAGCAGCCCGGGCTCGTCGAGCGACAGCGGCGAGCCCTCGTCGAACACCCCGCCCTCGATGTTGCCGAAGAAGGCCGACTCCAGGAAGTGCCCGTAGACGTCGTCGTCGATCCGGCCCGACGGGTGGCGGGTGTCGACCGTCGCGAGGGCTTCACGGACAGGCATGTGTGGTGACTCCGTTTCCGATCATTGCTTCACCGCTCCCGCGATGCTGTCGACGAACTTGCGCTGGAGGGCGACGAAGACCGCGATGACCGGGATCAGCGAGATCACCGCCGCCGCGGCCAGCCCCGACCAGTCCGTGCCGCGCTCGCCCAGGAAGACGGTCATACCCACGGCCAGCGTCCGCAGGTCGGGCTCGCTCAGGGTGAACACCAGCGGCAGCAGGTAGACGTTCCAGGCGAACAGGTAGGTGAGGATGACCACCGTCGCGGTGATCGGCCAGGCCAGCGGCAGCATCACGCGGAAGAAGATGGTGAAGTGCCCGGCACCGTCGAGGCGGGCGGTCTCCTCCAGCTCCTTCGGCAGCCGCCGGAAATATCCGGCGTAGAGCAGCGTCGCGGCGATCTGCCCGCCGGCGCCCAGCCCGAGTATCACGCCGGCGTGCGTGTTGAGCAGCTGGAGCTGGTCGGTGAGCTGGGCGATCGGGATGATCGTGTACCCCTCCGGCAGGAAGAACGTGACCAGGAAGAGCCCGATGAGCGGCTTCTTGCCGATGAAGTCGTAGCGGCCCAGGACGTAGCCGGCCAGGGCGCTGCGGACGACGACGAGCAGCACCGTGCCGACCGTGATGATCAGCGTGTTGACGAAGTAGCTGCCGAAGCCCACCTCCGTCCAGGCCCTGGAGTAGTTCTCCCAGACCGGGTTCTCGGGCACGAGGCCGAGCCCGCTGCCGAAGATCTCGGGCGTGCTCTTCAGCGACGCCGAGATCAGCCAGATGAACGGGTAGACCCACAGGCCGCCGAGCACCAGCAGCAGGACGAAGGTCACCACCCGGCCGGTGCTCGGGCGGCGCCGGTGGCGGACCGGCCCGGCCGGTGCGACGGGAGCGGCCGCCCGCGCGGGGGCGGTCGCGGGCGCCGCCGTCATGACGTCCCGATCCGGCCACGGGCCCAGCGGACGCCCAGCGCCTGGACGATCGCGAGGAGCACGGTCAGCAGGCCGAACAGGACCGCCGCCGCGGAGGCGTAGCCGAGCTGGGGGACGGTGGCCTGGAAGGCCGTGCGGAAGATGAAGATCTCGATCACCTCGGATGAGAAGGACGGGCCCCCGCCGGTGAGGGTCTGCATCAGGTCGAAGACGTTGAACGCGGCCACGGTGTCGATCAGCGTGATGATCACGAGGAACGGCACGAGCAGCGGCATCGTCACGTGGCGGAACTCCGCCCAGGCGCCCGCCCCGTCGATCATCGCGGCCTCGTGCACCGCCTGCGGGACCGTCTGCAGCGCGGCGAGCCAGTAGATCAGGGTGATGCCCAGCCACTTCCACACCCAGACGGCGATCCCGGCGTAGAGGGAGGTGCCGGCGTCCGCCGCGAAGTTCGCCGGCGAGTCGATCAGCCCGGCCCACACCATGGACAGGCTCACCGGCCCGCTCGCGTCGAGCAGCAGGGTGAACACGACGCCGACGATGGCGCCCGTGGTGACGACCGGCAGGAAGAAGAGCGTACGGAAGAAGCCCTTGAACGGCGTCTTCTTCCTGTTGAGCACGATCGCCAGGAGCAGCGCCAGGCCGACCCGCAGCGGCACGGCGATCAGGAGGAACACGATCGAGTTCCAGAACGCGTTCCAGAACAGGTCGTCGCCCAGCAGCCGTTCGAAGTTCTCCAGGCCGATGAACGTTCCTCCGGTCGCGAACCCCGGCCAGTCCAGGAACGCGAACCACCACGAGGCCGCCAGCGGGTAGACGGTGTAGGCGCCGTACCCGACGATGGTCGGGAGCAGGAAGACGTAGATCCACCAGTCTTTCCGCAGGCGTTGCGGCCACCCCCGCCGTAGGTGGCTCCGCTCGTGCATTGTCGTCATCGCGCTCCTGTCCGATCGGCCTGGCGGGCCACGGCTCTCCGGGGCCGCGGGCTCAGCGCCCGGCGTAGGCCTGCTGGTCGTAGTCCTTCTTCGGGTCCCAGTTGGCGAACACCCAGGCCTTGCGGTCGACCTTGGCGCCCTTCTCCTCCTGGACGACCTTGATGGCGCGGTCCCGCTCGGCGCTGATCTTGTCGTTGAAGCGCTTGAGCTCACCGGCGATGTCGGTCGTCGAGCCGGTCAGCACCGACTGGACGATGTCACCGAGGTTCGGGTGGAGGTCGCGCATCTCGGCGAGGACCTGCCACACGGCGGGGTTGCCGACCTCGGGCACCGGGCCGATCCGCACGTCGTCCTGGAAGTTGGCCACGCACTGCCGGTAGGCGGCGTGCACCTCCGCCTCCGCGACCACCTCGGCCAGCGCGGGCGGCTGGTCCATCGCGGAGGCCAGCTTGAGCTGGAACTCCTTGGTCGTCATCTGCAGCATCACCTCGGCCGCGGTCTTCGCCTGCTTCGACTGGCTGGACACCCAGAAGGTGCCGGCCTGCGCCCCGTTGTAGACGAAGTTGCGGGTGCTCGTCGGGCACGGGAGGTGCCACGTGCCGACCCCTCGTTCGACCGCCTCGGGCTCGTCCACGAGCAGGCCGCCGACGAACCACGCGCCCCAGAGGTAGATGCCGGCCTGCCCGGCCGCCCAGCGGGCGCGGCCGTCGCGGGCGCCCATCGAGGCGGACGCGGGGTGCACGACCTTGTCCTTCTGCAGCGCGACCAGGAACTCGATGGCCTGGACGTACGGCTCGGAGTCGAAGACGTAGTCGCCCGTCTTCCAGTCGATGGCGCCGGGGCCCGGCGCGCCGGCCGCCATGGCCAGCCGGTGGACCAGGTTCTGCAGGTATTCGGCCTCCTTGCTGGGCACCACGGTCCCGTAGACGTCGCCCTCGGTGCCGTTGGTGACCTTGCGCGCGTACTCGCGCAGCTCGTCCCAGGTGCCCGGCCCCTCCTCCGCGTCGACGCCGGCCTCCTTGAGCAGCGCGGTGTTGTACCACGGCACCGCGTCGTGCCAGCGGCCGGAGAACGGCGGGAAGGAGTAGATCTCGTCGTTGAAGCGGTGGACGCCGTCGTAGAGCTGGTCGCCGAGCGGGCTGCCCGCGAAGTCGGCGAGCTTCCCGATGGGCTGGAACCAGCCCTCGCTCACCAGCGCGGCCGGGGAGATGCCGCCCAGGCCCGCCATCGAGTGCACGTCCGGCATCTGGTTGCTGCGGCGGCCGACCTGCAGCGCCTGCCCCAGGTCCGGCGCGTCCATCTGGCGGCGCTCGATCTTCACGCCCGGATGGGACTGCATGAACGGGGTGAAGAGGTCGTTCTGCAGCATCTTGGTCAGCGGCCGGAACTGGTCCCACCACTGGAGGGCCCCGCCGCTCCCGCCCGCCGCCGCGACGCTCTGCCGGCTGGTCTGCCCGCCGCCCGTGCACGCGGCGAGGAACGCCGCCAGGGCGCCGGCGGTCGAACCTCCGATGAGCTGACGCCGGCTGACGCTCCGGCCCGTAGTGCGGGTGACGCTGCGGCGGCCGGCGCTCGCCGCGCCCGGGCTGGATCCGAGAATCCGGTCATGCGGCCCCATGGCGACTCCTGTTCGTGTCGACTCGGTCATCGACCTACTCCCGCCCGGGACCAATTCCATGGAATTCCCGTAGGGATTTTTCTATGTTTGCGCTAACCTATGGCTGTTGTCTATCAGCGTCAAGACCGCAATGGTGCGGTTTTTCCAAACGGCTTCGGAAGTGGTCCCTCTCGGCCGGTCGGCCGCCACCGGAGTCGTACGAATGTTCGCGGAAACATGGAGGCTCTGTGAGTTCGCCCACCAACATGCTCTTTTTGATGACCGACCAGCACCGCGTCGACACCATCGGGGCGTACGGCAACCCCCACGTGTCCACTCCGCACCTGGACGCGATCGCCGAGGCGGGCACCCGATTCGACGCCTGCTTCACCCCGTCGGCCATCTGCACCCCCGCGCGGGCCAGCCTGCTCACCGGCGTCCTGCCGTACCGGCACCGGCTGCTGGCCAACTACGAGCGGAACGTGGGCTACTCGGAGGAGCTGTCGGACGAGTTCACGCCCTTCTCGCTGCGTCTGCGCGAGCGCGGCTACAACGTGGGCATCGAGGGCAAGTGGCACGTCGGGCGGCGCAGGGGGCCGGGCGAGTTCGGCTTCGACGGCGCGCACTACCCGGGCTGGCACAACCCCGTCGGCCATCCCGACTATCTCGCCTGGCTGGCCGACAAGGGCCTGCCCGCCCCCGAGATCGACGGGGAGGTGCGCGGCGTCTTCCCCAACGGCGAGCCGGGCAACCTGCTCGCCGGCGTGCTGCACCAGCCGGCGGAGGCCACGTTCGAGCACTTCCTCGCCGACCGGACGATCGACCGGCTGGAGGAGTACGCCCGCGGCTACCACGACGACGGCCGCCCGTTCTTCATGGCCGTCCACTTCTACGGCCCGCACCTGCCGTACCTGCTGCCGCGCGAATACCTGGAGATGTACTCCCCCGACCTCGTCGAGCTGCCGCCGTCGTTCGCGGAGACCTTCGAGAACAAGCCGTCCGTCCAGCGGCGCTACTCCGAGCACTGGACGCACGACACGCTGAGCGAGGAGACCAGGCGCTGGCTGGTGGCCGCGTACTGGGGCTACGTCACGCTCATCGACGAGCAGATCGGCCGGCTCACCGGCGCGCTGGAGCGCCTCGGCCTCTGGGACAGCACGGCGGTGGCGTTCACCGCCGACCACGGCGAGTTCACCGGCGCCCACCGCCTGCACGACAAGGGCCCGGCGATGTACGACGACATCTACCGGATCCCCGGCCTGCTGCGCGTCCCCGGCTCACCCGGGGGCGGCTCGACCGAGTCGTTCGTGAGCCTGGTCGACTACACCGCGACCATCCTCGACCTCGCCGGCGCGGAGCCCGACCCGGAGGCGGACGGCCGCAGCCTGGTGCCGTTCGCGCTCGGCCAGGAGCCGGACGGCTGGCGCACGGACATCACCGCGGAGTTCCACGGCCACCACTTCCCCTATCCGCAGCGCATGCTGCGCACGCCCCGCTTCAAGCTGGTGGTCAATCCCGAGAGCGTGAACGAGCTCTACGACCTGGAGAACGACCCGTACGAGCTGGCCAACCGCTACGGCGACCCCGCGTTCGACGAGGTCGGGGCCGAGCTGCTGCAGCGCCTCTACCAGCGGCTCCGGGACTCCGGGGACAATTTCCACCACTGGATGACGTCGATGTACCCTGTCGGCGGCAAGGACTACGACACGTCGTTGAGCGACTTCGAAGGGGCCAATCACCAGGGCCTCGCCTGAGATCATCGCCCGCCCGCGGCGCGGTATCGTGCGCTTCTGCATGCGGTTTCGACGAGGGGAGAGCCTGGCGTGACCCGACCACCAGGGACGAGGGCATCCGGCGGGGCGTCCATGGCCGACGTCGCCAAGCTCGCCGGAGTGTCGGGCCAGACCGTGTCCCGGGTGGTCAACGGCAACGACCGGGTCACCGCCGAGACGCGGCTCAAGGTCGAGACGGCCATGAAGCAGCTCGGCTACCGCGCCAACATCGCCGCCCGCGCGCTGGCCACCGGCCGGTTCGGGACGATCGGCGTGGTCATGTTCAACCTGAGCGCGATCGGCAACGTGCGCATCCTGGAGGCCGTGGTGTCCGGGGCACAGGCCCGCGGCTACTCGGTGAGCGTGGCGGTCGTCGACGCGCCGACCGAGCAGGACGTACGCGCCGCCGTCCGCGGCCTGACCGACCGCGCGGTGGACGGCGTGATCGTGATCGAGGCGCGGGTGCTCGACACCCCGCACCTGCAGCTCCTGGAGGAGGTGCCGCTGGTCATCGCCGACAGCCGGGCGGCGCACCGGCACCCGACGTTCGGCATGGACGAGGCCGCCGGCACCCGTGCCGTCGTCGACCACCTGCTCGGGCTCGGGCACGCCACCGTCCACCACATAGCGGGGCCGGCCGGGTCCAACCCGGCGCAGCGGCGCAGGGCCGCCTGGCAGCGGCAGCTCAAGCGGTCGGGGCGGGCGATCCCGCCGGCCGCCGTCGGCGACTGGTCGCCGCAGTCGGGCTACGACGCCGCGCTCCGGATGCTGGCCGGCGACGGCGTGACCGCCGTCTTCGCGGCCAACGACCAGATGGCGGCCGGCGTCCTGCGGGCGGCGGCCGAGCTGGGGCGGCGGGTGCCGGAGGAGCTGAGCGTGGTGGGGTTCGACGACCTGGACTTCGCGCCGTTCCTCAGCCCGCCGCTGACGACGGTACGCCAGGACCTCGCGGCGGTGGGACGCCGCTGCCTGGAGCACCTGGTGGCGCGCATCGAAGGGCCGGCCGACTCGGCCGAGGTGACCTCCCGGTTCGTACGGCCCGAGCTGGTGGTCCGCGCCTCCACCGCACCCCCGCCCGCCTGACCCTCCACGGGCTCCGCACGCGCCGCGCGGCCGGTTTTCCGCAGACCCCGCACGCTCTGTACGCGTGACCGCGTGCGGGCTCCGCACGCTCGTCTCACCGTCACCCATTGACAGCGTGATCAAGTTAGCGCAAACATGAACCGGCAAGTGAGTCGATGACCATGTCGATCACCCGTCAAGCCCTCCGCGCACACCAGGGAGCACCGCCCATGCTGCGTCGACTGTCGATCATCGCCTTGACCGCGGTTCTGGCCGCCTCGACCACCCAGGCGGCCACCGCCGAGGGAGGAAAGCCCGTGAGCCATGACAGACCTCTTAGCCGCGCGTACGGCGCCCTGGGAGCCAACTTCAACCAGAACCTCGACGCGCTCGACTACCGGGAGCTGCGCGAGTCCGGCACGAAGTGGGTGCGCGGGTTCTTCCCGATGCCCGCGACCGACCAGGGCGACCCCGCCGGGCACTTCGCGATCAGCACCATCACCGAGACCGCCGGCCGCGGCTACGACACGATCCTCAGCCTGAAGTTCCCCTACGACCGCGCCTCGTTCCCCGAGCCGGGCAGCGCCGGGATGGCCGCGGAGCTGGCCCGGCTGGACAAGGTGCTGCCGGCCGTCCTGAACAAGGTGGACATCCTCACGATCGGCAACGAGCCGTTCATCGAGAGCCTGCCCGCCGAGCGCGACCAGCGGCTCAACGCCTTCTACGAGACCGTCGCCCGGCACGTGATCGACTTCCGGCGCGAGCACTGCGGCGCGAGCTGCGGCACCGCGCTGTACATGGGCGCGCTGAACCGGCTCGATCTGGCCGACCGCCGCACGCCGGCGGCCGAGCGCTGGATGACCTTCGTCCGCGAGACGCCGGAGATCGAGGGCGTGGACATCCACCCGCACGTGCCCGCGCAGGCGGACGCGCAGGCCTTCCTCGACTACATCCTGCCGAAGATGCGCGCCGACCAGACGTTCCTCGTCACCGAGTTCTCCCTCGTGTGGCTCTGGAAGCAGCACCTTCAGGACCCGATCCCGGCCGAGTTCGCCCAGCGGTACGGGTTCGCCGCGGACACCCTCGTCTGGCAGGTGATCAAGGCCGCCATCGACAGCCCGTTCAGCGAGCGGCAGTGGACCGACTTCTTGACCGGCAGTCCGTGGTTCATGAGCCAGTCGGGGTTCCTGCGCGACCAGATGCGGCTCTACCGGGGCACCGGGCGGCTGGCGGTCGCCACGTACGGCTTCAAGCAGGACGACCTCATGGTCACGAACTTCGGCCCGGCCAAGGACCCGTGGCTGCTGAACAGCGTGTTCGCGCCGTACACGGTGCAGCCGCGCGCCAACGGGCTGTCGGGCCGGGGCTTCTGGCTGGCGGACTTCAAGGCCCTCCAGAAGCGCGCCGGCGCACGGTAGGCGGCTACTCGGCGGGCACGTCCGCCAGGTACGGCGGCGCCGGGTCGTACTGGATGTGACGACGCACCGCACGGGCGTGCTCGCGCCCGTGCAGGCGCCCCATCAGCCACAGCGCGCTGTCGATCCCGGCCGACACGCCCTGGCTGCTGCCGACGGCGCTGCGGCTGCGGCTCACGCCGTTCAACGCGAACGCCTGACCGCTGGGCTCTCCAGCGTGCGGCCCGGTCAGGACTGTCGCCGCCTCTTTCGATAGATTTGTCTATAAAATGGATTAAATCATCGGATTTGAGGATCCACGTGACCACTCCCGATCTGACCGACGTCCACCCAGCCTGGCTGCCCCCAGAAGCCTTCCGGGCGATCGGTTCGCGTCGCACCCTCGTACGCGGCGACGGCCTTCTCGCGGAAACCGTGCGCGAGGAGGTCGCCCGCGCCTCCGCCCTTTACGGCGGCGGCCCGGCGGACCCGGCCGGCCCGGCCGATCTGGTGCTCGCGCTCACCACGGCGACGCCGCTGCCGCCCGCCGCGCAGGCGCTCCTGGACGGACCGGGGGCCGACGAGCTCGCCGGTCTTGGGGACGAGGGGTACGTGCTCGCCCGCCACGACGGCGTCACGGTGGTGCTCGCGGACGCGGCGGCGGGCCTGCTCCACGGCCTGTTCCACGTGGTGCGCCTGGGCGAGCGGGCGTTCGGGGCGGCACGGCCCGCGCAGGCCCACCGGCCGGCGATGCGGCGGCGCATGCTCGACCATTGGGACAACATCGACGTGCACCCCGTGATGGGCCAGGTCGAACGCGGCTACTCGGGCGGGTCGATCTTCTGGCGGGACGGCGCGCTGACCGGGGACCTGGCACGGGTGCGCGCCTACGGGCGGCTGCTGGCCGCCACCGGCGTGAACGCGATCTCGGTGAACAACGTGAACGTGCACGCCACCGAGGCCCATCTGCTGACCGACCGGCTCGGCGACGTGGCGGCGATCGCGGACGAGCTGCGTCCGTACGGGATCCGCGTGCACCTGTCGGTCAACTTCGCCTCCCCCATCGCCCTGGGCGGGCTGTCCACCGCCGACCCGCTCGACGCGGACGTGCGCGCGTGGTGGGCGGCGACGACCGAGCGGGTGTACGCGACGATCCCCGACTTCGGCGGCTACGTGGTCAAGGCCGACTCGGAGGGGCAGCCGGGACCGTTCGCGTACGAGCGCACCCATGCCGACGGCGCCAACATGCTCGCCGACGCGCTGGCCCCGCACGGCGGGGTCGTGCACTGGCGGGCCTTCGTCTACAACCACCGGCAGGACTGGCGCGACCGCTCGACCGACCGGGCCCGCGCGGCCTTCGACCACTTCGCGCCGCTCGACGGGCAGTTCCGCGACAACGCGATCTTGCAGGTCAAGCATGGTCCGCTGGACTTCCAGACCCGGGAGCCGGTATCGCCGGTGATCGCGGCCATGCCGTCCACCCGCCTGGCGGTGGAGCTGCAGGTGACGCAGGAGTACACCGGGCAGCAGCGGCATGTGTGCTACCTGGCCCCGATGTGGAGTGAGGTGCTGGGCTTCCGCCCCTGGGGCCCGGACGGCCGCGACGTGGCCGCCCTCGCCACCGGCGGCACGGCGGACGGCAGCGTGGCGGACAGCGGCACGGCGGACGGCGCTCTGGCGGGCAGCGGTGCGGCGGACGGCGGCGCCGGCGGTCCTGGTGGTGGTCTGGTGGCGGTCTCCAATGTGGGCGACGACCGCTTCTGGACCGGTCACCCGCTCGCCCAGGCGAACCTGTACGCGTTCGGCCGGCTCGCCTGGGCGCCGCGCCTGGACCCCGGGGCCGTGCTGGACGAGTGGATCGGCCTGACGTTCGCGGCCAGCCGGGACCGCGCGGCGCTCGGGCGGACGCTGCACGAGATGATGGACGGCTCCTGGCACACGTACGAGCGCTACACCGCGCCGCTCGGCGTCGGCTTCATGGTCCGTCCCGGCCACCACTACGGCCCCGACGTGGACGGCTACGAGTACACGCCGTGGGGCACGTACCACTTCGCCGACCGTGACGGCGTGGGCGTGGACAGGACGCGCGCCACCGGCACCGGCTACACCGGCCAGTACCCGGAGCCGTGGTCAGAGGTGTACGAATCGCCGGAGAGCTGCCCCGACGAGCTGCTGCTGTTCTTCCACCACGTCCCGTACGGACACGTGCTCCAGAGCGGCTCGACGGTCGTCCAGCACATCTACGACACCCACTTCGCGGGCGCCGAGCAGGCCGCGGAGACCCGGCTGCGCTGGCAGAAGGCCGAAGGTCTGGTGGACCCGGCGCTGTGGGCCAGGGTGAAGGAGCGGCTGGACGAGCAGGTCCGCTCCGCCGAGGAGTGGCGTGACCAGGTCAACGCCTACTTCCTGCGCAAGTCGGGCGTGCCCGACGCCCATGGGCGCCGCATCCACTGAGACCGGTTACTGAGGTGCGGTGAACCTCTCCTGGACCTCGGCGGTCAGCTTGCGGCTGTTCCACAGGAGCACCGCGGCGGCCACCGAGGCCAGCACGACGGGCACCACCTCCGAGGCGAACAGCGTGAGGCCGCCCGCCACGATCAGCAGGCACGCGTTGGCCAGGGTGGCGCCGGGGAAACGCCCGAGCGAGTACGCCGCCAGCCTGGCCACGTCCATCCCCCTGAACGCGAACAACGAGGTGATCACCAGCGCGTTGGCGACCCAGAGCGTGGCCACCACGGCGATGACGACGAGCAGCACCGCCCACCAGCCGGGCACCCCGGCGGCGGAGAAGTTGCCGAGGGTCATGCCGACGATCGTCAGCCACACCAGCCACGGCGCCCATACCTTCAGCGCCCCGGCGGCGTTGAGCCGGTAGCCGCGCCAGAACACCGTGGCCGGGCGCAGGTCGATGAGCTCGGCGCGGCGGTGGCGCATCGCGTACAGGGCGGCCGAGAGCGCGGGGCCGAGCGGCAGCAGGCAGAGCGCGGCCAGCGGCACGTTGCTGGCGTCCCGGTCGAGCAGCACGAGACCGGCCAGCCCGGGGGCGGCGGTGAGCAGGAACAGCAGCTCGACGATCAGCAGCGTGTAGATCAACGCGGCGGCCCGCGAGAGCGGCCCCGTGCCGAAGCGCCGCCCCATACCCGTGCCCACATCCGTGCCCGCGCCGCTCATGCGAAAGCTCCCATGCTCACGTCGCTCATGTCAGGCCCTCCCCCAGGCCGAGTATCCGGCTGTCGTCCCACCACGGCGGGGTCTCGTCCACCACCGCCGTCAGCTCGGCCAGCGTGACCTCGTGGCGTTCGAGCGTGAGGTCGAGCTCGACCGATCCGCCCGCTACGGGGAGGTTGCGATGGCTGCGGATGGGTTCCGCCGCTTCCCGGAGGATATCGAGCTGCCGGGAATGGGGAGACCGGGGGCGGCCCATCTCGCACCAGGCCGCCCAGGCGTTGCCCTGCTCCTCGCTCACCGACGAGCGCAGCATGAAGACCGAGGCCGCGTCCCCGACGGGGATGGACAGGCGCACGGTGTGCCCGGCCGTGTGCCCGGCCGTGTGCCCAGCCACGGGGTCGCCGCCGGTGACGTCCACGGGCGCCCACGCCAGCACCGTGACCCGGCCGGTCGCGTCCCTCGTGACGAGGTGGTCCGCGCCCCTGGTCAGGAGCTGGTCGCCCATCCTGGCCATGAACGCGTACAGGTGGTACGTGGGCTTCTTGATCTGGCGGTGGGTCAGCAGGCCGAAGCCGCCGTGGAACAACGACGTCGGGATCCCGACCTCCTCGAACATGTCGCTGAAGGTCCAGTAGGAGAAGGAGTCCGCCAGCTCTCCCCCGGCCGCCAGCACCGGGGCCAGGTAGGCGGCGTTGAACGCCGTGTCGTGGAGGGGGTTGTCGGGCCGGTAGGAGGAGTTGAACTCGGTGATGTGCACCGGCAGGTCCGCCAGCGGGCCGCCGGCGAGCTGGCGGCGCGGCATCCCGAACTGTTCCAGCAGCTCAGCGGCGGGCCGCAGCGTCTGGTGCACACCGAACGGGACGTGCTGGGCCGGGCCCGAGGTGTAGGCGTGGCGGCTGACGAAGTCGACCGGCACGGAACGTTCTGTCACGAAGCCGGCGAACCGCGTCATCCACTCGTCCGAGCCGGGCGAGATCGCCGGGCCGCCGACCTGGAGCGCGGCGTCCACGTCCTTGACGGCGTGCGCGGTGACCTCGTACAGGCGGTGGTAGGCGGCCTCGTCCGCGTCCTGCCAGAAGTCCTTGAGGTTCGGCTCGTTCCACACCTCGATCGGCCAGGTACGCACCTCGTCCAGGCCGTACCGGTCGATCAGGTGCGTCACGGTGGCCTTGACCAGGGCGGCCCACTCCCGGTGCGAGCGGGGCGGGGTGACGTTGCCGCGCCACCAGAAGACGGTCTGGTCGCCCGAGGCCAGGCCCGAGGGCATGAAGCCCAGCTCGACGAAGGGCTTGATGCCGAGCTCCAGGTAGGCGTCCACGATCTGGTCCACGTACGTGAACGAGTGCCGCACGTGCCGCGAGCCCGCGTGCTCGTACGGCCGGTGCACGCCGACGCCGTCGCTCAGCAGCCCGTGCCCGCGGATGTGCCGGAAGCCGATCTCCCGCTGGACGAGCGCCAGCGAGTCCTGGTAGTCGCGCCGCAGCGCGAGCTCCAAGCGTCCCGTGCCGACGCAGAAGCGCCAGGCGTCGGACAGCCGCCCCGAGGGACGGCCGGGAACGAGGTTGCGCATGATGATCCTCAGGCCGGGGCCGCCCCCGGGAGGGGAGCGGCCCAGAGGGGGCAGGTCAGCCGTGTTCCTTCTTGAACCGCTCGTAGGCGCCGTTGACCAGGTTCAGGTAGGTGGTCGAGTTCTTGCCCTCCAGCTCCTTGACGTAGGCGTCCCACTCGCTGATGTCGCGCTCGCCGAGGATGAACTTGAGCGTGTTCTGGGTGACGGTGTCCTTCAGCGGCGTCTCCCACAGGCTGGCCTGCTCGCGCTCCTCGTCGTTGAACGGGTGCGGCGGATCGACCGGCCACGGCTTCCTGGCGTTCATGACGTCCTGGAAGGCCACCTCCTCCTCGGAGAAGGTGGAGTTCAGCAGCTTGGTCGTGCCGCCGTAGGCGAAGACGCCGTTGGAGAAGCCGAAGTCCTTCTGCAGGTGCTTCGGCGCCCCGGGGTTGAGGCCGATGAAGTCGACGTCCTTGGCGATCTTGTAGTCACCGGCCGCGTCCTTGGTGAACGTCGTGCCCTCGATGCCCCACTTGGCGAACTCCTCGCCCTGGTCGGAGTACCAGAGCCAGTCCAGGAACTGCATCATGGCGACGAAGTTCTTGTTCTCCAGGGCCTTCTTGGAGATCATGACGCCGTTCTCGAGGCGGGTGCCGATCTTGTAGTCCCCGACCGGGCCCATGGGCACCGGAATCTTGGCGATCTTGGCGTCCGGGTTGTTCTCGGTCAGCGCCGTCCGGTAGTCGTTGATCAGCGACTGCGCGTTGCTGCTGATCACGAACGACTTGCCGGAGGTGAACTTGGCCTTGGCGGCGTCGTCCGACTGGGTGAAGCTCTCGGGGTCGAGCAGCTTCTCCTTCACCAGCTTGCCGAGATACTCGATCATCTGCTTGTACTGGGGCATGGCGCCGGTGTAGGCGAACTTCCCGGCCGCCGGGTCCCAGGTCGCGTGCTGGAAGTCCCACCCGCCCCTGCTGCCGAACGCCTGGGCGACCAGCTTGATCAGGTTGCCGCCCGGCGTGGGGACGCCCCACCGGTCGGTCATCGGGTACTGGTCGGGGTACTCGGCCTTCATGGCCTTGAGCACGGTGTAGAGGTCGTCCCAGGTCTTGGGGACCTCCAGCTTGAGCTTCTCCAGGATGTCGGTCCTGATGGCCAGCGAGTAGTCGACCCAGATGTCCTCGTGGAGACCGGGCAGCAGGTAGAAGCGGCCGTCCGTCTGACGCAGCGTGTCCAGCTCAGGCTCCAGCTTCCACTTGGCGACCTTGTCCTTGAAGTTCGGCATCAGGTCGAGGTAGTCGCTGACCGGCAGAATCGCGCCCGAGGCGACGAACGTCTCCTCCGCCGGGTGATACGTCTTCGGGATGATGAGCGGGGCCTGCCCCGAGCCCACCAGCAGGCCGCGCTTCTTCTCGTAGTCGCTGAGCGGGACGGTCACGGCCTTCAGCGTCACGTTGGTGCGCTTGGTCAGCTCCTGCCAGAACAGCCAGTCGTTCTTGTGCGGATAGAACGGGTGGTTGTTGTAGAGCACGTCGAACGAGATCGGCTCGGTGGCCTTGAACTGCTGGTTGACGCCGTAGCCTGCCATCGCGCCCGCCTTGTTCGCGGACACGTCGGCGGTCTTCTTCGGTGCCTCGTCCTCGCCGCAACCGGCGAGGACGAGGGTGAGCGCACCCAGGCCGACTATCGCCTGACGTCGTGAGAATTCGCGCATGGGGGATTTTCCTTAGGTGAGGGGCTGACGAAGAGGGCTAACCCTTGACCGCGCCGATCATGACTCCAGAGACGAAGTACCTCTGGACGAAGGGGTAGACCGCGAGGATGGGCAGGACGGTGAGCATGACCGTCACCGACTGGATGTTGGCGGCGGCCTGCGTCACCTCGGACGTCACCGCGCCCGCGGACTCCGCACCGGTGGCGCCCGCGATGAGGTTGCGCAGGTAGATCGTCACCGGGAACAGCTCGGACTCGTTCAGGTAGAGGAAGGCCGTGAACCACGAGTTCCAGTACGAGACCGCGTAGAACAGCACCATCGTGGCGATGACCGCTTTCGACAGCGGCAGCACGATCTTCCACAGGATGCCGTAGGTGTTCAGGCCGTCGATGGCGGCGGCCTCCTCCAGCTCCTGCGGCAGGCCCTCGAAGAACGCCTTCATCACCAGCAGGTTGAACACGCTGATGGCGTTGGGCAGGACGATGGCCCAGATGGAGTTCGTCAGTCCGAGGCTGTTGACCAGCACGTACTGGGGGATCAGGCCGCCGGAGAAGATCATGGTGAAGACGGCGACCCAGACCAGGATCGTGCGGCCCTTGAGGTGCTTCTTGGACAGCACGTACGCGTAGCACGTCGTCAGCACCATGGCGATGACCGTGGCGACGACGGTGTAGATGACGGTGTTGCCGTAGTTCGTCCAGAACATCGGGTCGGTGATCACGATCCGGTAGGTCGTGAGGTTGAACCCGCGCGGGATGAGGTTGACCTCGCCCGCGACGATGTAGCGCTCTTGGCTGAAGGAGCGGGCGATGATGTTGACGAAGGGATACAGCGTCACGATCACGACACCGGTCAGGATGACGGCGTTGATCCCTTGGAACACGCGGTAGCCACGGCTCTTGGCGGTCGTTACCACAGGCTCGCCCCTACTGTGCGGCGGGAGATCACGTTGGCCGAGCTGATGAGCACGATCCCGATCAGGGCCTCGAACAGGCCGATGGCGGCGGCATAGCTCATGTTGCTGGACTCCACGCCCATCCGGTACAGGTACGTGGAGATCACGTCGGCGGTCGGATACGTCAGCGGGTTGTACAGGAGCAGGACCTTCTCGAAGCCCACGGCCATGAACGTGCCGATGTTGAGCACGAGGAGGGTGATCGCCGTCGGCCGGATGCCCGGCAGCGTGACGTGCCAGATCTGCCGCCACCGGCTGGCGCCGTCCATCCTGGCCGCCTCGTAGAGCTGCCCGTCGATGGTCGTCAGCGCGGCCAGGTAGAGGATGGTCCCCCAGCCGACGGTCTGCCAGACCTCCGACGAGACGAAGATCGTGCGGAACCAGTCCGGCTTCTGCAGGAACACGGTCGGCTCACCGCCGAACGCCTTCACCATCTGGTTGATCGGCCCGTCGATGGACAGCATCTGCATGACGATGGCGGCCACGATGACCATCGACAGGAAGTGCGGCAGATAGGACACCGACTGCAGGAACCGCTTGAGCTTCGTGCTGCGCACCTCGTTGAGCAGCAGCGCCAGCACGATCGGCAGCGGGAAGCAGAACACCAGGGTCAGCGCCCCGAGGACGAGCGTGTTGGTGAACACGGTCCAGAACGTGGGGTCGCTCAGGAACATCTTCACGTAGCGCAGGCCCACCCACTGCTCGCCGAAGATGCTGCCGCCCGGCTCGAACTTCCTGAACGCGATGACGTTGCCGACCATCGGCCCGTACCGGAAGATCAGGAAGAACAGCAGCGGCAGGATCGCCAGCGAGTAGAGCTGCCAGTCGCGGCGCAGCGCGGCGCCCCAGCCGGTGCGGGCGCGTGCGCGGTGTCCGGGGGCCCGGTCCGGCCGTTGCGGGCCGCCGCGGGTGCCCGGTGACGGGTCCAGCGTCTGGGATGTGCTCATCCAGTGACCTCCGGTGCGATGCGGTCCATGCGCGCCAGCGGCTGCAGCTCCCGCAGGTGACCGACCTCGCGCTCGGCGCCGGTCAGGCGCAGCGGCAGGGCCGCGGTCACCTCGCCGCTCGAACGCCCGAACCGCAGCTCGACGTCGCCGGGCTCGACGATGCGGGTGCCCCGCACGCCGGTGAACGACGTGACGTCCGCGGGGACGGTGAACGTCGCGCGGGCGGACTCCCCCGGCTCCAGCGGGACCCGGAGGTGGCCGATCAGGCGGACGACCGGGCGCGTCGTCTGCGCGACGGGGTCGTGCAGGTAGAGCTGGACGACCTCCGTGCCGGCCCGCGTGCCGGTGTTGCACACCGTGACGCCGACGCTGACCTCGCCGTCGACCGGCCACGCGGTGCCGCCGCCGGCCACGTCGGCGTCGCTCCACTCGAAGGTGGTGTAACTCAGCCCGTGCCCGAACGGGAACGCGGGGGTCGGGTCCACCGAGGACACGTCGGAGCGGCGGCCCAGCATCGGCGACAGGTACGTCGAAGGCAGCCCGGCGGCGTCGCGGAGCACGCTGACCGGCAGCCGCCCGGACGGGTTCACCGCGCCGGTGAGCACCTCGGCCAGCGCCTGGCCGCCCCGCTGGCCGGGGAAGAAGCCGTAGACGATGCCCGCGGCGGCGTCCACCTCGGCGCCCAGCGCGTACGGGCGGCCGGCGAGCAGCACCAGCACCACCGGGGTGCCGGTCGCCAGCACGGCCTGGACGAGCTCGGCCTGCACGCCGGGCAGGCGCAGGTCGGTCGCGTCGCAGCCCTCGCCGGAGGTGCCGCGCCCGAACAGGCCGGCCCGATCTCCGACGGCGACCACGCACACGTCGGCCTCCGCCGCCGCCGCGACCGCGGCCGCGATGCCCGAGGTGTCGTCGCCGGTGATCTCGCAGCCCGGCGCGTACGTGAGGTCCCCGCCCAGGTCGCCGAGCGCCTCGCGCAGGGACGGGATGTCGAGCCCGAGCCCGTGCTCGGGGTGCGGGCCCACGTGCGCGGGGAAGGCGTAGCAGCCGAGCATGCCCATCGGGTCGTCGGCGAGCGGGCCCACCAGGGCGATCCGCCGGCCGGGGGCCAGCGGCAGGATCCCGCCGGTGTTCCGCAGCAGGACGACGGACTGCCTGGCCAGGCGCAGGGCGACGTCCTGGCTGGCCTCGTCGTCGAGGCGGAGGTTCTCGACGTCGGCGGGCAGCGGCTCCCAGCCCTCGTCGAGCAGGCCGACCTCGGCCTTCTGGGTCAGCACGCGGCGCAGGGCGCGGTCGATCAGCGCCTCGTCCACCTCCCCGGCCTTCACGGCCTCGATCAGGGGGGTGCCGAAGGTGTCAACGGTGGGCAGCTCGACGTCGATGCCGGCCCGCAGGGCGAGCCCGGCCGCGTCGGAGGCCCCGGCGGCGAGGCCGTGCAGCTTCTGCAGGAAGCGGATGGCGAAGTAGTCGGCGACCACCGTGCCGGCGAAACCCCATTCCTCGCGCAGCAGCCCGGTGAGCAGGCTCTCGTCGGCCGCCACGGGAAGGCCGTCGATCTCGGCGTAGGAGTGCATCACCGACCGGGAGCCGCCCAGGCGCAGGGCCATCTCGAACGGCGGCAGGATGACGTCGGCCAGCTCGCGCCGGCCCATGTGCACGGGGGCGAGGTTACGTCCGCCGCGGGAGACCGAGTAGCCGGCGAAGTGCTTCAGCGTGGCGACGATGCCGGTGCTCTCCAGGCCGCGCACGTAGGCCGCGCCGATCGTGCCGACGAGGTAGGGGTCCTCGCCGATCGTCTCCTCGGTACGGCCCCAGCGGTAGTCCCTGGTCACGTCCAGCACCGGGGCCAGGCCCTGGTGGATGCCGGCGGCCCGCATGGAGCGGCCGATCCGCCCGGCCATCTCCTCGATCAGGTCGGGGTCGAAGGAGGCGCCCCAGCTCAGCGGCGCCGGATACACGGTCGCCCGCCAGGCGGCGAACCCGGTCAGGCACTCCTCGTGGACCTGGGCGGGGATCCCGAACCGGCTGGTCGCCACGATCTGCGCCTGCGAGGCCGCCAGCGAGCGCGCGCCGGCGACCGGATCGACCGGCGCCGTGCCGAACGGCCGGGTGAGCTGGCCCAGCCCCTGGCTGATGACCGTGCTCCACTCCACACCCTCCATGTCGGACTGGTGCGGGGCGACCCCTCCCCCGGAGGCGTCGGCGCCGACCCACACGCCGACGAGTTGAGCGATCTTCTCCTCGAGAGTCATCAGCGGGATGAGCGTCTCGGCCCGCTGGGCGGGCGACAGCCGTTCGTCCTGCCACGGCGCGCTCTCTCCGGACGCAGGGCTCGTGTCGATTGGTACCTGGCCCCTCATGCCATCCCTTCGGCCGGTGACGGCGCAGGACCCACGCACGGCGAGTGGGGGGTCACGCTGGCGTGTCGCGCCGAAACTTTCACGACGATTTGTTTAATATTGCGGCAACATATGGGCACCGTTGGGGCGTGTCAAGAGTGCCGCCATCTGCAACGTTGCGGAAGCGACCTGTCAAGGCCAGTTCGTGTCACAGCCTTGGATCGGCGCCGATCGAGCGGTAAGTTGCCCGAAACTTTCGGAAATCTGGGACGCGACTCCGGCGGCACCGGAAGCCCGGCGAACGGGTTACCGGATCGCGCCGTTCCCGGCGGTCCGCGAGCGGCCACCAGAGAACAGCCATTATCGCGAAATATTGACTCATATGGTCAATCGGCGCCGCAACCGCCTCAGCCAGGGAGGACACGCGGGGGGTACCGGGGGATGACTCGCTTCTCATACCCGAGTCGGATGCGCTTGTCCGGCCTTCTGATTCACGATCAAGTACCCGACGAATGGATGGATGATGCGAAGACTCGTCCTCGTACCCACCGTTTTATTGGCCCTCGTCGTCCCCTCGCTGCCCGCCACGGCGAGCAGCGCGGCGGGCGCCGTCGCGTGGGCGCCGTGTCAGGAGGATCCCACCGCCGAGTGCGGCACGCTGAGCGTGCCCGTCGACTGGAGCCGGCCCGGCGGGGAGAAGTTCGAGCTGGCGCTCGCGCGGCGCACCGCCACCGATCCCGCGGCCAGGACCGGCTCGCTGGTGATCAACCCCGGCGGGCCCGGCGGGTCCGGCGTGGACGCCGTGCTGAAGAACTGGCTGGGGTTCTCCCCCGAGATCACCCGCCGGTTCGACGTCGTGGGCTTCGATCCGCGCGGCGTCAGGCGCAGCAACCCGATCCTGTGCTCGCTGGAGCTGGCCGTGCAGGCGCCCGATCCGCTCTCGCTGAAGAGCCAGGCCGACTTCGACGCGCTGCTCGCCTTCAACGAGCGCTACCGGCAGGACTGCAGGAGCCGTACCGGGCCGCTGTTCGACCACGCGGACACCGGCAGCGTGGTGCGCGACCTCGACGCCCTGCGCGCCGCCCTGGGCGAGGACAAGCTGACCTACTACGGCGTCTCGTACGGCACGCTCATCGGGCAGCTCTACGCCGAGCGCTTTCCGCGGCGGGTGCGCGCGCTGGCGCTCGACAGCAACATGGACCACAGCCTCGGCACCGCGGCGTTCCTGGAGTCCCAGGCACTGACGGTCCAGGACTCCTTCGACGAGTTCGTGGCCTGGTGCGCGGAGACCGCCTCGTGCGCGCTGCACGACAGGGACGTGCGCGCGCTCTGGCACGAGCTGCTGGCCCGCGCCGAGCGGGGCGAGCTGCACCTGCCGGGGTCGCCTGAGGTCACGCTGAGCAGGTTCGACCTCATCGGGCAGGCCTTCGGCGCGTTCTACGGACCCGCCTACAAGGAGCTGGCCGAGTTCCTGGCGGCCCTGGAGAGCGGCGGCCAGACGGCGCGGGCGTTCCTCACGCCGCCCTCGGCGCTGGCCGAGAACGTGATCAACGACCCCACCCAGGTCTTCTGCCAGGACTACCTGCTGCCCATCCGCGACTACCGGGACTTCGCGCGTCACATGCGCAGGTCGGCGGCCGTCGCGCCGGACATGCTGCTCAGCGCGGCGGCCCACCCCATCACCTTTGCCTGCCTGGGCACACGGGGCCCGATCCCCAACCCGCAGCACCGGCTGCGCGTGGACCACACGCCCACGCTGCTGCTGGGCAACGCCCTGCACGACCCCGCCACCGGCTATCCGTGGGCGGTCGGCGCGGCGCGGCAGATCGGGCGCGAGGCCAGGCTGCTCACCTACGAGGGGTGGGGGCACGGGATCTACGGTCGTGGTGACTGCCCGACGGCCGCGTTCGACGGCTATCTGACCTCGCTCACCGTGCCGGCCAAGGGCGCGAGATGCCCGGCGGTGCCGCCGGCCGAGCTGAGCACCTTGAAGGCCCGGCCGATCCCCGGTCCCGTCCCCGGCCTGCCCGGCTGGACGCCCGCGACCCCATAGTCCGGATCCGGTGGTCCGTCCGCGCACGGCGCGGTCAGCCACGCATCGGTGCGGGAGAGGCCATGACGGGCCTTTCCCGTGCCGGTCTGCCTAGAACGGCAGCACCCGGCCTGCGGGGGTGCGAAGGTCGAGTGAGCGGCTCTTCGCCTTTCTGGGCTTGCTGATCCTGATTCGTTTCATGATTCGACAGTAGAGAAGTGCGGCTTTCGTCCACTATCGTCCGAGTATTCGGGAGCGCACGGCGCACGGCCGTGGCGACCGCGGCCAGGGCGGCCGTCTCGGCGTCCGCGCCCGAGCCGACGCCCCACCAGAGCTGGCCGCGCACGCGGCACTGCGCGTAGACGGTCACCTGGCGGCCCAGCTCGGCGCCGCCTGTGCGGTGCAGGGCGCGGACGTCGATGCCCTTGGGGGCGAGCGCGGCCGTCACGCGCTGCACCGCGTCCGCCCGGTCCGCGCCCACGTCGAAGGGGACGCCGTCGAGATAGAGGTCGGCCGCCACCGGCTCATCCGGCGCCACCTCGGTGAGCGCCCCCTGGGGGCTCACCCGGTACTCGCGGTCGAACAGGTCCTTGATCCGCTCCGGCGTCAGCTCGCCGCCCGCCGCGTCGGCGTCCGCCTGGACGATCCTGGCGAACTCCGCCTGCAGCGGGCGCGGCAGGCGCAGGCCGTAGCGGGCGCTCAGCACGTACGCGACGCCGCCCTTGCCCGACTGGCTGTTGATGCGCACGATCGCCTCGTACGTACGGCCCACGTCCTCGGGGTCGAGCGGCAGGTACGGCACCTCCCACGGCAGGTCGCGCACGGGCACGCCACGCCGCACCGCCTCACCCTCCAGCGCGTCCAGGCCCTTCTTGATGGCGTCCTGGTGCGAGCCGGAGAAGGCCGTGTACACGAGGTCGCCCCCGTACGGGTGGCGCGGGTGCACGGGCAGCTCGTTGCAGTACTCGACCGTGCGCCGGACCGCGTTGATGTCGGAGAAGTCGATGCCGGGGTCGACGCCCTGGGTGAGCAGGTTCAGGCCCAGGGTGACGAGGTCGACGTTGCCGGCCCGCTCCCCGTTGCCGAACAGGCAGCCCTCGACCCGCTGCGCCCCGGCGAGCAGCGCCAGCTCGGCGCTGGCCACGCCGGTGCCGCGGTCGTTGTGCGGGTGGACGGACAGGCACACGTGCTCGCGCCTGCTGAGGTTGCGGTCGAGCCATTCGATCTGGTCGGCGAACACGTTCGGCATCGACCGCTCGACCGTCGTCGGGAAGTTGAGGATGATCCCGCGGCCCGGCTCCGGCTGGTAGACGTCCATGACCGCCTCGCAGACCTCCAGCGCGAAGTCCAGCTCGGTCTCGTTGAACAGCTCCGGCGAGTACTGGTAGCCGAAGTCGCAGCCGGCGAGCAGGCGCTCGGCGTACTTCATCGCCAGCCGGGTGCCGTGCACCGCCAGGTCCTTGCACTCGTCCCTGGTCATGCCGAACACGGTCCTGCGGAACTGCGGCGAGGTCGCGTTGTAGACGTGCACGGTCGCGGCGCGAGCGCCCTCCAGGCTCTCCACCGTGCGGTGGATCAGCTCGTCGCGGGCCTGGGTGAGCACGGTGATGCGGACGTCGTCGGGGATCAGGTCCTTCTCGATCAGCAGCCGGACGAAGTCGTGGTCGTCCTGGCTGGCCACCGGGAACCCCACCTCGATCTCCTTGTAGCCCATCGACACGAGCAGGTTGAACATGGCCAGCTTGCGGTCGGGGCTCATGGGGTGGGGCAGCGACTGGTTCCCGTCGCGCAGGTCCGTCGACAGCCAGCGCGGCGCGGCGGTGAGCCTCCTGTTCGGCCAGGTCCGGCCGGGCAGGCGGACCTGCGGGAACATCCAGTAGCGGGCGGCGGGTCGTCGGGCCTTCATGTGTACTCCCTGGATTGACGATGCCGAATACGGTCGACAGGCACAGATCGCGCGATCCTTCTGCCGACCAGAATGGGCACGCCCGCTATCGGCCTGGCTTCGGCCCGCTATTGGTGGCCATGCCGGTAGGGGATCCAGGGGTCGGTCTCGCCGCGTCACGGCGTTTGTCGAGCTCGGCCCGTAGCTGGTGGGCGACCACGGGGTCCATCTCCTCGGTGCGCTCCACGGCGCGGTCCAGGGCCACCCGCGCCGCGTCCGCGTCGCCGAGCCCGGTGTGGGCGTCGCTGAGCAGCGCCAGGGCGAGCGCTTCGTCGAACGGCACGCCCACCGTGGCGAACAGGGCCAGCGCCTGCTCCGAGGTGGTGACGGCGGTGGCGGGATCGCCCTCCGCCAGGGCCAGCTCGGCGAGCGCGTTGAGCACCCGGCCCTTGGCCAGCCGCTCGCTGGTGGTGCCGGCCAGCAGCAGGGCGTGGCGCAGGTCGTCGCCCGCCTCCGCCAGGTCGCCCAGCCGCAGCCTGGCCAGGCCCATGCAGTGCAGGATGTACGCCTCGCCGGTGGAGTCGCCGATCTCCTGGATCGCGGCCAGCGCCTCCTGCAGCGGGTCGAGCGCCTGCCGCAGCTCACCGGCCTGCAGATGGGTCTGGCCCAGCCGGAAGAGCACCTGGGCACGCAGCCGCGCACCGCCCTCGTTCTCGGCCAGCTCCATGGCGTTGCGCAGCAGCTCCTTGGCGCCCTGCGGGTCGTTCCTGAGGAGCTTGACCTGGGCGAGGTTGTGCAGCGCGTAGATGGTGGCGCTGTGCGCCCGCGAGGAGCGCGACAGCTCCAGCGCCCGCTCGAAGAACGCGGCGGCGTCGTCCAGCCGGCCGGTCACCAGGTCCAGGTGGCCCCGGTTGGCGAGCACCGAGGCCAGCGCCCGCTCGTCGCCCACCTGGATGAACAGCTCGACGGCGGCGTGGAAGTCCGCGCGGGCGGCGTCGAAGCGGTGCTCGGCGGTGGCCAGGGCGCCGCTGGAGTAGAGCATGGCCGCCTGGCCGCGCAGGTCTCCGTCCTGCCTGGCGGCGGTCAGCGCGATGCGCATGGTCTCGCGCCAGTCGTCCAGGTAGACGCGCGACTGGAAGAAGGTCGCCGCGCCGAGCGCCAGCCCCCAGCTGATCTCGGCCAGGCCCGCCTGGGCGGCCTGCCTGATGCCGGAGACGAGCATGCTGCGCTCCCGCTCGAACCAGGCGGCGGGCACCGCGACCAGCCGGTCGATCAGCGTGTCGGGCAGCGACCACGTGGCGGTGGCGCCGGGGATCATGATGCGGTCCTCGTGCTCGCGCCGCCGCGCGGCCTCCACCATCGACAGCAGCCCGCCGAGCACCCTGGCCAGGGCCGCGGCACGGTCGCCGGCCGGCTCCTCGCTCGCCAGCCGCTCCCTGGCGTAGACCCTGAGCAGGTCGTGGAAGCGGTACTGGACGTGCGCGCCGCGCCCGCCGCCGGTCGTCTCGATGAGCTGGGTGTCGGCCAGGTCGTCGAGCAGGTCGGCGGCCTCGCCGATGGGCTGGTCGAGCAGCGCGGCGCTGAGCCACGGGGAGAACACGTCGGAGTCGACGATCGCCAGCCGGCGGAACAGCCGCCGCGTGTCGTCGCCGAGGCTGTCGTAGGTGAGGGAGATGCTGGCCCTGATCCCCATCTCGCCGTGCTTGAGCTCGTCCAGCCGCCTGGTCTCGTCCTCCAGCCGCTCCACGAGCTGTTCGACGCTCCAGTGCGGCCTGGCCGACAGCCGCGCGCCCGCGATGCGCAGCGCGAGCGGCAGGTGGCCGCAGAGGTCCGCGAGCGCCGCCGAGGCGACGGGCTCCGCGCGGATGCGGTCGGTCCCCGCGATGCGCGACAGCAGCTCCAGCGACTGGCCGGAGTCGAACACGTCCACGTCGACGTGGACCGCGCCGGACAGGCCCGCCAGGCGGCTGCGGCTGCTCAGGATGACGGCCGAGTCGACGCTGCCGGGCAGCAGCGGCAGGATCTGGCTCTCGGTGCTGACGTCGTCCAGCACGACCAGCATCCTGCGGTCGGCCAGCAGCGCGCGGTAGAGCTCGGCGCGCTCCTCCAGCCCGTCGGGCACCGCGGTCCCGGTGACCCCCAGCGCTCTCAGGAACCGCTCCAGCACCTGCATCGGGCCGACCGGCCTGGCCGAGCCGCCGTGCAGGTCGGCGTAGAGCTGGCCGTCGGGATAGTGCTCGACGACGCGGTGGGCGGCGTGCACGGAGATGGCGCTCTTGCCGATGCCGGGCTTGCCGGCCAGCGCGACGATGGGGACGGCGTAGCCGACGCGGCCGCCGTCGGCGACCACCAGGTGTCTCATGATCTCGTCGAGCTGCCGCGTCCTGCCGGTGAAGTCGGCGATGTCGGTGGGCAGCAGCCGCGGCACGCCCGTCTGCGGCTCTGCGATCCTGGGCTCCGCGGTGAGCTGCACGGGGGCGGCCGGCGGGTCCAGGTCGGGGTTGGAGCTGAGGATCGCGTGCTCCAGTTGCTGGAGCCGCTCATTGGGCTCGATGCCCAACTCCTCGATCATGGTGCTTCTCGCGTCGCGGTAGGCCTGTAACGCCTCGGCCTGGCGGCCCGAGCGGTAGAGGGCGAGCATGAGCTGGCCGCGCAGGCGTTCGCGAAGGGGGTGCTCCGAGACGAGGGCGGTGAGCTCGCCCACCAGCTCGTGGTGGTGGCCCAGCTCCAGCTCCAGATCGATGCAGTCCTCGCAGGCGGCGACGCGGTCTTCGTTCATCCGGCTTGCCGCCGCCTGCAGCACTCTGCTGTCGATGCCTTCGAGTGCGGGCCCCCGCCAGAGTGCGAGGGCCTCCCGGTAACGTTCTACGGATTGCTCGGCCTTGCCTTCGCGACGTTCGAGTCTGGCCTGTCGGACCAGTCCGTCGAAGTGGCTGGCGTCGAACTCCTCCGCGGGCACCCTGGCCACATAGGCATGTGACTGGGTGACGATGATGTCTGGTCTCCCCTGAGCCGCGAACAGGCGGCGAAGTGCTGAGATACAGATCTGGATCTGCGCTCTGGACGTCGTCGGCGGGGCGTCCTCGTAGATCGTCTCTGTCAGCCGGGCGATCGTGACCGCTCGTCCCTCGTTGAGCAGGAGGAGGGCGAGGACCGTCTGCTGTCTGGCCCCTCCCAGATCCAGCCGGCGGCCGTTTGCGACAACCTCCAACGGCCCGAGGATGCGAAACTCCACATCCGTCTCCCCAAATGGTGCTGCGCTCACTCCCCGTGAACCGCATCTCTCCGGACAGACTAGGCCATAGCTACTGCCCCCTGCTATGACGGCCGGTCCGTGCTCTGGTCAGGGAAGACGGTCAGGGCCAGGTGCCGCAGCACTGCTCGGGCTGATCGGCGTTCACGATTACGGTGCTCTCCACGGTGATCCCGGCACCGATGGTCGTGGCCGACGCTCCGGTGCTGAAGGCGGAGATCGCGAGGACGGTGGCGATGAAGGTGGCGGCGGTGAGCCGGCCAAGGCGGGTGATCGTCTGCTTGTTCATGGTGTTCCCCGGCGCTTTCTGAGTGAGTGTTACTCCGATGGGCAGAACACTAGAAAGGGCCGCCATTGCTTCGGTATCGAATCGTCATCGCGCAGCTCAAAGGGGTTGTGCGGGCTCTTGACCGGGCTCTGGGAGCCTCGGCGCGGAGGCCACCAGCCGCCGCGTGCAGGGGTGGAGGGGCGAGCCGAGCACGTCCGCCGTGCCTCCGCGCTCGGCCACCCGGCCGCCTTCGAGCACCACGACCTCCTCGCACAGCTCGGCCACCACCGTCAGGTCGTGCGAGACGAGCACCACGGTCAGGTCCCTGGTGTCGCGCAGCTCGGCGAGCAGATCCACCAGCCGTACCCGCGTGACCAGGTCGAGCGCGCTGACGGGCTCGTCGGCGAGCAGCACGCGCGGGTGGCAGACGACGGCCCGCGCGAGCGCGATCCGCTGGCGCTGGCCGCCGGAGAACTCGTGCGGATAGCGGCCCGCGGCCTCCGGCGGCAGCCCGACCGCGCACAGCGCCGCGGCCACCCTGCGGTCCGTCTCCGCGCGCCGGCCAGGGCCTTTGACCAGGCCGAGCGAGCGCAGCGGCTCGGCGACGATCCGGTCCACGCGCTGCCTGGGGTCGAGCGAGGTGTAGGGATCCTGGAAGACGGGCTGCACGGCCCGCCGCAGCGCCCGCTCGTTCCCGCGCAGCGGCTCGCCGTCGAAGAGCACCTGGCCGCTGCCCGGCCGCAGGAGGCCGAGCAGCAGGCGGACCAGCGTCGTCTTGCCCGCGCCCGACTCCCCCACCAGGGCCAGGCCGCGTCCCGGCACGACCTCGAAGCCGACGCCGCCGAGCACGGGCGGCCCGTTGCGGTAGGCGAACCCCAGGTCGCGCACCTCGATCAGCGGCGTGGTCATCGGCGCGGTCAGCGGCGTGGTCGGCGGCGTGGTCATCCGGGCCCCCGTGAGACGCGGCCGCCGTCGCCCGCGTCCCGCCGGGCCAGGCCAGCGAGGGTGCCGTGCAGTCGGCGGGCCGCCGCGACCAGGTCCCGCGTGTACGGGTGCGCGGGCGCCCGCAGCAGCTCGGCGGCCGTCCCCGACTCCACCTCGCGGCCGTCCTTGAGCACCAGGACCCGGCTCGTCACGGCCGCCACCACCGCCAGGTCGTGCCCGACGAACAGCAGCCCCATCCCCCGTGCCCTGACCAGGTCGTCAAGCAGCGCGAGCACCTCGGCCTGGACCGTGGTGTCGAGCTGGGCGGTGGGCTCGTCGGCGATCAGCAGCGCGGGCTCGCAGGCCAGCGCCATGGCGATGGCGACCCGCTGGCGCTGGCCGCCGGAGATCTCGTACGGATAGGACCTGGCGACGCGCGTGGTGTCGGCGAGCCGTACTTCCGCCAGGGCGTCGTGCACCGCGCCGCGCAGCGCACGCCCCCGCAGCCCTCTGTGGCGTCGTAGCGGCCCGGCGACCTGTGCCCCCACCCGCATCAGGGGGTCGAGCGCGGCGAGCGGCTCCTGGAAGACCACGGCCACGGACCGGCCGCGGAGCCGGTCGAGCCGCCGCTGGGACGCTTCGAGCACCGCCAGGCCGTCCAGGAGCACGCTGCCCGAGGCGGTCATGCCCGGCGATAGCAAACCGATAAGCGCCAGTACGGTGAGCGACTTGCCCGATCCTGACTCGCCGATCAGCCCCAGCCGGTCCCCCCTGCCCACACGGAACGACAGACCGGAGACCAGCGCCCGCCCGCCGTCCGCGCGCACCGACAGATCGTCCACCGTCAGCAGGCTCATCCGCGCCTCCGCAGCACCGGGTCGGCGGCCTCTCTGATGCCGTCGGCGGCCAGGTTCACGCCGATCACGAGGACGGCGAGCAGGACGCCGGGCGCGATCACGCCGATGGGGGCGGTGAACGCGGTGGCCTGGGCCTCGTTCAGCATGTGGCCCCAGGAGGCGTTCGGCGGCGGCGCGCCGAGCCCGAGGTAGGACAGGCTCGCCTCGGCGAGGACGGCCACGCCGAACTGCAGCGCCAGATTGGTGGCGAGCACGGGCCAGATGTTGGGCAGCACGTGGCCGAGCACGATGCGCGGCCACGTGGTGCCGGACGTGCGCGCGGCCGTGATGTAGTCCTGCGCCAGCACCCGTTTGACGAGCACCCGGACCAGCCGGGCGATCACGGCCGACATGGCCAGCCCGATCGCGAACACGGCCGCGTCGAGCGAGCCGTGCCGCCCCGCGATCACGAGCATCGCCAGCAGCAGCGTCGGGAAGGCGATCAGGATGTCGAGCATGACGGCCAGCGCGTCGTCCGACCACCGGACGGCGAACCCGGCCAGCAGCCCGGCGGCCAGCCCGAGCGTCCCGCCGACCGCGACCGCCCCCGCTCCTGCCGCCACGGCGGTCCTGGCCCCGATCATGAGCTGGGTGAACAGGTCGCGCCCGAGCCTGTCGGTGCCCAGCCAGTGGGCGGCGCCCGGCGGCTCCAGCCGTCCGCCGGTGGTGTCGGCGGGATCGTACGGCGTCCAGAACAGCGACAGCAGGGCCGCCACCGCCACGACGGCGACCAGCGCGCACCCGACGGCGAGCGTCCGCGCCCTCACGCCGCCGCCCCCGTCACGGTACGCCGCAGCCGCGGATCGACGAGCCGCTGGACGAGGTCGGCCACGAAGCCGATGGCCAGCACCGCGCAGGTGCTCAGCACCAGCACGCCCTGGATGACCGGCCAGTCGTGCTGCGCGAACGCCTTGACCAGCAGCGACCCGAGCCCCGGCAGGGCGAAGACGTTCTCCACCACCACCGCGCCCAGGAACGTCGTGGCCAGCTCGACGCCGAGGATCGGGATCACGGGACCGGCGGCGTTGCGCAGGCCGTGCCGCCAGACGGCCCCGGCCAGCGGGGAGCCGAGCGCCCTGGCGGTCCGCAGGTAACCGGCGTCGAGCACGTCGATGGCGGCCGAGTGGACGTAGCGGATCAGCGAGGCGGACATGACCAGCGTGATGGTCAGCATGGGCAGCGCCAGCGAGGTGAGCGCGGCGGCCGGGTCGCTCCAGTCGCCGGCCGGGAATCCGCCGGCCGGCAGCCAGCGCAGGCGCAGCGCGAACACGGTGATCAGCAGCATGCCGATCCAGAAGACCGGCACGGCCAGGCCGAGCTGGCCGAGCCCGGACAGCAGCGTGCCGTACCAGGTGTTCCTGCGCAGCGCGGTGACGAACCCCGCGGGCACCGCGATCAGCACCGACAGCAGGAAGGACAGCAGCGTGAGCGGGACGGTGACGGCCAGGCGGCCGGCGACCTCGGCGGCCACGGGCAGTGAGCTGACGAAGGACCGGCCGAGGTCGAGCGTGGCCATGCTGCATGCCCAGACGGCGAACTGCTCGGGCAGCGGCCGGTCGGAGCCCAGCTCGTGGCGGGCCGCGGCGATCTGCTCCGGGGTGGCCCCCACGGACAGCAGCGCGTTGGCCGGGTCGCCGGGCAGGATCCTGAGCAGCGCGAACAGGACCACCGCCGCGACCGCCAGCGACAGCACCAGCAGCAGGCTTCTGCGGAGCACGTAGCCGGCCATGGCGGGTCAGTGCTTGTCGATCTCGATGGTGTACGCGGGGAACTGCGCGTTGAGCCCGTTGACCGCGTACCCGGAGACCTTCGAGGAGCTGACCACGATCTGCGGGTTGAGATAGAGCCAGTCGCTGGCCGCTTCCTCGGCGATCCGGCGGGCCGCGCGGCGCAGCAGCGAGGCCTGCTCGGCGGCCGTGTCCGCGGTCTCCGAGCGCTTGATCCAGCCGGCCACCTCGGGGTTGTCGTAGCCCCAGTAGAAGCCGGGGTCGCCGTACCAGCGGATGTCCCGGTCGTTGACGTGCTCCTGCAGCGTCGCGGTGAAGTCGTGGCGCTGGTAGACCCGGCTGTACCACTCGTCGGCCGTGATGATCTTGATGGTCACCTGGACGCCCACCTTGGCCAGCTCCGACTTCACGAAGGTGGCGATCGTCGGGTGGGGGTCGTAGGCGGGCGTGTCGAGGGTGAAGGAGAAGCCCTCCGGGAAGCCGGCCTCCGCCAGGTGCTTCCTGGCCAGGGCGGGGTCGTACGCGTTGACGGCGCTCTCGTCCTGGTACCAGGGATCGGTGGGGGGCACCATCGAGCCGATGAGCTCGCCGTAGCCGTTCCAGATGGAGCGCAGCAGCTTGGCGTCGTCGATCGCCTCGCTCACGGCCTTGCGGACCAGCACCTTGTCGAAGGGCGTCCGCCGGTCGTTGAAGGCGAGCAGCAGCTTGGTCGTCGAGTGCCCCTCGGCGATCTTGAAGGCGGGGGTGGCGAACTGGGCCAGCGCGTCGGGGTTCTGCTCGCTGGTGATCAGGTCCACCTCGCCGGACAGCAGCGCGTTGTTGAGCGCGGCGGCCTCGGTGAAGTAGCGGAAGACCACCTGGCCGGTCTTGGCGGGCGGGCCCCAGTAGCCGTCGTACTTGCCGAGGGTCAGGGTGGAGCCGCGCTTCCACGCGGTCAGGGAGTAGGGGCCGGTGCCGTCCTCCTTCGTCGCCGGGTCGGCGACGGCGCTGTTGCCGATCCACACCTGCGTCAGGTTGTACAGCAGGGAGATCGACTTGGTCGACAGCTCGACCACGACGGTGTGCTCGCCGGACGCCGTCACCTTCTTGATCATGCTCAGCGTGCCCGTGCGCGAGGACTTGGATGAGGCCGCGAGTATGCGGTCGATGCTGTGCTTGACGTCGGCGGCGGTGAGGGCCTTGCCCGAGTGGAAGCGCACGCCGGGGCGCAGGGTGAAGGTGTAGGTCAGGCCGTCGCGGCTGACGGTGTGGGCGCGGGCCAGCAGCGGCTCGACGCCTCCCGCGTCGGTCAGCCTGAACAGGCCCTCGTAGACGTTGCCGCCCAGGGCCTCGGTCGCACCCTGGCCGCCGCCGCCGGCGTTGTCCAGGTTCTGGGGCTCGTACAGGGAGCCGATGGAGAGCGTGGGGGCGGAGGTGTCCCGGCTAGGGGGCTGCGTGGTGCAGGCGGCCGCGAAGGCGAGAGCGACAAAAAGTACGATAGTGCGCGTTAACCGACATTTCACAATCTCTCCTGGATTGCTGTGTACAGGACAACCCGCAGGGCCCATTCTGAAGGCTGTCCAGCGGTATGACTACGGCGTAAACCCGAACACATGCTCATGTTCCGCCGAGCTCCAGCGCGTTCCCTATCACTTATCCGAAAAAGTGTGCGGCCACATCGCCGGGCGCGATCTTCCCAGACGGCCGGTCACGCACGTTCCGACACTGCCATGGAACGCGGCCGTACCAACCCCTGTCCGCCCCTCGATCCGGCCGATCCGCGAAAATACCGGCCGCGGAAATGGTGGGGGCGCATAAGGGGTTCGTAGGGGATTCGCCGGAGGTTTCCCCCGCGTAATGTCCGGCATTAATCGAGAATTCTGGAGGAAGGGCGGGGATGAGTCGATGTCTCTTGTGCAGGAGCGCCTCCTGGCACCCGAGCTCGCCGACGCGCGGCCATTGTTCCGCACCCCTATGGGGGTCGAGATCACGGGAGTGCCGCTGTCCGGCATCCCGGTCGCCGAGCGGCTGCGCATGGTCCTCGCGACCCGCGCGCTCACGCAGCACTGGCCGATGCTGATCGACGCGGCGCTCCCGACCCAGCTCGAATACCACTGGACGCTGCCGGACATCGCGATGCCGCTGAAAGAGGTCCTGGCACGGGCGAACGGGCTGAGCCCCGGCGACGAGCCGGACGCGCGGCCGGCGAACGTGGTGTGGCCCGAGTTCGGCCGTACGGAGCGGGTGGCCCGCCCGGCGTCGGCCCCCGGCGGCCTGCTCCCCGGTGAGAGCCAGGTGTACCTGGCGCTGATGCCCGTCGAGTCGGGCTGGCAGGTGCCTGGGCTGCTCAGCTACGGCGGCTGGAACCGCTATCCGGAGCCGGTGGCGCACACCGCGCTGCTGCGCGACTGGTACCGGCGCTTCGGCGCCGAGCTGGTGGCCATGACCGACTGCACGGCGGAGTTCGTCGTCCGGCGCCCGCCGCGCACCAGGGCCGGCGCGTGGGCGCTGGCGTGGGAGCTGCTGCGCTACAGCGACGCCGTACGCGGCAAGTCACCTGACGCGGCCGTCAATTTCGCGGCCGACCTGCTCGGCGCCGGCCACTGGGTGGCCTGCTGGCGATGAGCCGATCCGGCGGAGCGGCGCGGTCAGGCCGCGCGCCGGGGCGGCCTTCTCGCGCGCGGGCTCCAGGACGATCGAGGTCAGCAGCAGCCCGTGCTTGGCCTGCCAGCGCCCGGCGAACCTCCTGAGCGGCCGCCCGTCGACCATCGCGCCGGGGACCAGCAGCCGCGCGGAGAACGTGCCCGCCGGGTCGATGACGATCAGCGCGTTGTCGAAGCCGAGCCAGCACTGCGTCAGCGGGAACCACGCCTTGTAGACCGACTCCTTGATGCTGAACAGCAGCCTGTCCCAGCTCACGTCCGGATCGGCCGCCCGCAGCCGATCCACCTGCGCCGTCTCGGCGGGCAGGGCGATGGCCTCCAGCACGCCGTAGGGCAGCTCCTCGTCGGGCTCGGCGTCGATGCCGATCGTGGTGACCCAGGGCGACTCGCCGAGCACCACGCCGCGATATCCCGTGCAGTGCGTGATGCTGCCGACGACGCCCGATGGCCACAGCGGCTCGCCGCGGGCGCCGGGCAGGATCGGCGCGGGCTGCCTGCCGAGCAGGCCGAGTGCCTTTCGCGCGCACGCCCGAGCGGTGGTGAATTCCCTCCGGCGTTTCTCGACGGACCGTTCGATGAGCGCTTCCTCCTCCGGGAACAACGCTTCCTCGTAGATATCCGCCAACGTGTCCGCGGCGACGACCGAAGGCGGCAGAATGTCTTTGATCACGAATTCTCCTTGGTCGTGGTGCTCACCAAAAGCGTAGGCAAGCGCCGGTCGACCAGAAAAGGACGCGGACCTGGGTTAAGGGAAATAGGGGTTGCCCGCGCCGAGCATGTCCTCGATTTGAGCGGTCGGCCGGTCCCCGAGCCAGGGGTCGAGTTTCCCGGCGAGCGACATCGCCGCGTCGAGCGCGTCGCGGGCCGGCTGCTCCTCCCCCTGCGCCCGGTGCGCGCCGCTGAGCATGAGCAGGGCCCGCGCCTCGTGCATCGGCACGTCCATCATCCGGAAGTGGGCCAGCGCCTGCGTCAGGGGGCGCACGGCCTCGCGCGGGCGGCCCGCGCGCATCGCCAGCTCGCCCAGGCCGACCAGGATGCGGGCCTCGGCGTGGCGCGCGTGGGCGACGCCGGCCAGGGAGAGCGCGCCGCGCAACGCCTGGCCCGCCGCGGCCGGGTCGCCGGTGCGCAGGAGCGCGACGCCGATGCCGTACCGGGCGTAGCTCTCCCCGACGACGTCGCCGATGTCGCGCACGATGGCCAGGGACTCCTCGAAGCTGCGCACCGCGCGAGCCGGCTCGGCCGCCCTGAGGTGGGCGTGGCCCAGCCGGTGCAGCACCTGGGCCTGCATCCGCCGGTTGCCGCCCGCCGCGCTCAGCCGCAGCGCCTCGGCCAGCAGGCTTCTGGCCGCGGCGAAGTCGCCCGCCTCCAGCTTGAGCTCGGCCAGGTCGTTGAGCACGTACGCGATGGCGATCGGCTCGCCGAGCCCGCGGAAGAGCTCCAGCGCCCGCTCGTGGCGGAGCACGGCGTCGTCCAGCCGGCCGGTCAGCCGGTCGACGACGCCGAGGTTGCGGATGACCAGCGCCGTGCCCTGCTCGTCGCCCACCTCCTCGAACAGCCGCACCGCCGACTCGAAGGACGCGCGGGCGTCGTCGAAGCGCTGCTCGGTGAGGTGGAGCGAGCCGGTCGAGTAGAGCATGGCGGCCTGACCGAGCTTGTCGTCGGCCTGCCGGGTCACCTCCAGGGCGATCTGGTGGGTCTCACGCCAGTCGTCGAGGTAGACGCTCGACTCGAAGAGCGTCACCGCGCTGATCGCCAGCCCCCAGCACAGGTCGGCGAAGCCCGCCTGGGCCGCCTGCCTGATGCCGGTGACCAAGGGGGCGCGCTCGCGCTCGTACCAGGACATGGGCGCGGCCACGAGCTGGTCGGCCAGCCCTTCGGGGAGCTGCCAGCGCAGCGCCCTGCTGCGGATGTGGACGGAGTGGCCGCCGTGCTTGCGCCGGTGCGCGGCGTCGGCCAGCGACAGCAGCCCGCCGAGCACCCTGGCCAGCGCCGCCCGCCGCTCGGCCGGCGGCTCCTCCGCGGCCAGGTGCTCGCGGGCGAAGACGCGGATGAGGTCGTGGAAGCGGTACTGGCTCTGCGCGCCCCTGCCGTCGCCCACGCTCTCCACGAGCTGGGCGTCGATGAGGTCGTCGAGCAGGTCCAGAGCCTCGGCCAGCGGCCGGTCGAGCAGCGCGGCGGCGACCCAGGCGGAGAAGAGCTGGGTGTCCAGGATCGCCAGCCGCCTGAACAGCCGGCGCGCCTCCTCGCCGACGGTCTCGTAGGTGAGCGAGATGCTGGCCCTGATGCCCATCTCGCCGTGCTTGAGCTCGTCCAGCCTTCTCGTCTCGTCGCGCAGCCGGTCCACGAGCTGGCCGATGGTCCAGTGGGGGCGGGCGGCCAGGCGTACGCCGGCGATGCGCAGCGCCAGCGGGAGCCGGCCGCACAGCGTGGCCAGCTCCTCCACGGCCGCCGGCTCCGCGGCCGCCCGCTCCGCGCCGATGATCTTGGCCAGCAGCTCGACCGACTGCTCCAGCTTGAACGTGCCCAGCGAGACGTGGATGGCGCCGGGGAGCCCGGCCAGACGGCTGCGGCTGGTGACGATGACGGCGGAGTCGGAGCTGCCCGGCAGCATGGGCAGGACCTCGTTCTCGCTGTGCACGTCGTCCAGCAGCACCAGCGTCCTGCCCGCGCACAGCAGCGCCCGGTACGTCTCCGCGCGCTCGTCCAGGGTGGCGGGCAGCGCGTCGCCTGGCACGCCCATGACGCGCAGGAACCGTTCGAGCACCTGCATCGGGCCCACCGGCTGGGACACGCCGCCGTGCAGGTCCGCGAAGAGCCGGCCGTCAGGGAACTGGGCGGCGACGCTGTGCGAGACGTGCACCGCGATGGTCGTCTTGCCGATGCCGGGGTTGCCGACGAGCACGATGATCGGCACCGCGCGGGTGGTGCCGCCCGTGCCGAGCAGCAGCAGCTCCCTGATCGTCTCGACCTCGCCCTCGCGCCCGGTGAAGTCGGCGACGTCGGTGGGCAGCATCATGGGGGCGCCGGGCACCCTGGCGGCCGGGGTCACCGTCGCCGTCTGGCGCGGCTCGAGTGCCGGGTCGCGGCCCAGGATCTGGCGTTCGAGCTGCTGGAGCGAGGCGTTGGGCTCCAGGCCGAGCTCGTCGAGCATCACCTTCTTGGTGTTCTCGAAGACCTCCAGCGCCTCGGCCCGCCGCCCGGACCGGTAGAGCGACAACATGAGCTGGCCGCGCAGCCGCTCGCGCAGCGGATGCTCGGCCGTGAGCGCGGTCAGCTCGCCGACCAGCCTGTGGTGGCGGCCGAGCGCCAGCTCCTGCTCGATGCACTCCTCGTTGCCGGTGACGCGGTCCTCGGCCAGCCGGCCCGCCATCGACTGGACCAGCCTGCTGTCGATGCCTTCCAGCGCGGGACCCCGCCAGAGGGCGAGCCCGGCGCGGTAGTGCCTGATCGCCTCGTTCCTGCGGCCCGAGTCGCGGGCCTGCCTGGCCTGCTCCAGCAGCCGCTGGAAACGGTAGGCGTCGATCTGCTCGTACGGCACCTGCAGCGTGTAGCGCTGGGACTGGGTGGAGATGAGGCCCTGGAGCCCGTGCGCGGCGAACAGCCGCCGCAGCGCCGAGACGCAGATCTGCACCTGCGAGCGCGCCGTCGGCGGCGGCGAGTCCCCATAGAGCGACTCCACGAGCCGGGCCATGCCGGCCGTCCTGGCCGGCTCCAGCAGCAGCATGGCCAGAATCGTCTGCTCCCTGACGCCGCCGAGCTTGACGAGCCTGCCGTCGAGAACCGCCTCAAGGAGTCCGAGCACGAAGAAGTCCACCGGAGCATCCCCTAGCGCAGCGGCCGCCTGACGCGCCCCTCTGCCTATTCATGCTGAGCGCTGCCGGGAGAAACAGCAAGGATCCACATATAGCTAAAAAGACACTCAATGTGGACTGTGAGTTTTATTTTCTACTTATCGGTCAAGGGGCGGGAGCAGGGCGATTGCCCTGCTCCCGCCCCTGTCATGGCCTGGTTCCGGCCCTGCCGCGCCCTGGTGGACGGCCCTTAATGCACTCCGGCCACGCCCGGATCTCCGCTGCGCGGGGGCGTCAGGTCGAGGGTGGCGGGCAGCTCGGTGCGCCGCGAGATCCCCAGTTTCCGGTACGTCCGCGTCAGATGCTGCTCGACCGTGCTCACCGTGAGATACAGCTTGGCCGCGATCTCCTGGTTGGTGTGGCCGGTCGCGGCCAGCACCGCCACCCGCTGCTCGGCCTCGCTCAGCAGCTCGGCCGAGCGGCCGTGGACGCCCGTGCCCCTGCTGTGCCGCCCGCCGGAGCTCTCACCGCTGGACAGGGCCGCCAGCAGCGGCTCGGCCTGGCAGCGGCTGGCCACCGAACGCGCCCAGGCCGCGATCATGCCCGAGCGCCGGAACTCGCCCAGCTCGTGGAAGGCGTCCGCGAGGTCGACCAGCACCCGCGCCAGCTCGTAGTCGTCGCCCGCCTGCCGCAGCAGGTCGGCCGCGCGGCGCAGCAGCATGGGCCGGTGGCGCAGCTCGCTGAGCCCGGCCAGCACGCGCATCGCCATCCCGTGCGCCCTGGGCGTCTCGGGGGTGCAGCGCTTGAGCTGCTCGCCGACGAGCCGCGCGCTCTCGTCCACGTCGCCCATGAGCAGGCACGCCGCCGCGGCCTCGGCCCGCCAGGGGATCAGCCCCGGCGCGTCCATCTCCCAGCTCTCCATCAGCTCGCCGCAGCGCAGCAGGTCGCGCAGGGCCAGCGCCGGGTGGCCGGTCGCCAGGCTGTAGCGGCCGCGGGCGTGCAGGTAGGCCAGGCCGTACCTGGTGTCGAACATCGAGTCCAGCACCACCTGGTCGAGCTGCTCATGCACGAGGTCGTACGCGCCGGTCGCGGTGGCCGCCAGCATGAGGCTGCCGAGCGGGCCGCCGGCGGTGACGCCCCAGCTCGTGAGCGGGATGGCGGCCAGGGCGGCGCGGGCGTGGGCGATCGCGGCGGGCATGTCGCCCTGGCGGACGGCGATCTCGGCGCGGATGGCGGCCAGCCTGGCCCGGCGGCTGGGCGCGTTCCTGGTGGAGGCCTCCTGGATGAACGCGTCGCACCAGGGCGCCGCCAGGTCGGGCCGCTCGCTGAAGGTCAGGGCGAGCAGCGCGTTCTCCACGGTCTCCATCGACATCTCGTCCAGGTGGCAGCCGCGCAGGATCGGCTCGACGGCCAGCGCCTGCTCTCCCGGTCGTTCGGTGAGGACGCGGACCAGCGAGCGGGTGGTCTTGAGCCGCCGGGCCGCCGCGACCGAGCGCACCTCCACGTCGGGCGGGGCGGGCAGGCGCACGCCCGGGTGGGTGACGCGCAGCCACGGCACGATGATGAGCAGCTCGGCGGCGGTCTCCGGATCGCTCTCGGCGTCGCGCAGCACGTGCTGGAGCACTTCCTCGGCCTCTTCCGCGCGGCCGTGCCAGAGCAGGGCGCGGGCGAGCACCGCCGCGTCGCTGCCACGCAGCCAGCCGCGCCGCAGGGCGTCGGTGAGCTGCGTGAGCCTGACGGCGGGGGCGGCAGGGTTGATGCGCCACTCCGCCCTGATCAGCATCGTGGTGATCTTGGTTCGCTCGCGCTCGTCCGCGCACTCGGTCCAGGCCAGGCGCAGGTACGACACGGCGCGCTCGACGCTTCCCTCGCGCAGGGCGTGCCTGGCCGCGTCCTCCAGCACGGGCACGACCCACGGGGCGTCCACCCGGTCGGCGCGCAGCAGGTGGGCGGCGACGTCGGCGGGCTGGGCGCCGCGCTCGTAGGCGAGCACGGCCGCCTTGTGGTGCAGGCCCATCCGGTCCTCGTCGGTCATCCCGGCCAGCACCGCGGCGCCGGCGGCCTCGGTCCTGAACCGGCCGTCCACGACCAGCCCGGCGCCCGCCAGGGCCAGCAGCCCGCCGGCCACGTCCTCGGGCGTCTCGCCCACCAGCCGGTCGAGCTGCTCGGCGGTGCCGAGCGCGGCCAGGCCGCGGGCGGCGGGCAGCATGCGGTGCTCGCCGCGGGTCAGGCAGGCGAGGACGGCTCTGCCGTACCAGCCTTCAGGGACCAGCTCCTCGGGCGGCTCGCCGCCGCGGGCCCGCTGCTGCGCCTGGTAGTCCTGGACGAGCGCGGTGATCAGCAGCGGGTTGCCGCCGGTGGCGGCGTGCCAGCCGCCCCCGAACCGCTCGGCGGCGGTGAGCCCGACCGCGTCCACGGCCATCGCGGTGGCGCCGCTCTCGGACAGCGGGGCCAGGTGGACGCGGCGGCAGTGCTGCTGGCGCAGCAGCTCCGCCTCCAGCAGGCCCTCGCTCCCCGCGCCGTGGTCGACCGTGCTGAACACGGCGCTGATCCGCGCGAAACGCACCCGCCGCGCGAGGTAGGCCAGGCAGATCATGGACTCGCGGTCGGCGAAGTGGACGTCGTCGATGATGAGCACCAGCGGGCAGCGCTCGGACAGCTGCAGCAGCACGGTGCACAGGGCGTGCACGAGCTGCGCGTCGACGTCGGCGCCACGGCCGGCCGCCGCGGCCCCTTCCGCCAGCATCGCCAGGGCCAGCTCCAGCTCGGCGGCCATCAGCGGGGCGTCCTGGATGAGCTGCCCGATCACGCCGAGCCGCAGATCGCGCTCCAGCGGCGAACCGGTCGCGGTCACGGCCAGCGCGCCGCGCTCGATGGCCTGCTCGGCCACGGCCTCCAGCAAGGCGCTCTTGCCGACGCCCACCGCGCCGCTCACCATCGCCACCCGGCCGCGGCCCGACAGCGCGCCCGCGAGCTGCTCGTGCAGGACATCCAGTGCTTCGTCTCTCTCAATCAAAACCATCAGGCTCACGCCCTTCTCGTCAGTCCTGCGAGCCGCAGAAGATCGAATAGGAGTACGGGGAGATCAGGACTTGGATCCGGTACGCGTCGAGGTCATCTCTTATCCGGAACAGCACGTTGATCTCGGGATAGGGGGCACTCAGCCCCAGGCCCACGAAGTAGTAGTCGCTGTCGAAGACGATGCGGTACAGCCCGCGGGTCAGATGCTGCGTGTCCCATGCGCCGATTCCGCCGGTCCCATCCGTCTTGGCCTTGGCCACGACGGACCAGACGCCGTCCTCGTGCTTTTCCAGGCCCACGCGCATGCCGACGACCGACCTGCCGTGAATGCCATCGAGAGCTTGCACGCTGATGCTCATGGGATCGAAGCCAATCTGCTGGGCCCGCCGGAGCGGACACACTCCATCTGCTGACAGAGTGACCTTCGCCCCTATTCGTTCACCATCGGCCTTTTATCGCCCCCCACATGGAACCGCCGCAGGCCTGTGACCTGCGGCGGCGCGAGACATACGGGGGCGGCGAGCTCACATCATCGGGAGCGCTCCGGAGCCGGCCCCGGCGGTGGCCGGCAACCGTTCCTCCTCCAGCGGGGTGTGCTGGATGCGGGCCATCGCCCAGCGCAGCAGCGGCGGCGCCATCAGTGACGTGATGACCGCCACGAGCACGATGATCGTGTACGTCTCGACGGTCAGGACGCCGAGCCGCAGCCCGGCCATGGCGACGATGACCTCGATCACGCCGCGGGCGTTCATGGCGGCGCCGAGCGCGAGCCCCTCCCAGTGGCCCATGCGCGCCACCCGGGCGCCGATGTAGGCGCCGGCGAACTTGCCTGCGATCGCGATGGCGAGCACCACCACGGCCATCGCCAGCACGTCCCCGCGGCCGAGCGCGGTCAGGTCCATGCGCAGCCCGGCGGTCGCGAAGAAGATCGGGGCGAACACGCCGAGCACGATCGTGCGCAGCGGCGCCAGCTTGGTGACGATGCCCTTGCCGTGACCGGAGATCAGGATGCCGCACAGGAACGCGCCGAAGATGGCCTCCATGCCCAGCGCGTGCGTGCCCGCCGCGCACAGCAGGATGAGCACCACGGTGATGGGGATCGGCAGCCAGGTGTCCGGCGAGCGGTCCGCCATCTCGTAGACGCGCCGGGTGAGCGGGCGGCCCAGCGCGATCGCCACGGCGACCACCGCGCCCATGGTGGCCAGCGAGAGCACGACCGACCCCGCCCGTAGCTGCGAGGTGGCCATCGCGGAGACGACCGAGAGCATGAACCAGCCGAAGGCGTCGTCCACCATGCCCGCGGCCAGCGTGATCTGGCCGATCTCGCGGTGCATGAAGTTCATGTCGAACAGGACCTTGGCGATGACCGGGATCGCGCTGACGCACATGGCGACGCCGAGGAACAGCGCGAACACGGTCGAGTCCACCTGGCCGCCGACCAGGGCGGGCGGCAGCAGCAGCCCCGTCCCGATCCCGAGGCCGAACGGGATGATCATGCCGAAGAAGCTCACCCAGGCCGGTTTCGCGCCCATCCGCCTGACCAGCCCGCTGTCCAGGTGCACCCCGGTGATGCCGACCAGCAGCAGCACGCCGATCTGCCCGACACCGTCGAGGAGGTGGAACTGCTCGGCCACCGGCGGGAACAGGCCCCGCTGCAGCTCCGGCCACGCGTGGCTGAGCAGGGAAGGGCCCAGGATCACGCCGGTGCACAACTCACCGACCACGGCGGGCATCCCGAAGCGGGCGGCCAGCCGGCCGAGCGCCACCGCCAGCATGAGCAGCACGCCCACCTGGAGCAGGAACAGCATGAGGGGGTGGGCGGGGATCGGCGGTACGGGAATGGCGAACGGCATCGTGCTCTCCTGATCGGTCGCTCGTCCGAGCGCGTTCCGGTGGCTCGTAGCTCGAAGCGTGACCGCGCGGGCTTAAGGACCGCCAAAGCCCGCCGCGCGATGCGCGCGACGGGCGGGTGGGAGGATCTCTCTCTATAGGGGGCTTCGGCTCGGTAGGGGGCTTCGGCTCTGCAGGGGGCTTCGGCTTTGTGAGCGGCTCATTCCGCGATGAAGGTCCGCTGGTACCACTCCATCACCGGGATCAGCTCACCGTTCAGGTGGGTCTCCTCGCCGCGGTGCCTGAAGTGCTCGTACCCGGCGCCGTACGGGAGCTTGAACGTGTCCTTGACCTTCGTCTTCGAGACCCGCTGCACGCGCAGGTCGATGGGCAGGTAGGGCGGACCGCCCATGAGCAGGATCTTGACCATGACCGTCTCCTTACAAGGGGATGTTGGAATGACGCCCGCGGGCCATCGGCGCGCGGGACAGTGCCTCGGCGAGGCGATGGAGCGTGGTGGCGGGGACGATGACCTCGTCGACCACCCCGATCGCCATGGCCCGCTCCACGCCGCCGGCGATCTCCTGGTGCTTCTCGACGAGGTGGGCGCGCAGTGCGGGGCGTTCGGCTTCGGGGACCGCGGCCAGCTTCTTCCTGTGCAGGACGCCGACCGCGGCCTCGGCGCCCATCACCGCGACCTCCGCGCCCGGCCAGGCGAAGACCTTGGTGGCGCCGAGCGAGCGGGAGTTCATGGCGATGTACGCGCCGCCGTACGACTTGCGGATGATGAGCGTGACGCGCGGCACCACGGACTCCGCGAAGGCGTGCAGCAGCTTGGCGCCGCGCCGGACGATGCCGTCCCACTCCTGGCCGACGCCGGGCAGGTAGCCGGGCACGTCGACCAGGACGACCAGGGGCACGCCGAGCGAGTCGCACATCCGCACGAAGCGGGAGGCCTTCTCCGCCGACAGCGAGTCGAGGCAGCCGCCCTTGCGGATCGGGTTGTTGGCCATGACGCCGACCGTCCGGCCCGCCAGCCGGCCCAGGCCGATGACGAGGTTCGCGGCCCAGCGCGGCTGGAGCTCCTCGAAGTCGTCCACGATCGTGTGGATCAGCGGCTTGATGTTGTAGGCGCGGCGGGGCGAGGCGGGGATGAGCTCGCGCATGCCCTCCACGTAGGGGGCCGCCGCCAGGTTGAACTCGCCGGGCTTGGCGAAGAGCGTGGCCAGGTTCCTGGCCTTGACGTAGGCGTCCTCCTCGTCGGGGACGGTGATGTGGCAGACGCCGGACTTGGGACCGTGCGCCTCGGGGCCGCCGAGCCCGGCCATGTCGATCTGCTCCCCGGTGACCTGGCGCACGATGTCCGGGCCCGTCACGAAGACCCGGCCGGCCTCCGTCATGATGATCACGTCCGTCAGCGCGGGGCCGTAGGCGGCCGCGCCCGCCGCCGGGCCGAGGATCACGGAGATCTGCGGCACCACGCCGGAGGCCCGGGTCATCGCCGCGAACATGCGGCCCACGCCGTCCATCGACTCGACCCCGTCGGCCAGCCGCGCGCCGCCGGAGTGCCACAGGCCGATGACCGGGGCTCCTTCGGCCACGGCCGCGTCGATGGCCTGGACGATCCGCTCGGCGCCCGGGGCCCCGAGCGCGCCGCCCATCAGGGTGGCGTCCGTACAGAAGGCGTAGACGGTCGCGCCGTCGATCTCTCCCTTCACCGCCAGCACGCCGCTGTCGTCGTGGGGGTGCAGCGGCTCTGGCGTGCCCACGTCGAGCAGGCGTGCCAGGCGCAGCGCAGGCACTCTCGCGTCGATTTCCAGGACTGTCGTCATCGGTTACTCCCCTAAATTCGCGGGCTTTCCACCTCGAATGTCCCTTGAGACCCCTATCGCGACCAACCCCTACGCCCCCTTATCGCGTCATGCGCCCCCTCTTTTCTCTCGCGTCGCATTAGCGGAAAAGCCGGACCGGCCGGTAACCCCTAAAAATCCCCAGTCCCCCGGATATTCCTTGAGCCGCCCGGCCACCCGGCCTATGGTCGAAATCCGACCGTTCACCCAGATAACGGATGAGGGCCGAATGATTGAAATCAGGAATCTCACCAAGCGCTTCGGCGACGTCGTCGCCGTGGACGACTTGACGTTCACCGTCCGCCCGGGCACGGTGACCGGCTTCCTCGGCCCCAACGGCGCGGGGAAGACCACGACGATGCGCTCGATCCTCGGCATCGACCGGCCCACCTCGGGCAGCGCGACGGTGGCCGGGCGCCACTACAGCGAGCTGCCCAGGCCCATGCGGCAGGTGGGCTCGCTGCTCGACGCCAGGGCCGTGCATCCGGCCAGGAAGGCCCGCGACCACCTGCTCTGGCTCGCCAGGAGCAACGGGATACCGGCGCGCCGGGTCGGCGAGGTGCTGGAGACGGTGGGGCTGGAGGGCGTCGGGGGCAAGCGCAGCCGCGGGTTCTCGCTCGGCATGGAGCAGCGGCTCGGCATCGCCGCCGCGCTGCTCGGCGACCCGCCGATCCTCATGCTGGACGAGCCGGTCAACGGGCTCGACCCCGAGGGGATCGTGTGGATCCGCACGCTGCTGCGCTCACTGGCCGACGAGGGGCGCACGATCTTCATCTCCAGCCACCTCATGAGCGAGATGTCGCTCACCGCCGACCATCTCATCGTCATCGGCCGGGGCCGGCTCATCGCCGACACCTCGCTGCCGGACTTCATCAAGCAGCACTCGACGCCGTCGGTGCTCGTCCGCACGCCGAACCCGTCCGAGCTGGCCACCCTGCTCAAGGACCGCGGCGCGGGGACGACCGAGAGCGAGCGCGAGACGCTGGTGGTGACGGACCTGGACAGCGCCGAGATCTTCGGCGTGGCCGTGGCCAACGACATCGTCCTGTACGAGCTGACGCCCCGTCAGGTCTCCCTGGAGGAGGCCTTCATGGAGCTGACCCGTGAGGAGGTCGAATACCGATGAGCGTCGCACCGGCTCTGGCCGCACCGGCCCAGGTGGGCGGCACGCGCGCGCTGTTCGGCGCCGTGTGGGCCGAGTGGACGAAGCTGCGCAGCATCCCGTCCACCTGGTACCTGCTCGGGGGCTGCCTCGTCTACTCGATCGGCTTCTCGGCCGTGATCAGCTACGGCATGGTGCGCAACTTCGCCACCGTGAGCGCGGAGGAGAAGGCCGCCTTCGACCCGACCGCCACCAGTTTGACCAGCTTCGTGCTCGGCCAGCTCGTCTTCGCGGCCGTCGCCGTGCTGGTCGTCACCTCCGAGCACACGACCGGCACCATCCAGGCCAGCCTGGCGGCGGTCCCCCGGCGCGGCCGGCTCTTCGCCGCGAAGTCCGTGGTGGTGGCGGCGGTGCTGCTGGTGTTCGGGGACGTGGCGGCGTTCGGCGCGTTCTTCGCCGGGCAGGCGGCCATCGCCTCCCAGGGTGCGCCCGCCGCGAACATCGGCCAGCCCGGCGTGCTCGTGGCCGTGGCCGCCGCCGGGCTGTACCTGGCGGTGCTCGGGCTGCTCGCGCTCGCCCTGGGCTCGCTGCTGCGCTCGACCGCCGGGACGATCGCGCTGCTGGCGGTGGTGACGCTGGCCATCCCCGCGCTGAGCGCGCCGCTGCCCGACTGGCTGGCGGCCTGGCTGGAGAAGTACTGGCCGCTGACGGCGGGGACCCGGATCATGGCGGTACGCGATGATCCGGGGCTGCTGGCGCCTTGGACGGGGTTCGCCGTGATGTGCGGCACCGTCGCCGTGGTGCTGGTCATCGCCGTCCGGTCCTTCCGGATCCGCAGCCCCCGCTGAACCCGCCGCCGCCCGCGACGGACACCGTGACCCGGTGCCGCGCGGGCTCCCGGCCCTTCGCCTCACCGCAGTCCGGCGGCCACCCCGCCGGACTGCTTGCTGCGCGGGCCTCTTTCCCACGCCCAGCCGGCCGCCCGGCCCGCCGCGTTGCGAGCCCGCCACGTTGCGAGCCCGCCACGTTGCGAGGCACCGCATGCCCGCCTGCGGCTGGGGTCCCCAGCCACGCCACGGCCTCGCACCCACGCCTGCCGGCCCGCGAACGCCGGGGCGCTCCGGCGTCGCCTGCCGGGCCGCCATCGCCGGGCCGCCACGCGCCCGCCTGCGGCCGGTCCCCACCGCTCCACAGCCCCCCACGCCTGCCGGCCCGCAGTCGCCGGGACGGTCCGGCGTCGCCGGTCGGGTCGCCATCGGTGGGACGCGCTCTCGTGCGGCCTCTCGGGCGCGTGCACGTGCCGGGAGGGGCCGCATGCTCGCCCTTCCGGCCGCCGCCGAGCCCCAGGCGCGCCGCCGGGCCCCCGGGCGCGAAGTCCCCAAGGCCCGGTGCGGGCGGGCGGCCGTAGCCCGTGAAAAGGCTCTGGCCCCTCCCCGGGGGGAAGGGCCAGAGCGGAGTGCGGGGTCAGTTCGGGGACTGGGCGCGGAGCGTGCCCAGGTACGGGTACCAGAGGTGGTCCGGGTCGTTCTCGACCGCCGTCACGATCTCCCGCATCGCCGCCAGCGCCTTCGGCTCCTCGTCGTCGTAGACGTCGCCCTGGAGCAGCTTGAGCACGTCCAGCCGATAACGAGGATCCTGGACGAAGGCGGTGAACAGGATGTTCAGCCGGTAGTACATCGAGATGAACTCGTACCAGTTCCGCACCCCGCGGCGGATCTTAGCGTCGAAGGTGTCGAAGCGGTGGCTGGAGAAGTCCCCCGCCTCGTGCGCCGCGATGATGTCGTACGAGGCGATCCGCGCGCTGTTCATCGCGACGCTCACCCCGTTCGAGAAGATCGGGTCGACGAACCTGGCGGCATCGCCGACCATGACGAAGCGGTCACCGCGCAGCTCCTTCATGGAGTAGCTGTAGTCGCCCTCCGTCTTGAGCTCGCGGAGCTGCTCGCACTCGCCCAGCGCCTTCTTCAGATCGGGCCGGCTGGACACGCAGTCCCAGAAGAACTTCTCCCGGTCGTCCCCCGCGGCCCGCAGCCGGTGCTTCTGCGTCACCACCCCGACGCTGGTGATCGTGTCGGTGATGGGGATCTGCCAGACCCAGCTGTCCTTGATGGGCAGGAAGTGGACGAAGATGTAGTCGGTCAGCTCGGGATCGTTGGCCAGCGACGCCCGGTCCAGCCCGTCGAACCAGCTGTGCAGCGCGTACTGGTTGAAGACCGGGTCGGCCACCTTGAGCTTGAGCTGGCGGCCGAGCAGCGTCTGCCGCCCCGAGGCGTCGACGACCATGCCGACGTCGATGCCGACCTCCTGCGAGCCCATCCGGACGCGCACCTTGACCGACTCCGGGTCGTCGAAGTCGGCCCCGAGCACCCTGACGCCCTGGTACACCTTGGCGCCGAGGCTCTCGGCGTTCTTCAGCAGGATGAGGTCGAACTGGCCGCGGTCCACGTGGTAGGTGAACTCCCGGTCCACGCCGGTCTGCTCGCGCTCGTTGAAGAGGATCTCGGCGTTCCTGAAGTCGTGCGTCAGGCCGGTGAAGCCGTTGTGCGGCACGTCCCTGGTCTCGGCGGAGGTCCAGGCGGCGCCGTACTTCTTGGGGAAGCCGGCCTTCTCGACCTCCGCCATGGCGCCGGTCTCCAGCAGCACGGGCGTGGTCCCGGGTACGAGGGACTCGCCGACGTGCGGCCGGGGGAAGACCTCGCTCTCGAAAACGACCACCGAGATGCCGGCCTTGGCCAGGTAGGCGGCCAGGGTCGCCCCGGCGGGGCCACCGCCGATCACGGCCACGTCATAGTCGATGCCCACGTCAGGCCGCCTCACTGAGCTCGGCCACCAGCGTGGAGATGCCGTTGACGCAACCGAAGTTCCTGCCGCTGATGTGCTGGGCGGGGATGGTGACGCCCAGGTCGTCCCGGATGAAGTTGATCAATACGGCCGTGTTCAGCGAGTCAAGGACGCCCCACTCCAGTAACGGCGTCGATGCGTCCAGCTCGTTCTTCGGGTCCCCATCGAGGAAACGCTTCCTGATGAAGGAGATCAGTCGCTGAGTGAGCTCGTCCTTTGGCACGTTCTTTCCTTTCGAACTGAAGCCCCGCAGATCAGGGGGCACCTCACATGGCCTGATGCAGCCGCTCGGCCAGACGCTGGGTGAGCAGGGTCCGGTCGACCTTTCCGTTGGCGGTTCTCGGCAGCTCCGCCGCGAAGCGGATCTCGTCGGGGATCATGTAAGGGGGCAGCCGCTGGCCGCAGTGCCGCTTGATCGACAGCACCCCCGGCTCATCGCCGGGCGACGGGATGATGACGGCCACGAGCCTGGAGCCCATGCCCTCTCCCGTGACGACCACCGCCGCGTCCTCGACCTCGGGATGCGCGTCGAGCACGGCCTCGATCTCGCCCAGCTCGACCCGGTGTCCCCTGACCTTCACCATGTGGTCGCGCCGGCCGACGTAGTCGAAGGAGCCGTCGTCCAGCACCCGTACGATGTCGCCGGTCTTGTACGGGCCGCTGACCGGCTCCCCGCCCCAGTAGCCGAGCATGACCGTGGGGCCCTCGATGAGCAGCTCGCCCTCGTCGCCCGGCCGCGCGATCAGGCCGTCGCTCCTGACGGCCCACGCGACGTCGCCGCAGGAGGCGGCGCCGATGGGCACGGGACGTTCGCGGAGCAGGTCGTCGGGGGTGACCTCGCGGTAGGTGCAGACGTTGGTCTCGGTGGGGCCGTACAGGTTCAGCAGGCGCGCCCCGGTCCAGGACGCGAGCCTGCGCACGTGCGCGATGGGGAACGGCTCGCCGGCGAACAGCAGCGCGCGCAGCGAGCGGGGCGCGGGCTCGTCGAGCAGCCCGCCGTCGCGCATCATGAGGATCAGCGCCGACGGCACCGAGTACCAGACGGTGATCTCCGTGCGCCGCACGAACTCCACGAGCTGGCTGGGCGCGTACGCCATCTCCTTGGGGATCAGGTGCACCGACCCGCCGGCCGCGAACGGCGCGTAGATGTCGAGCACCGACAGATCGAAGGTGAACGGCGCGTGGTTGGCGAACCTGTCGTCGGGGCCGGCCGCCAGCTCGGCGACCGCCCAGTCCACGAAGGCGCGGGCGTTGCGGTGACTCAGGCACACGCCCTTGGGGCGGCCGGTCGAGCCGGAGGTGTAGAGGATGTAGGCCGGCTCGTCGGGGCCGACCGCCGCGTTGACCGGCGTCACGTCCTCCAGGTCGGCCAGGTCCATGGCGATGTCCTGGCACCGGTACGCGGGGCCGAGCTCGCCGGAGATCAGCGGCAGGCGCTCGAAGGTGGTGCAGACGACCCTGGCCGAGCAGTCGCGGGCCACCATGGCCGCCCTGTGCATCGGCATCATGCCGTCGAGCGGCACGTACGCGGCCCCGAGCCGCAGCACGGCCTGCATGGCCACGATGACGAAGGGGGACTTCTCCGCCCAGATGACCACGCGGTCACCGCGTACGACCCCGAGGGCGGCGAGCTGGTGCGCCAGCGCGTCGGCCCGCCGGTCGAGCTCGTCGTAGCTCAGCGCCCCCTCGGGCCCCGCCACGGCGACCCGCAAGGGGTATCGCGCGGCGGAGTCGATGACGAGCTGGTGCAGGTTCACAACCCGACCTCCCTTGCGATGACTTCCTTCTGGATCTCCGTGGTGCCGGAGAAGATCGCACCTGGTACGGCGTCCCGCAGCTGCTGCTCGATCCCGGTCTCCACCAGGTATCCGGAGCCGCCGAAGATCTGCACGGCGTCGAGGCCGTTGGCCACGGCGGCCTCGGAGACGGCCGTCTTGGACAGGGCGGCGGCCAGCACGTGCTCGCGCCCCCGGTCCTCCTGGTCCAGCAGCCAGCAGGCGCGGTAGAGCAGCAGCCTGGCCGCTTCCAGGCGCTGCTTCATGGTCGCCAGGCGGTGGGAGACGGCCTGGAAGCGGCTGATGCTCTGGCCGAACTGCTTCCTGCCGCGCGCGTGCTCGACGCACCGCTCGATCTGGTTCTGCATCACGCCCAGGTAGAGCCCGAACAGGCAGGCCCGCTCCCAGCCCATGGAGTGCTGGAAGATGGCGCTGCCCTGCCCCTCGTAGCCGAGCAGGTACGCGGCGGGCACGCGGCACCGCGAGAAGGTCACCCGCCCGGCCGCGCAGCCGTGCAGGCCCATCTTGCGGAACGGCCCCTCCACCGAGACCCCCACCAGGTCCCGGGGGACCGCGAAAGCGCTGACCCCGAGGAACCCGGAGGCCGGGTCGGTCACCGCGTAGGTGACGAACAGGTCGGCCATGGGCGCGTTGCTGGCGAACGACTTCACGCCGTCGATGACGTAGTGATCGCCGTCGGCGACCGCGGTGGCGCTCAGCCGTCCCACGTCGGAGCCCGCGTCGTCCTCCGTCATCGCGTTGGCCGCCAGGATCGTGCCGCCGGCCAGGCCGGACAGCAGATGGTCGCGCACCTCCGCGCCGGCGAAGTCGCGTACGGGCACCGCGCAGGCCAGCAGGTGCGCGGCCACCCCGAACACCAGTCCGGTGTCCGGGCAGCCGCGCCCGAAGGCCTCCAGGCACAACGCGGTGTCCAGCGCGCCGAGGCCGGACCCGCCGTGTTCCGCGGGCAGGCACAGGCCGGTCAGTCCGAGGTCGGCGGCCGTTTCCCAGTCGTCCCTGGAGAAGGGGCTGTCCGGGGTTCTGCGCGCGAACCGGCTCGTCACCGCGCCGAGAATGTCGTCGTAGCGCTTGGTCTGTGTGTCGGTCAGGTCGAAATCCATACCGGGCTCTTTCGATCATCCGAATATGCGTGGGCGAATGCCATTCCGCCCGACTGTTCCCACTGTCGTGCCGAGCGCTGAAGGCGTCCTAAGCCCGTACCAAACCATTTGGGCCGCTTTTAGCGGCCATTCAGCGTTTATCGCGATATTTGTTTAAATCCGACAAAGGAGAGGACATGCGGACAACAGATGTGTTCATCAGGGGGCTCGGTGTATACCTGCCCGACTCGGTGAGCATCGATTGGGCCGTCGCGCAGGGGCTCTTCCCGGCCGACCAGGTCGGGGTGCAGGGATGGACCGGCGCGGCCATCGCCGGTGACGTACCGGCGCCGGAGATGGGCCTGCAGGCCGCCCAGCACGCGCTCAAGCGCGGCGGCTGGCAGGCCGACGACGTGGACCTGCTGCTCTACGCCAACTCCTGGCACCAGGGCCCTGATGGCTGGCAGCCCCAGTACCACCTGCAGCGCCACCTCCTCGGGGGCCGGCCGCTGAGCGTGCAGCTGCAGCACGGCTGCAACGGCATGTTCAGCGCGTTCGAACTGGGGGCCAGCTACCTGCTGGCCGACGAGCAGCGGCGAGCCGCGCTGCTGGTCTCCTCGGACAACTGGGGCACACCGATGATCAACCGGTGGCACCCGGGCCCCGGGCTGATGATGGGCGACGCGGCCTGCGCCGTGCTGCTCACCCGTGAGCCCGGTTTCGCCCGGCTGCTGTCGGTCTGCTCGATCACCGTCCCCGAGGCGGAGGAGGTGCACCGCGCCGGCGAGCCGATGTTCCCGCCCGGCGTCACCGTGGGGCGCGCGATGGACCTGCACGCCAGGAGCCAGCGCTTCCGCGAGCAGATCATGGCGGGCCAGGGCGACCCGGCCGCGCTGCTGAAGGTGCAGCAGACGATGCTCCTCTCGGTCGAGCAGAGCCTGGCGGAAGCCGGGATCACGGCCGCCGACGTCACCCGCGTCGCCTTCATGAACATGTCGCAGGAGGCCATCAACGATCGCGGCACCGCCGCGCTCGGCCTGCGTCCCGAGCAGACGACCTGGGACTTCGGCAGGACCGTCGGCCACATGGGGGCCAGCGACCAGGTCATGTCGTTCGAGCACCTGGTGGACTCGGGCCGGCTCGGCGCCGGAGACCACATGCTGCTGGTGGGCGTCGGCCCCGGCATCAACCTGTCCGCCGCGGTCATCGAGGTGGTCGACACGCCGCCCTGGAAGTGACCTGACGCACGAGGAGGGGGCGGCCCGGCGGGCCGCCCCCCTTCTCGTGCGCGGCTACACGGCCGCTTCCTCCTTGGCCGCGGCCTGCGCGGCCGGGGCCGTACGCGGCAGGAACAGCGCCGGTACGACCGCGACGGCCGCCAGCGCCACCACCCACCAGAAGGTGTTGGCGTACGACGCGGCGATGCCCGCCATGCCGGCCGCCGCGCGCGCGGTGAACTGCTGCTGCAGCACCACGATGAGCACGGCGAGCCCGATCGAGCCGCCGAGCTGCTGGAAGATCCGGACGGCCGTGGTGCCCCGCGGCACCGCCGGTCCGTCCAGGCCGCGCAGGGCTGCCGTCGTGACGGGGACGAGCACGCAGCCGAGCCCGGCGCCGCCGAGGATGAGCGCGGAGCTGATGAACAGCGTGCTGGTGTCAGGGCCGAGCCCGAGCAGCATCGCGCCGCTCAGCCCGGCCAGCACGAGCCCGCTCAGCACGATGGGGCGCGGCGCCATGCGGTCGCTGAGCCCGCCCGCGACGATCAGGGCGACGCCCATGCCGATGCCCTGCGGGGCCAGCAGCAGGCCGGCCACGAGCGGGCTCTCGCCGCGTACCTGCTGGTAGTAGAGCGGGACGAGGACGGTCGCGGCGAACATCGGGATGCCGGTCAGCAGCACGACGAGCGACGACATGCTGAAGCTGCGCGAGCGGAACAGGCTCAGGTCGATCAGCGGCTCGCTCCTGGTGACCAGCGCGTGCACGACGAAGCCGAGCACGAGCGCGGCACCGCCGACCAGCGTGCCGAGCACCAGAGGATCGGTGAAGGAGCCCTTTCCTGCCGCCTCGGACAGCCCGTACACCAGGACGGCCAGTCCGGGCGAGAGCAGGACGAGACCGGTGAGGTCCAGCCTGCTCGCCCCGGGCACGCGCGGCGTGTCGGGGATGACGCGGCGCGCGACCACGATGGCGGCCAGGCAGACCGGCAGGTTGACGAAGAAGATCCAGCGCCAGCTCAGCTGGTCGACGATGACGCCGCCGAGCACGGGGCCGAACACCGGGCCGAGGATGGCGGGGATGCCGATGGCGGCCATGACCCGGCCGAGATAGCGCGGGCCCGCGGCCGTCGCGAGGATCATCTGCGCCAGCGGGATGATGGTCCCGGCGCCGAGTCCCTGCACGACGCGGAAGGCGATGAGGCTGTCCGCCGACCAGGCGATGCCGCAGAGCATCGACCCCACCAGGAACAACCCGATCGAGGCGATCCACACGCGCCTGCTGCCGAAACGGCCGACCGCCCAGCCGGTGGCCGGGATGGTCAGCGCCATGGCCAGCATGTAACCCGTGCCCACCCACTGGATCCTGGGCAGCGTGGAGTGGAACTCGTTCAGCAGCGTGTTGAACGCGACGTTGACCATGGTCGCGTCGAGCTGCATCACGATGGAACCGAGCATGATGGCGCCAGCCAGCTTGAGCAGCCCGGCAGGGATGCTGTCCTGGGCCGGCGCTCCGCCCGTGGCCGTCTGCTCAGACACGGGTGAACTCCTTTCAAGAGAGAGAAGGAAGGCGGGCCTGCTTTCGGTCCGTGCGTCCAGTTGAATCGTCGGTTCGCCCCCGGTCCGGGGGCACCCCAGACCCACCCCTAATCAGGCGGCCGCCTCCCGTGACCACCACCAGCGGTTGTCGCGGTACCAGGCGACGGTCTCCGCCAGGCCCACGTCGAACGGCACCGCCGGGGCGAAGCCCAGGGTCCGCTCGATCTTGCTGGAGTCGAGCGAGTAGCGCTCGTCGTGCGCCTTGCGGTCGGGGACGTTCCTGACGCTGTCCCATCCCGCGCCGCACAGCTCCAGCAGGCGGCCGGTCAGCTCCAGGTTGGTCAGTGTCGCGCCGCCGCCGATGTTGTAGATCTCGCCCGCTCCGCCGCTGGTCAGGACCTGGTGGATGGCCCTGCAGTGGTCCTCGACGTGCAGCCACTCGCGTACGTGGTGGCCGTCGCCGTACAGCGGGACCGTGCGGCCCCTGAGCAGGTTCGTGACGAACAGGGGGATGAGCTTCTCCGCGAACTGGTACGGGCCGTAGTTGTTGCAGCAACGGGTGACCGACACGGACAGGTCGTGGCTGCGCCAGTACGCGCGGGCGATCAGGTCGCTGGCCGCCTTGGACGCGGCGTACGGGGAGTTGGGCTCCAGCGGCAGCGCCTCGGTCCACGAGCCTTCGGAGATGCTGCCGTACACCTCGTCGGTCGAGACGTGCACGACGCGCTCGACGCCGGCCCGCCGGCAGCTTTCGAGCAGGGTCTGGGTGCCGACGACGTTCGTCATGGCGAAGTCGGCGCCGCTCATCAGCGAGCGGTCGACGTGCGACTCCGCGGCGAAGTGCACCACGGCGTCGTGTCCGGGCAGCACCTCGGCCAGCAGCCGCCCGTCGCAGACGTCGCCCTTGACGAACGTGAGGTCGGGATGCCCCATGGGCAGGTTGTCGAGACAGGCCGCGTAGGTCAGCTTGTCCAGGACCGTGACCGTGTCCCCCTCCGTGCCGGGGTAGGTCTCGGCCAGCACGTTGCGCGTGAAGCAGGAGCCGATGAAGCCCGCTCCCCCGGTGACGAGCAGCCTCACAGCGGCACCTCCAGCCTGCTGTTGTCGCCCACGACCAGGCGCAGCGGCCCGCGCCGCACGTGCGCGGAGCGGCCGACCAGCGAGCCTTCGATGGCGCGTACGCCGTGCACGTTGACCTGGTCGAGCAGGACCGAGTTCTGCAGGCCGGCGTCGGTCAGCGTGCACTCCGCGCCGATCGACGTGTACGGTCCCACGTCGCTGCCGCGGATGACGCAGCCGGGCCCGACGATGACGGGCCCGATGATCCTCGACCCCTCGACCCTGGCCCCGGCCCCGATGACCACGGGACCGACGATCTCACTGCTGCCGTCCACGCTCCCCCGCTGGTCGGACACGAGGCCCTCCAGCAGGGCGCGGTTGCAGTCGAGCAGGTCGCCCATGTTGCCGGTGTCCTTCCAGAAGCCCTCGAAGACGTGGGCCCTGACCTCGCGCCCGGCGGCCACGAGCCACTGGATGGCGTCGGTGATCTCCCACTCGCCGCGCTTGCTGGGCGTGATGTTGCGGATGCCCTCGTGGATCTCGCCGGTGAAGAAGTACGCGCCGGTCACCGCCAGGTCGCTCTTGGGCTGCTTGGGCTTCTCCTCCAGCCGGACGACCCGGCCGTCCTCGACCTCGGCCACGCCGGACTGCGAGGGGTCGTCGACCCTGGTCACGACGAGCTGGACGGCCGGACGGAACGTCTGGAACTCCAGCATCGGGGTGAGCAGCCCGCCGGCGAAGATGTTGTCGCCCAGGTACATGACGAAGTCGTCGCCGGCCAGGAAGTCCTGCGCGATCATGACGCAGTGCGCGAGCCCCAGCGGGTCGTCCTGGCGCAGGTAGGTGATGGACATGCCGAACTCGGAGCCGTCGCCCACGGCCGCGCGGATCTGCGCGCCGACGCCGTTGACGATGATGCCGACCTCGGTGATCCCGATCTCCCGCAGCGCGTCGAGGCCGTGGAAGAGCACGGGACGGCCCGCGACGGGCACGAGCTGTTTGGGGATGCTGTGACTGAGCGGCCGCAGCCGCGTGCCGGCGCCGCCGGCCAGGACAAGAGCTTTCATAGTGTTTCCTCAAGGGTGGTGACCACCTGGGCGGGCGAGGGCTGCGCCAGCATCTCCTGCCGGAGCCGCGCCGCCGCCTCACGTGTGCGGTCGTCGAACAGGACCTTGGCCACACCGGACTCGATGTCGCCGGCGTCGGCCGACTCCGCCTTGAGTGACACGCCAGCGCCGGTGTCGGCCAGCAGGTCCGCGTTGAAGCTCTGGTCGGGTACGGGGGCGACGATCACCTGGGGGACGCCGTGGTAGGCGGCCGTCAGCATGGTGCCGGCGCCGCCGTGGTGGACGATCGCGTCGCAGGTCGGCAGCAGCAGGCTCAGCGGGAGGTTCTCGACCGCGCGTACGGCGTCGCCGTGCTCACGGGCGAAGGCCGCGCCGTCCCGTACGGTGACGACCGCCTCCACGTCGAGCCCCGCCAGCACCCGCAGCATGTCGGACACCTTGGACTGGTCGGGCGACTGCAGGCCGGGCACGGCGGTGGTCGTGCTCCAGCTCACGCAGACGCGGGGCCTGGCCGGCGGGCCGTGCAGCCAGCCGGGCAGCACGCCGGGCCCGTTGTACGGGACGCAGCGCACGGGCAGCCGCACCGGCACCGGCACCTGCAGCGGGACCGGGCACGGATCGATGGTGTGGACCGCGTAGTCCTCGCGCGGCACCACGCCGAAGCGCTTGTAGAGCTCGACGAGCTCGGCCGGCCACCGCTCCGGGGGCAGGCCCGCGCCGGGGAAGCCGATGTGCCGCGAGACGTCGGGCCCGAACAGGTGCCTGACCAGCGGAATCCCCTCCGGCTCCGTGACCAGCGGCGCCACCAGCGCGGTCGGGTCGGCGATGACCAGGTCGGGCCGCCAGCTCCTGGTGAACCCGGCCAGGTCGTCGGCCATCGCCTCGGCGGCCTTGACGTGCGGGGCCATCCGGGCGGAGAGGATCTTCCCGAGCTCCTCCGGCGACAGCCGTCGCGCCGCGCCCATGCTGGCCGGCTGGCTCAGCCGCCGCTGGACGTCGGCGAGCCCGGCCAGCAGGTCGTAGCCGCCGCCGACGGGCACCGCCGTCATGCCTGAACGGAGTATCGCGTCGACGACGCCCGGCTGCCCGGCGACCCGTACCTCGTGCCCGGCGGCGCGCATGGCCCACGCCTGGGTCGCCATGGGCATGTAGTGCGACGGCCACGCGAGCGGGATGAACAGCACTCGCATGCTAGACATGAGCGGCGACCTCCACGTATCGGTCTATGACTGAGCGGTAGTAATCGGGGCCGAACCCCAGCTCCGCCACGGCGGGGACCAGGCGGGTGAGCCGGGCGAGCGAGACCGAGTAGGTCCCGTGCGCCTCGACGTAGATGCGCTCCGGCGCGAGGCCGAGTCGCTCCTGCAGGTGATCGACGATCAGCTCGGCCGGGACGGACACGCCGGAGGCGACGTTGACCACCTCGTCCGTGTGGCCGCTGTCGAGCAGCTCGTCGAGGATGGTCACCGCGTCGGCCACGTCGATCACATCCCGGCAGGCGCCCCGGTAGACGGTGACCACGCCGCTGCGCACCTGCTCCACCAGGGAGGGGAGCAGCTGGTGCGGCTGCTGGTGCGGGCCGGCGACGTGGCCGAGCCGCAGGATGAGGTGGCGCACGCCGGACAGGGCGATGGCCCGTTCGAGTGCGAGCTTGTGGCGGCCGTAGTGGGTGCCGGGGAAGACGAAGCCGTCCTCGCGTCCCGGGCACCCCTCCGCGCCGTACATGCCGGCCGACGCGGTGGAGAAGAACACCAGGGTCTCGCCCCAGCGCCCGCACCGGCGCAGCCAGTCGTAGACGAAGGCCGACTCACGGTGGTAGTCGGCCTCGGACGCGTTCCGCGTGTCGGTGACACCGGCGGCCAGGACCACCGCTCCGGGATGGGAGCGGCCGCGGGACCTGAGGTTCCGCGCCAGGAAGCCGCGTCCGATGATCTCCATTGGCTCGCTGCCCTCTCTGAGAAGTCTGAGGGCGACCAGCACATCAACCGGGTCTGAAGGGCGGGCAATGCGGCGCTGAAGGCGGTCAGGGCGTTAGAGCGGCTTAAGGCGCCCCGATCACGATGAGTGCTCCCACCGCTCCATCCTGAAAGGGAACGACCGACATGCGGAAACTCGCCCTCGCGGCGGCGCTCACCCTGACGTGCGCCGCCGTCCCCGCCAGCGCCGCGACCGGCGGCAAGTGCGTCACCTTCCCCGACCTGTCCGAGCACGTCACCATCACCACCGTGGTCCACGGCGACCCGACCACCCGGGTCGGCGAGTACGGGAAGAGCCACAGCGACTTCTACGACACCTCCGGCAGGCTCGTCGGGACCGAGGAAGGCGAGTTCGTGGTGTACGCCTCGGCCGACGGCAAGCCCTTCGAGCTGTTCCAGTACACCTCGAAGATCGCCGGCGGGACGACGTTCGGCGGCGCCAACATCTCGATCCTGAACGTCATCTCCGGCGGGACGACGAGCATGACCGCCGTCGGCACCGGCGGGTGGCTGCGCGGCAAGGTCGGCACCCGCGACTTCGTCTTCGTCGGCCGTCCCGCACCCGACCAGACCCGGTTCACCACGACCATCAAGCTGTGCGGCTGACCGGCGAAGAGCCGTGCGCCTGACGACCGTCGGGCTGTGCGGCTGACGACCGTCGGGCTGTGCAGCTGACGACCGTCGGGCTGTGCGGCTGACGACCGTCGGGCTGCGCGCCTGACGACCGTCGGGCTGCGCGGATGACGGGCAAAGAAGGGCGTTAGGGCCGCTTAAGCGGCCCCGCCCAGGATGACAGGACATCCCCGACCACGAAGGACGGCCCGCTGCGATGACGAGTGATCACACGTCCGCCACCGAGGCCGTCGCAATCATCGGGCTGTCCTGCCGACTGCCCGGCGCCGCCGGCCCGAGAGCGTTCTGGCGGCTGCTTCGCGACGGTGTGGACGCGGTTTCCGAGGTGCCGGCCGGCCGCTGGCCCGGCGAGGCCGGAGTCCGGCATGGCGGTTTCCTCGACGACATCGACCGTTTCGACGCCGGGTTCTTCGGCATCTCCCCCCGGGAGGCCGTGGCGATGGACCCGCACCAGCGCCTCACGCTCGAACTGAGCTGGGAGGCCCTGGAGGACGCCTACATCGTGCCGCGCGGGCTGGCGGGCGGGACGACCGGGATCTTCGTGGGCGCGATCTCCAGCGACTACGCGGGCCTGGTGCTCAACCGGGGCGAGTTCTCGCCGTACACGCTGCCGGGCCTCAACCGGGGGCTGATCGCGAACCGCGTGTCGTACGCGCTGGACCTGCGCGGGCCCAGCATGACCGTGGACACGGCGCAGTCCTCCTCCCTCATCGCGGTGCACCTGGCCTGCGACAGCCTGCGCGCCGGAGAGTGCGAGCTGGCCGTGGCGGGCGGCGTGAACCTGAACATCCTCGGCGAGACCACCGCCAGCGTCGCGCTGCTCGGCGCACTGTCCCCCGACGGCCGCTGCCGCACCTTCGACGCCGGGGCCAACGGCTACGTGCGCGGCGAGGGCGGCGCCGTGGTCGTGCTCAAGCCGCTGTCCAGGGCGCTGGCCGACGGTGACCGCGTCTACGCCGTCATCCGCGGCAGCGCGGTCAACACCGACGGGCTGACCGACGGCCTGACCGTGCCGAGCCCGCGCGCCCAGTCCGAGGTGCTGCTGCGGGCCTGCGCGCGGGCCGGGCTCCAGCCGTCCGACATCCGGTACGTGGAGCTGCACGGCTCGGGCACCCGCGTGGGCGACCCGGTCGAGGCGGCCGCCGTGGGTGCGGCGTACGGGGTGGCCAGGCCTGCGGGCGATCCGCTGCCCGTGGGCTCGGTCAAGACGAACATCGGCCACCTGGAGGGCGCCTCCGGGATCGCCGGGCTGGTCAAGACGGTCCTGAGCATCCACCACCGGCAGCTCCCCGCCTCTTTGCACTTCGAGCGCCCGAACCCGGACATCCCGCTGCGCGAGCTGAACCTGCGGGTGCAGGACTCGCCGGCCTCGTGGCCGGAGGGGCCGCTGGTGGCGGGGGTGAGCTCGTTCGGCATGGGCGGCGCGAACTGCCACGTCATCCTCTCCGAGCCACCCCGAACCCTCGTCCCGTCACGCCCCTCCACAGAACAGGCCCCCTCACGGACCACCGCCGAGCCAGGAACATCGGCCACCGCCGAGACGGCGGGGCGGCGGGCGGTTCCCTGGGTGTTGTCGGGCGCCTCCGACCAGGCGGTCCGCGAGCAGGCCAGGAGCCTGGCCGCGCACCTGGACGAGCACCCCGGCCTCGCACCCGCCGACCTGGGCTACTCTCTGGCCACCACCCGCACGCACTTCCCCAGGCGGGCCTCGGTCACGGCCGAGGACCTGGACGGCTTCCGCGCCGGTCTGGCCGCGCTGGCCCGCGGCGACAGCGCGATCGAGCAGGCCGCCGCGGGGCCGCGCCGCAAGGTCGTCTTCGTCTTCCCCGGTCAGGGCTCCCAGTGGCCGGACATGGCGGCGGAGCTGATGACGTCGTCCCCCGTGTTCGCGAGCCACCTGGCCGCCTGCGCCCGGGAGCTGGACCCGATCACCGGCTGGTCGCTGCTCGGCCTGCTGCGCGGCGAGCCCGGCGCGCCGCCGCTGGACCGGGCCGACGTGGTGCAGCCAGCGCTGTTCGCGCTGATGACCTCGCTGGCGGCGCTCTGGCGCTCGGCCGGGGTCGAGCCGGACGCGGTCATCGGGCATTCGCAGGGCGAGATCGCGGCCGCGTACGTCGCCGGGGCGCTCAGCCTGCGCGACGCCGCCCGCGTGGTGGCCCTGCGCGGCCAGGCGCTGTCGGCGCTGTCCGGCAAGGGCGGGATGGCGGTCGTGCCGCTGCCCGTCGAGGAGACCTCGGAGCTGCTGACCGGACCGGCGGACGCGCTCAGCGTGGCGGCCATGAACGGTCCGGCGACGACCGTGGTCTCGGGGGACGTCGAGGGCATCGACCATCTGCTTGCGGCGTGCGCGGCCAAGGACGTCCGCGCGCGTCGCGTCCCCGTCGACTACGCCTCGCACTGCGTACACGTCGAGGAGATCCGCGACCGGCTGCTCGGGCTGCTGGCCGGCATCGAGCCCGCCGCCTCGGACGTGGCCTTCTACTCCACGGTCACCGGCACGGCGGTGGACACGGCGACCCTCGACGCCGCGTACTGGTACGAGAACCTGCGCAGGCCCGTCCTGTTCGAGCAGACCACCCGGGCCCTCATCGAGACGGGCCACCAGGTCTTCATCGAGTCCAGCCCGCACCCGCTCCTGGTGGCCGGCATCCAGGACATCGCCGACAGCGTCCGCTCCACAGGCGGCCCCCGAACGCACGGGAACGCGTCCGGCAACGGCCACACCCACGCGGACGCACGGAAATCCGGCCGCACACACCCGAACGCGCCGGGGGACGACGGGGCCCGCCCGGACGACGCAGGGACCGGCCGGACCCATCCGGGTGCGCTCTGGAAGGGTGCTGCCCGGGCGGTCGGCGAGGTCGGCGAGGTCACCGCCATCGGCACCCTGCGCAGGAACGACGGCGGGCTCCGCCGCTACATGTCCGCGCTCGGCCAGGCCCACGACCGTGGCGTGGCGGTGTCGTGGGAGGCCGTCTTCGCCCCGCTCGGCGCCCGCCGCGTGCCGCTGCCCACGTACGCGTTCCAGCGCGAACGCCACTGGCCCGCGGACGCTCCGCCCCGCCGCACCGACGCGGGCTGGTGGCCCGCCGTGGCCGGCGCCGACGCGGCGACCCTGGCCAGGACCCTCGGCCTCGACGAACGGGGCCGCCAGGCGCTGGACACCGTGCTGCCCGCGCTGACGGAGTGGCACCAGCGGCAGGACGACGCGAGCGAACTGGAGCGCTGGGCGCACCGGCTCTCCTGGACCAGGCTTCCCTCCCCCAGGGGCCGGGCCGGCGGCAGGTGGCTGGTCCTGCTGCCCGGCCCGGCCGTCCCCCCGTACGCCGCCGCGGTGGCCGAGGGGCTGGCGGCGGCGGGCATGGACGTCACGCCCATCGAGATCACGCCTTCGGACGGGTGGAGCGGCATCTCCGCCGCCCTGGACGAGGCCCCGGTGTCCGGCGTGCTGTCCCTGCTCGCCCTGTCCGACGACCGACCGGCCACCCACGTACCCGCCCTCCTCGACCTGCTGCCCACCACCCCTGCGAATCAACTGGCCGACCATCTGCACAGCGACCTCCGTCTGTGGTGCGTCACCCGTGGCGCGGCAGGCGGACGTGATGAAAGCCGCCCGCCCAGCCCGGCGCAGGCCCAGCTCTGGGACCTGAGTCCGGCGCTGACGCGGGCCCACCCCCGCCTCTGGGGCGGGGTCGTCGAGCTCCCCCCGCCGCTCGACGAGCGCTCGGTCGGTCTCCTGGCAGGGATCCTGGCCGAACCGGGCAACGGGGACCAGGTCGCCGTAAGCCCATCGGGCGCGCGGTCCCGGCGCCTGGTCCCCACCACCTTGACCGGTCCCGGCACCCGTCCGGGCCGGGGCCCCACCGGCACGGTGCTCGTGACGGGCGGCGACGCCGAGTGCGGCGGGCACCTGGCCCGCCGGCTGGCCTCGGACGGCGCGGACCGCGTGCTCCTGGCCGGCTTCCCCGCCGACCCGTCACTCGACGCCGACCTCGGCGACCGCGCCACCCGCGTCTCCCTCGGCGACCTGCCGGCCGGCCTCGCGCCGACCGCCGTCTTCGTCACCGGCCCGCTGACGGCCGACGAGAGGGACGTACTCGACGCCTGTACGCCGGCCCAGCCGCCACCCGCCTTCATCGTCATCTCCCCGGCCACGTGGATCACCGGCGAACCGGCCACCCCCCAGCCGCCCACCCCGTCCGGTGCGGGTGGTGTGGTCGGGGAAGCACTGGCCGGGGCGGTGCTCGACGGGATGGTGCGGGAGCGGCGTTCGCGCGGCCTGCCGGCCACCTCCATCGTGTGGGGCTCCCGTGACGTCGTGACCGCGCGGATCGTCGCGGCAGCGGCGCTGCGGGCGCTCGACCGCGACGAGGAGCGGCTGATCCTCGTCGAGCCGGCCGTGGCGGAAGCCCCGGTCACCGCCGGCGAGCAGGACGGCCCCGAGGAGTCGTGGGCGGAGCGGCTGAGCTCGCTCGACCCCGGCGACCGGGAACGCGCCCTGATCGGGCTCGTCCGCGCGAACGTGGCCGCCGTGCTCGGTCACGCCACCCCGGAAGCCGTCGACATGGAGCAGGCCTTCAAGCGGCTCGGCTTCGACTCGGCCGCCGCCGTGGAGCTGCGCAACAGGCTGAGCGCCGCGACCGGCCTGCGGTTGCCGGCCACGCTGCTGTTCGACCACCCGACACCGGTCGCGGTCGTCGCGTTCATCGAGAGCCACCTGGCGCCCACGGGCCTCGATCTGGAGGCGCTGCACGCGTCCATCCTCGAGAGCCCGCCCGACCAGGCGACCTGCGCCGAGATCGCGTCCCAGACGCGGAGTTTCCTCTTCAGCCTGAACCGGATTCTCGGCGACGACACCACGGAAAAACTCGAGTCCGCCACGGACGAGGAAATCTTCGACTTCATCGACCACGAGCTCGGAATGGTCGGGAACGAGAGCTGACCACTCCCGGTAATTGTGAAGGTGTGAACATCAGATGGCGAATGACGAAAAGCTCCGCGATTATCTCAAGCGCGTGACCACCGATCTGCACCACACCCGCAGGCGGCTGGCCGAGGCCGAGGCGAGCAGGCGTGAGCCGATCGCGATCGTGGGCATGGCCTGCCGTTTCCCCGGCGGTGTCGGCTCACCCGAGGAGCTGTGGCGGCTGGTCGCCGACGGTGTCGACGCGATCGGCCCGTTCCCGGAGAACCGGGGGTGGGCGCTGCATGAATTGTTCGACCCGGACCCTGACGCGATCGGGAAGACGTACGCGAAAGAGGGCGGCTTCCTTTATGACGCCGACCGGTTCGACGCTGATTTCTTCGGCATCAGTCCGCGCGAGGCGCTCGCCATCGACCCGCAACAGCGGCTGCTGCTGGAAACGTCATGGGAGGCGGTCGAGCGCGCCGGCATCGACCCGGCCGTGCTGCGCGGCAGCCGTACCGGGGTGTTCGCGGGCGTCATGGGCCAGGAGTACGCCTCGCTCTGCCACACCGGCGAGGAGGGCATCCAGGGGCACCTGCTGACCGGCACCACGCTCAGCGTCGCCTCCGGGCGCATCTCGTACACGCTCGGGCTTGAGGGCCCCGCGGTCACCGTGGACACCGCGTGCTCGTCGTCGCTGGTGGCGCTGCACCTCGCGGTGCAGGCGCTGCGCAACGGCGAGTGCGGCCTCGCCCTGGCGGGCGGCGCCACCGTCATGGCGGGCCCGGGGATGTTCCTGGAGTTCAGCCGCCAGCGCGGGCTCGCGCCCGACGGCCGGTGCAAGCCGTTCTCGGACGCGGCCGACGGCACGGCGTGGGCCGAGGGCGCGGCGGTGCTGGTGCTGGAGCGGCTGTCGGACGCGCTCGCCAAGGGGCGTCGCGTGCTGGCGGTCGTCCGGGGCAGCGCGGTCAACCAGGACGGGGCCAGCAACGGCCTGAGCGCGCCGAACGGCCCCTCGCAGCAGCGGGTGGTCCGTGAGGCGCTGGCGTCCGCGGGACTGCAGCCGTCGGACGTGGACGCCGTCGAGGCGCACGGCACGGGCACCACGCTGGGCGACCCGATCGAGGCCCAGGCTCTGCTCGCCACCTACGGCCAGAACAGGGAGACGCCGCTCTGGCTCGGCTCGGTCAAGTCGAACCTCGGCCACACCCAGGCCGCCGCCGGCGTCGCCGGGGTCATCAAGATGATCCAGGCCATGCGGTACGGCCTCCTCCCCAAGACCCTGCACGTGGACGCCCCCAGCCACCACGTGGACTGGGCGGCCGGAGCCGTCAGCCTGCTCACCGAGCCCACCCCGTGGCCCGAGCTCGACGACGACCGGCCGCGCAGGTCGGCCGTGTCCTCCTTCGGGATCAGCGGCACCAACGCCCACGTCATCCTCGAAGCGGTCTCCCACGAGGAGGCCGAGCCGACGGCCGCCGACGGCCCGATCCCGTGGACGCTGTCGGCCAAGAGCGAGCAGGCGCTCCGCGACCAGGCCGCCCGCCTGGCCGGCCACCTGGACGCGCACCCCGAGCTGTCCCCGGCCGACGTGGGTTACACGCTGGCCACCACCCGCAGCCGCTTCCCCTACCAGGCGGCCGTGGTGGGCGCCACGCGTGCGGACTTCGAGGAGACCCTGCGCGCCCTGGCCGACGGGCAGCCCGCGGTCGGCCTCACCCTCCACCAGCCGCCGCCGTCCGGCAAGACGGCGTTCCTGTTCACCGGGCAGGGCAGCCAGCAGTCCGGCATGGGCGCCGACCTGTACCGCACCCAGCCCGTCTTCGCCGAAGCGCTCGACGAAGTGTGCGCCGTGATAGACCCGCACCTCGACCGGCCGCTCAGAACCGTCATGTTCGAGGCCGTGCACAGGGGCCTGCTCAACGACACGCGGTACACCCAGCCCGCGATCTTCGCCTTCCAGGTCGCCCTGCACCGCCTGCTCACCCACCACGGCATCGCCGCCGACTACTACGCGGGCCACTCGCTCGGCGAGATCACCGCCTCCCACCTCGCAGGCGTCCTCAACCTCCAAGACGCCGCCCGCATGGTCACCACCAGAGCAGCCCTGATGGCCAGCCTGCCGCCCGACGGCGCGATGACGGCGGTCACGATCACCGAGGACGAGCTCCGGCCGTACCTGACCCAGGACGTGTCCGTCGCGGCCGTCAACACGGCCACGTCGCTGGTGATCTCCGGGCACCACGAGCCGGTCCAGGCCCTGACCGTGACGCTGGCCGAGGCCGGGTACAAGACCCGCCCGCTCAACGTCCAGAACGGCTTCCACTCCGCCCAGATGGAGCCCGTCGCCGACCGGCTCACCGTGGCGCTGGACGACTTCGACTACCAGCCGCCGGCCATCCCGATCGTCTGCAACCTCACCGGCCGCCTCGCCGCGGACGACGACCTGCGCACCGCCGCGTACTGGACCCAGCACCTCCTGCGGCCGGTCCGCTTCGCCGACACCCTGAGCACCCTTCAGGAGCTCGGCGTGACCACGTTCGTGGAGCTGGGCCCCGACGCCGCGCTCACCCCGCTGGCCGCGCAGGCCGGTCACGCCATCCCCACCAGGAGCCAGCGCAGGCCGGAGACCACCACCCTGGCCACCGCGCTGGCCCAGCTCCCCGCCGACCCGGGCACGCTCTACCCCGGCGCCCACCCCACCGCGCTGCCCACGTACGCCTTCCAGCACCAGTCGTTCTGGCTCGCGCCCGCGCAGAACGGCGGCAATCCCGCCAGCCTGGGGCTGGCCGCCACGAAGCACCCCATCCTGCACGCCACGGCGGACCTGCCCGACGGCAGCCACCTGTTCACCGGCCGCATCACGCTGCACGACCAGCCCTGGATCGCCGAGCACGCCATCCACGGCACCCTCATCTTCCCCGGCACCGGCTACATCGACCTGCTCCTGCACGCCGCCCACCACATCGGCTGCGACCAGATCGAGGAGCTGACGCACTACGTCTTCCTGTCGGTGTCGGAGGGCGAGGCCCGCAGCGTCCGGCTCGTGATCGGGGCCGACGACCGCGACGGCAAGCGCTCGTTCACGGTGCACTCCCGTCCGGAGGACGCGTCGGAGGACGGCGAGTGGACGCAGCACGCGGCGGGCGTCATGGCGAAGACCGAGCAGGCGCCCCGCGTCATCGAGGGCCAGTGGCCGCCGGCCGGCGCCGTCCCCGTGGACCGGGAGGAGCACTACGAGCGGCTGGCCGGGACCGGGCTCGGGTACGGGCCGCTGTTCCTCGGCATGCGCGCGGCGTGGCGGGCGGGAGAGTCGTACTACGCGGAGGTGTCGCTGCCCGAGGGGGCCGACCCCGGCGCGTACGGCATCCATCCGGCGCTGCTGGACTGCGCCATCCACCCGATCGTGATCGACTCGGCGCAGAGCGGCGTGCGCGGTGACGGGCCGGGGCAGGTGCTGGTGCCGTTCTCGTGGGGCGGCGTGTCCCTGTACGCCACCGGCGCGACGACGCTGCGGGTCCGGCTCGACTACATCGGCAAGGACACGCTGCGGCTGACGATCACGTCGCCGACCGGCGCCCCGGTGGCGGCGATCGACTCGCTGACCGTGCGCGCCGTGTCGACCAAGCAGATGGACGCCTCCCGCGAGAACCCGCTCTACGAGGTCGCGTGGAAGGAGGTCACGTCGCCGGAGCCGGTCGAGTCCGTCGTGCTCGACGACTTCACCATGCTGGAGAACGCCCCCGAGGTCATCGTCGTCCCCCTCCACAGCACGGACGGCGACCACCTCGACGCCACCCACGCGCTGGCCGAACGCGCCCTGCGCCTGATCCAGGACTTCCTCGCCGACGAACGCCTGGCCGGCTCCCGCCTGGTCCTCGTCACCCAGGGCGCCATCGCGACCGGCCCGGACGACGTCATCACCGACCTGGCCGCCGCCACCGTCTGGGGCCTCGTCCGCACCGCCCAGAACGAGCACCCCGGCCGCTTCCAGATCCTCGATGTGGACCAGCCTGGCCACGACGGCTGGATCAGCGACGAGCCGCAGGCCGCCGTCCGCGCCGGCAAGCTGCTCGTGCCGCGCCTGGCCAAGGTCGCCGAGTCGGACCCGGTCCCCGTCACGCTCGACCCCGGCGGCACCGTCCTGATCACGGGCGGCACGGGCGCGCTGGCCGGTCTCCTCGCCCGGCGGCTCGTCACCCGGTACGGCGTCCAGCACCTGCTGCTGGTCAGCCGGCGCGGCCAGGACGCCCCCGGCGTGGCCGGCCTGACGGAGGAGCTGGAAGCGCTCGGCGCCCAGGTCACCGTCGCGGCCTGCGACACCGCCGACCGCGACGCCGTGGCCGCCCTCCTGGCGACGATCCCGGCCGAGCGCCCGCTGACCGCCGTCTTCCACACCGCGGGCGTCCTGGAGGACGCCACCGTCGACGCCCTCACCCCTGACCAGCTGCACGCCGTACTCAGGGCCAAGGTGGACGCCGCCTGGCACCTGCGCGAGCTGGCGGGCGACCTCGACGCGTTCGTCCTGTACTCCTCGATCGCCGGCCTCATCGGCAACGCCGGCCAGGCCAACTACGCCGCCGCCAACACCTACCTCGACGCCCTCGCCCACCAGGCAAAAGGCACCTCGCTCGCCTGGGGACTGTGGGACACCGGCATGGGCGCGACCCTGGACGCCGGTGACACCGGCCGCCTGGCGCGCACCGGCCTGCTGGCCATGCCGGCCGAGACCGGGCTCGGCCTCCTCGACGCCGCTCTGACCAGCGGCCGCACGCTGCTCGCCCCGGCCAAGCTCAACACCCGCCCGTCGGGGTCGAGCGCGCCGCCCGCGCTGCTGCGCGACCTGGTGCGCACCGCCCGCCGCACCGTGGACAGGACCGCGGGCTCGGGCGCGCCGCTGCAGCAGCAGCTCGCCGGGCTCGGCCCCGACCGGCAGCGGGAAGTGCTGCTCGGCCTGGTACGCGGCCACATCGCCACCGTGCTCGGCCACGCGAACCCGGAGGGCGTCGACGCCAAGCGGACGTTCCAGGACCTGGGCCTGGTGTCGCTGACCGCGGTCGAGCTGCGCAACAGCCTGACGGCCGCGAGCGGGATCCGGCTGCCCGCGACGTTGGTCTTCGACTATCCGACGCCGGCCGCGCTGGTCGAGTACCTGCGTGACGAGCTGGTCGGGGAGATCGGCGAGGAGGCCGAGGTCGTGGCGGCACCGGTCGCGCAGGGCGACGACGCCGACGCGATCGCGATCGTGGGGGTCGGCTGCCGCTTCCCCGGCGGGGTGCGTTCGCCCGAGGAGCTGTGGCGGCTGATCGCCGACGGGACCGACGCGATCGGGCCGTTCCCGACGAACCGCGACGGCTGGGACATCGACGAACTCTACGACCCGGACCCGGACGCGATCGGCAAGACGTACGCGCGAGAGGGCGGCTTCCTCTACGACGCCGACCAGTTCGACGCGGGGTTCTTCGGCATCAGCCCGCGTGAGGCGCTGGCCATGGACCCGCAGCAGCGTTTCATGCTGGAGACCTCGTGGGAGGCGCTGGAGCGGGCGGGGATCGACCCGGCCACGCTGCGCGGCAGCCGTACCGGCGTGTTCGCGGGCGTCGTCGGCCAGGAGTACGTCTCGCTCTGCCACACCGGCGACGAGGGGATCCAGGGCTACCTGCTGACCGGCAACCACATCAGCGTGGCCTCGGGCCGGATCGCGTACTGCCTCGGGCTCGAAGGCCCGGCGATCACCCTGGACACGGCCTGCTCCTCGTCGCTCGTGGCGATGCACCTCGCGGTGAAGGCGCTGCGCAACAGGGAGTGCGAGCTGGCGCTGACCGGCGGGGCCACGATCATGTCGGCGCCGGGGATGTTCCTCGAGTTCAGCAAGATGCGCGGGCTCGCTGCCGACAGCCGGTGCAAGAGCTTCGCCGACGCGGCCGACGGCACGGCGTGGGGCGAGGGCGCGGCGATGGTCGTGCTGGAGCGGCTGTCGGACGCGCGGGCGAACGGGCGGCCCATCCTGGCGGTGATCCGCGGCAGCGCGGTCAACCAGGACGGCGCGAGCAACGGCCTGAGCGCCCCGAACGGTCCCGCGCAGCAGCGGGTGATCCGCCAGGCGCTGGCCGACGCCCGCCTGACGGCCGCCGACGTGGACGCCGTCGAGGCCCACGGTACGGGCACCTCGCTCGGCGACCCGATCGAGGCGCAGGCGCTGCTGGCCACGTACGGCCGGGCGCACGAGCCGGAGACGCCGCTGTGGCTGGGCTCGATCAAGTCCAACATCGGCCACACGCAGGCCGCCGCGGGCGTCGCCGGGGTCATCAAGATGGCCCTGTCGATGCAGCACGGGCTGCTGCCCAGGACGCTGCACGTGGACGCGCCCAGCCACCACGTGGACTGGGAGGCCGGCGGGGTCAGCCTGGCCACCGAGCCGACCCCGTGGCCGGAGCACGACGACCGGCCCCGCAGGGCGGCCGTGTCCTCGTTCGGGATCAGCGGCACCAACGCCCACCTCATCCTCGAAGCCCCGCCCGCCCGGCAGGCGCACCGGACGCCCGATCAGGACGGCCCCATCCCCTGGGCGCTGTCGGGCAAGACCGAGCAGGCGCTGCGTGACCAGGCCGCCCGCCTGGCCGACCACCTGGACGCGCACCCGGACCTGTCACTGGCCGACGTCGGTTACGCGCTGGCCACGACCCGCGCCAAGTTCCCGCATCAGGCGGCGGTGGCCGGTGCGACGCGCGAGGAGTTCGGGGAGGCGCTGCGCGCCCTGGCCGGCGACCTGCCCGCGCCGAATCTCACCGTCCACCAGCCGACCGGCAAGACCGCGTTCCTGTTCACCGGGCAGGGCAGCCAGCAAGTCGGCATGGGCGCCGACCTCTACCGCACCCAGCCGATCTTCGCCGAAGCGCTCGACGAAGTGTGCGCCGTAGTAGACCCGCACCTCGACCGGCCGCTCAAAACGGTCATGTTCACCGACGCCGACGCACTCAACGACACCCGCTACACCCAGCCCGCCATCTTCGCCTTCCAAATCGCCCTGCACCGCCTGCTCACCCACCACGGCATCACCGCCGACTACTACGCAGGCCACTCCCTCGGCGAAATCACCGCCTCCCACCTCGCAGGCGTCCTCAACCTCCAAGACGCCGCCCGCATGGTCACCACCAGAGCAACCCTGATGGCCAGCCTCCCCCCGGACGGCGCCATGACCGCCGTCACCATCACCGAACAAGACCTCCAGCCCTACCTCACCCCCGACGTCTCCATCGCCGCCATCAACACCGCCACCTCCCTCGTCATCTCCGGCCACCGACACCCCGTCCAAACCCTCACCGCGACCCTGGCCGACGCCGACTACAAAACCCGCCCCCTCAAGGTCCAGAACGGCTTCCACTCCACCCAGATGGAACCCATCGCCGACCAGCTCACCGCAGCGCTCAACGACTTCGACTACCAGCCACCAACGGTCCCGATCGTCTGCAACCTCACCGGAGACCTGGCCACCGACAACGACCTGCAAACCGCCGCGTACTGGACCCAACACCTCCTCCGCCCCGTCCGCTTCGCCGACACCCTCACCACCCTCCAGGAACGCGGCGTCACCACCTACCTGGAGCTCGGCCCCGACGCCGCGCTCACCCCCCTGGCCGCCCAGGTCGGCCAGGCCATCCCCACCCGCACCCAGCGCAAGCCGGAGACGATCACCGTGGCCACCGCGCTGGCCCAGCTGCGCGCGAACCCCGAGACCCTCTACCCCGGCGCCCGCCCCGCCCCCCTGCCCACCTACGCCTTCCAGCAGGAGCGGTACTGGCTCGACCACCTCCCCCAGCCGGCCGGCGACCGCAACCTGAACCACCCGCTGCTGCACACCGCGATCCGGCTCCCCGACGGCAGCCACCAGTTCACCGGCCGCGTCTCGCTGAAGGACCACCCGTGGTTCGACCAGCACGCGGTCCACCACACGGTGATCCTGCCCGGCACGGCCTACATCGACTTCCTGCTGCACGCCGCGCACCACGTCGGCATGACCCACATCGACGAGCTGACCCACCACGCGTTCCTGGCCATCCCCGAGGACACCGCGAGAGTCCTGCACGTGACCGTCAGTCCCGCCGAGGAAGGGCGGCAGGCGTTCACCGTCCACTCCCGTCAGCAGGACGAGGAGGAGTGGATCCACCACGCCAGCGGCTGCTTCACCACCCGCGAGCCCACCAGGGTCACGCCTCCTGCCGCATGGCCGCCGGAGGGCGCGGTGGCGGTGGACGTCGCGGCGCACTACGAGTCGATGGGCGAGCGCGGCTACCACTACGCGCCGCCGTTCCGCGGCATGAAGGCCGCGTGGCGGGCCGGCGACGACATGTACGCCGAGGTCGAGCTGCCCGAGGACCATCACGGGACCGCGCGCAGGTTCGGCATCCACCCGGCGCTGCTGGACTGCGCGCTGCACCCGATGACCCTGCTGTACGAGGACCAGGTGCGGCTCCCGTTCGCGTGGACCGGGATCGAGCTGCACACGCCGGGCGCCACCGCGCTGCGGGTGCGGATGGAGCACACCGCGCCCGACACCATGCGGATCACCCTCACCGACCCGTGGGACGCGCCGGTGGTGAGCATCGAGAGCCTGATCGTGCGGCGCACCTCCGCGCAGCAGATCCCCAGCTCTGCCGGGCAGCAGCCGCTGTACGAGCCCCGCTGGGCCGAGGCGGGCCGCCCGGTGGAGACGCCGGGCTCGTGGGCGGTCGTCGGCCCGGATACCATCACCACCGACGTCCCGACATATCCGGACCTGGCCGCGTTGCTGGCCGCCGGACCCGCCCCCGAGGTCATCGTCGTCCCCGCCCACGGCCAGGACGGCGACCACCTCGAAGCCACCCACGCCCTCGCCGAGCGCACCCTGCGCCAGGTCCAGGACTTCCTCGCCGACGACCGGCTCACCGGCTCCCGCCTGGTCTTCAACACGCGGGGCGCCATCGCGACCGGCCCCGGCGACCCCGTCACCGACCTCCCGGCCGCCACCGTCTGGGGCCTCATCCGCACCGCCCAGAACGAGCACCCGGGCCGCTTCTCCATCGTGGACGCCGACCGGCCCGAGCCGATCATCACCTCGGAGCCGCAACTGGCCGTCCGTGGCGACCGGATGCTCGCCCCGCGGCTCGCCAAGGTCACCGAGTCCGACGCCGTGCCCGTCACGCTCGACCCCGAGGGCACGGTCCTCATCACCGGCGGCGGCGGCGAGCTGGCCGGTCACCTGGCCCGCCACCTCGTCACCTGGTACGGCGTCGGCCACCTGCTCCTGGCCGGCCGCCGCGGCCCCGACGCCCCCGGCGTGGCCGGGCTGACCGAGGAGCTGGAAGCGCTCGGCGCCCAGGTCACCGTCGCGGCCTGCGACACCGCCGACCGCGACGCCCTGGCCGCCCTGCTCGCCGCCATCCCGGCGGACCGGCCGCTGACCGGCGTGTTCCATCTGGCCGGCGTGCTCGACGACGCCACGGTCGGCGCGCTCACGCCCGATCAGCTCCACGCCGTGCTGCGGGTCAAGGCGGACACCGCCTGGCACCTGCACGAGCTGACCGGGGACCTGGAGGCGTTCGTCGTGTACTCCTCCGTCGCCGGGCTCATCGGCAACCCGGGGCAGGCCAACTACGCCGCCGCCAACACCTACCTCGACGCGCTCGCCCACCACCGCGGCGGCATCTCCCTGGCCTGGGGCCTGTGGGACGCCGGCATGGCGGCGACGCTCGGCTCCGGCGACACCGGCCGCCTGGCCCGCACCGGCATACTCCCGCTCTCGATCGAGGCCGGGCTCGGCCTCCTCGACAAGGCGCTCACCAGCGGCCGTTCCCTGCTGGCGCCCGTCAGGCTGGACACCTCCGCCCTGCGCACGCGGGCCGCGTCGGGCACGGTCGCGCCGGTGTTGCGCGATCTGGTCCGCACGGGACGCCGTACCGGGGAGCAGGCCGCCGCGTCGAGCGTGCCGCTGCGGCAGCAGCTCGCCGGGCTCGGCGGTGACCGGCGCAGGGACGTGCTCCTCGACCTGGTACGCAAGCAGATCGCCGCGGTCCTCGGACACGGGAACCCGGAGGCGATCGACGTCGAACGCGGCGTGCTCGACATGGGGCTCGACTCGCTCACCGCGGTCGAGCTGCGCAACAACCTGGGCACGGCGGCGGGAGCGCGGCTCCCCGTCACGTTGATCTTCGACTATCCGACGCCCCTGGCCCTGGCCGAGCACCTGGACGGCGTCGTCGCGCCGGACGAGCAGGCCGCCGGCGCCGCCCCGGCCACGCAGCCCATCATGGCCGAGCTGGACCGGCTGGAGTCGGGCCTGGCCGCGGTGCCCGCCGGGACGCGACCCGAGGTCGCGAGCCGGCTGCGCGAGCTGCTGTTCCAGCTCAACGAGCCCCAGAACAACGCCATGAACGCGCAGAGCATCGAGTCTGCGGCGGACGACGAGATCTTCGACTTCATCGACAACGCGCTCGGCCTGTCCTGAGTTAAGGAAACGAATTCCATGTCGAACGAGGAAAAGCTTCGCGGCTATCTCAAGCGGGTGACCACTGACCTGCAGCGCACCCGGCAGCTGCTGGCCGAGGCCGAGGCGGCCAGGCACGAGCCGATCGCGATCGTCGGCATGGCCTGCCGCTTCCCCGGCGGGGCCGGGTCGCCGGAGGACCTGTGGCGGCTGGTCGTGGACGAGGTCGACGCCATCGGCCCGTTCCCGACGCGGCGGGGCTGGAACCTCGACGAACTGTTCGACCCGGATCCTGACGCGTTCGGCAAGTCGTACGCGAGGGAGGGCGGGTTCGTCTATGACGCCGACGGGTTCGACGCGGAGTTCTTCGGCATCAGCCCGCGCGAGGCCATCGCCATCGACCCGCAGCAGCGGTTGTTGCTGGAGACCTCGTGGGAGGCGATCGAGCGGGCCGGGCTCGACCCGACCTCGCTGCGCGGCAGCAGGACGGGGGTTTACGCGGGGGTCTCTGCGCAGGAGTACGTCTCGCTGACGAACCCGGGCAACGACGACGTCCAGGGGCATGTGCTGACGGGCACCACGGTCAGCGTGGCCTCCGGGCGGATCGCGTACACGCTCGGGCTCGAAGGGCCCGCCGTGTCGGTGGACACGGCCTGCTCGTCCTCGCTGGTGGCGCTGCACCTGGCGGTGCAGGCGCTGCGTAACGGCGAGTGCGGGCTGGCGCTGGCCGGCGGCTCTACGATCATGGCCGCGCCGGGGATGTTCCAGGAGTTCAGCCGCCAGCGCGGGCTCGCGCCCGACGGGCGGTGCAAGGCGTTCGCCGACGCGGCCGACGGCACGGCGTGGGGCGAGGGCGCGGCGATGGTCCTGCTCGAACGGCTGTCGGACGCGCGGGCGAACGGGCATGACATCCTGGCCGTCGTCCGGGGCAGCGCCGTCAACCAGGACGGCCGCAGCAGCCAGCTCACCGCCCCGAACGGCCCTTCGCAGCAGCGCGTGATCCGCCAGGCGCTGGCCGACGCGCAGCTCACCCCGCCGGACATCGACGCCGTCGAGGCGCACGGCACCGGCACCAGCCTCGGCGACCCGGTCGAGGCCCAGGCCCTGCTCGCCACCTACGGCCAGAACAGGGAGACCCCGCTCTGGCTCGGCTCGGTCAAGTCGAACATCGGCCACACCCTGGCCGCCGCCGGCCTGGCCGGCGTCATCAAGATGGTCCAGGCCATGCGGTACGGCCTCCTCCCCAAGACCCTGCACGTGGACGCCCCCAGCCGGCACGTGGACTGGGAGGCCGGAGCCGTAAGCCTGCTCACCGAGCCGACCCCGTGGCCCGACCATGACGACCGGCCGCGCAGGTCCGCCGTCTCGTCCTTCGCCATCAGCGGCACGAACGCGCACGTCATCCTCGAAGCGGTGTCCCCGGCCGGCCGGGAGCCCTCGATCACCGACGGCCCGGTCTCCTGGACCCTGTCGGCCAAGACCGAGCAGGCCGTCCGCGACCAGGCCGCCCGCCTGGCCGAGCACATCCGGGAGCACCCCGAGCTGTCCTTGACCGACGTCGGCTACAGCCTGGCCACCCGCACCCGCTTCCCCTACCGCGCCACCGTCGTCGGCAGCACCCGCGAAGAGCTCTTGGACCAGCTCGACGCCCTGCCCGAGCCCACCACCGTGCCACCAGGCAAGACCGCGTTCCTGTTCACCGGCCAAGGCAGCCAGCAAGCAGGCATGGGCGCCGACCTCTACCGCACCCAGCCGATCTTCGCCGAAGCACTCGACGAAGTGTGCGCCGTAATAGACCCGCACCTCGACCGGCCGCTCAAAACGGTCATGTTCACCGACGGCGAGGCCCTCAACGACACGCGGTACACCCAGCCCGCCATCTTCGCCTTCCAAATCGCCCTGCACCGTCTGCTCATCCACCACGGCATCACCGCCGACTACTACGCAGGCCACTCCCTGGGTGAGATCACCGCCTCCCACCTCGCAGGCGTGCTCAATCTGGAAGACGCCGCCCGCATGGTCACCACCCGCGCGGCGTTGATGGCCAGCCTGCCACCGGACGGCGCGATGACCGCCGTCGCCATCACCGAGCAGGAGCTACGCCCCTTCCTGACCCCCGAGGTGTCGATCGCCGCCGTCAACACGGCCACTTCCCTGGTCATCTCCGGCCACCGAGACCCAGTCCAGGCCCTGACCACGACGCTGGCCGAAGCGGGCTACAAAACCCGCCCCCTCAAGGTCCAGAACGGCTTCCACTCCACCCAGATGGAACCCATCGCCGACCAGCTCACCGCAGCGCTCGACGACTTCGACTACCAGCCACCCACGGTCCCGATCGTCTGCAACCTCACCGGCGACCTGGCCACCGACAACGACCTGCAAACCGCCGCGTACTGGACCCAGCACCTCCTACGCCCCGTCCGCTTCGCCGACACCCTCACCACCCTCGGCGACCTCGGCGTGACCACGTACCTCGAACTCGGGCCGGACGCCACGCTCACCCCCTTGGCCGCCCAGGCGGGCCACGCCATCCCCACCAGAAGCCAGCGCGCACCGGAGACCACCACCCTGGCCGCCGCCCTGGCCCAGCTCTCCACGAACCCCGGCCCCCTCTACCCGGGCGCCCGCTCCACCACGCTCCCGACGTACGCCTTCCAGCACCAGTCGTACTGGTTCACCGCCCCCCAGACCGGCGGCGACCGCAACCTCAGCCACCCGCTGCTGCACACCGCGACCCAGCTCCCCGACGGCAGCCACCACTTCACCGGCCGCGTCTCGCTGAACGACCATCCCTGGCTCCGCCGGCACGCCGTCCACGACACCGTCGTCCTGCCCGGCACGGCCTACATCGACTTCCTGCTGCACGCCGCGCACCACATCGGCTGCGACCAGATCGACGAGCTCACCCACCACGCGTTCCTGGCCATCCCCGAGGACACCGCCAGAACCCTGCACGTCACCGTCAGCCCCGCCGACGACGGCCGCCGCGCCTTCGCCGTCCACTCCCGGCGGCAGGACGAGGACGAGTGGACCCCCCACGCCGGCGGTTACCTCACCACCAGCGAGCCCGTCCCTGCCACGCCGCCGGCCGTCTGGCCGCCGGAGGGCTCGACGCGGATCGACCTCGACGGCCTGTACGACCGGCTGAGCGATCGCGGCTACCACTACGGCCCGCCCTTCATGGGGCTGCGGGCGGCGTGGGAGCTCGGCGACGACGTCTACGCCGAGATCGACCTGCCCGAGGACCAGCACGACCTCGCCCGCAAGTTCGGCATCCACCCGGCCCTGCTGGACAGCGCGCTGCACCCTTCCGCGCTGCGCGCGCTGACCGATGGCCAGGTGAGCCTCCCGTTCACCTGGAGCGGCGTGTCACTGCACGCGGCGGGTGCCACGAGCCTGCGGGTACGGGTGTCGACGATCGGCAGGGACGTGGTCGCGCTGGCGATCACGGACGCGTCCGGCGCGCCGGTGGCCACGATCGGGACTCTCACCTCCCGCGTGGTCTCCGCCGGTCAGGTCGCCACGACCGCCGAGTCCCTCTACGGGATGGAGTGGACGTCGCTGCCGGCACCGGAGCCGGTCGAGTCCGTCGTGCTCGACGACCTCACCACCCTGGAGAACGCCCCCGAGGTCATCGTCGTCCCCCTCCACAGCACCGGCGAAGACCACCTCGAAGCCACCCACGCGCTGGCCGAACGCGCCCTGCGCCTGATCCAGGACTTCCTCGCCGACGAGCGGTTCGCGGACTCGCGGATGGTCTTCGTCACCCAAGGCGCCATCGCCACCGCCCCCGACGACGTCATCACCGACCTGGCCGCCGCCACCGTCTGGGGCCTCGTCCGCACCGCACAGAACGAGCACCCGGGCCGCTTCTCCGTCATCGACGTGGACCAGAACGGCCACGACGGCTGGATCACCGGCGAGCCGCAGGCCGCCGTCCGCGCCGGCAAGCTCCTGGTCCCCCGCCTCGCCAAGGCCGCCCCCGCCGGCACGACGCCGCTCTCCCTGAACCCCGGCGGCACGGTCCTGATCACCGGCGGCACCGGCGCGCTCGGCACCCACCTGGCCCGCCACCTCGTCACCCACTACGGCATCCGCCACCTGCTCCTGGCCAGCCGCCGCGGCCCTGACGCCCCCGGCCTCGCCGACCTGGAGTCGCTGGGCGCGCAGGTCACCGTCGCGGCCTGCGACACCGCCGACCGCGACGCCGTGGCCGCCCTCCTGGGGACGATCCCGGCCGACCGCCCGCTGACCGCCGTCTTCCACACCGCCGGCGTCCTCCAGGACGCCACCGTCGACGCCCTCACCCCGGACCAGCTCCACGCCGTGCTCCGGACCAAGGTGGACGCCGCCTGGCACCTGCACGAGCTCACCGGCGACCTCGACGCGTTCGTCCTCTACTCCTCCATCTCCGGCCTCGTCGGCAATCCCGGCCAGGCCAACTACGCCGCCGCCAACACCTACCTCGACGCCCTCGCCCACCGCTATGGAGGCGTGTCCCTCGCCTGGGGACTGTGGGAGGCCGGCATGGGGGCCGCGCTGGACGCGGCGCAGGTGTCGCGTACCGGCATCGTGCCCTTCGCCCCCGAGACCGCGCTCGGCCTGCTCGACACCGCGCTCGCCGCCGGGCGGTCCTGCCTGGCGCCCGTCCGGCTGGACGCCTCCGTGCTGCGCGCGCAGGCCGAGGGCGGGACGATCGCGCCGGTGCTGCGGGATCTGGTCCGTACGGCACGCCGTACCGGAGAGCGGGGATCCTCCCTCGCGGACCGGATGGGGGCGCTGGACGCGGGCGCGCGGGAAGGCTTCCTCCTTGAGGTGATCAAGGAGCAGGCGGCCGCCGTGCTCGGGCACGGCTCGGGTGCGTCGATCGACTCCGAGCGGTCGTTCCAGCAGATGGGGTTCGACTCGCTGATGTCGGTGGACCTGCGCAACCGGCTCAACACCGCCACCGGGCTGCGGCTGCCCGCCACGACCCTGTTCGACTATCCCACCGCCGACGCGTTGGCCGGTCACCTGCGCGACCAGTTCGCGGACACCGCTCCCGCGCCGGCGCCCGTCGCCGTGACCCGCGCGCCCGCCGTCGATGACGATCCGATCGCGATCGTCGGCATGGCCTGCCGCTACCCCGGCGGGGTGGCCTCGCCCGAGCAGCTCTGGCGGCTGCTGGCCGACGGTGTGGACGCCACCGGCCCGTTCCCCGGCAACCGGGGCTGGTCCGTGACCGACCTGTACGACCCGGACCCGGACGCCGCCGGCAAGACCTACGCCCGCCGGGGCGGCTTCCTGTACGACGCCGACCGGTTCGACCCGGCGTTCTTCGGCATCAGCCCGCGTGAGGCCGTCGCCATCGATCCGCAGCAGCGGCTGTTGCTGGAGACCGCCTGGGAGGCGATCGAACGGGCCGGCATCGATCCGGTCGCGTTGCGCGGCAGCCGTACCGGGGTGTTCGCGGGGTTCGCCGGGCAGGAGTACGCGACGCTGTGCGACGTCGGTCCCGAGTCGTCGGCCGGGTATCTGCTGACCGGGATCGCGGGGAGTGTGGCGTCGGGGCGGGTCTCGTACACGCTGGGGCTTGAGGGTCCCGCGGTCACCGTGGACACGGCCTGCTCGGCTTCGCTCGTGGCCATGCACCTGGCGGTGCAGGCGCTGCGCAGCGGGGAGTGCGACCTGGCGCTTGCCGGGGGCGCGACCGTGATGGCGAGCCCGGGGATGTTCCTGGAGTTCAGCCGCCAGCGCGGGCTCGCGCCCGACGGGCGGTGCAAGCCGTTCGCGGACGCCGCCAACGGGGTGGCGTGGGGCGAAGGCGCCGGGCTCGTGCTGCTCGAACGGCTCTCCGCGGCCCGCGCCAACGGGCATCCGGTGCTGGCGCTGGTCCGGGGCAGCGCGATCAACCAGGACGGGGCCAGCAACGGCCTCACCGCCCCGAACGGCCCTTCGCAGCAGCGCCTGATCGGTCAGGCGCTGGCCGTCGCCCGCCTCGCGCCGAGCGACATCGACGCGGTGGAGGCGCACGGCACGGGCACGATGCTGGGTGACCCCATCGAGGCCCAGGCCCTGCTCGCCGCCTACGGCCAGAACAGGGAGACCCCGCTCTGGCTCGGCTCGGTCAAGTCCAACCTCGGCCACACGCAGGCCGCCGCCGGGGTGGCCGGGGTCATCAAGATGGTCCAGGCCATGCGGTACGGCCTGCTGCCCAAGACCTTGCACGTGGACGCTCCCAGCCACCACGTGGACTGGACGGCCGGCTCGGTCAGCCTCCTCACCGAGCCCACCCCGTGGCCTGAGCACGATCGGCCGCGCAGGTCGGCCGTGTCCTCCTTCGGGATCAGCGGCACCAACGCCCACCTCATCCTCGAAGCGGTCCCCCAGGACGAGGCCGAGCCGACGGCCGCCGACGGCCCGATCCCGTGGACGCTGTCGGGCAAGACCGAGCAGGCCGTCCGCGACCAGGCCACCCGCCTGGCCGAACACGTGCGCACACACCCCGAGCTGTCCCCGGCCGACATCGGCTACAGCCTGGCCACCCGCACCCGCTTCCCCTACCGCGCCACCGTCGTCGGCGCCACCCGCGAAGAACTCCTCGCCCAGCTCGACGCCCTACCCCAGCCCACCACCGTGCCACCAGGCAAGACCGCGTTCCTGTTCACCGGCCAAGGCAGCCAGCAAGCCGGCATGGGCGCCGACCTCTACCGCACCCAGCCCGTCTTCGCCGAAGCGCTCGACGAAGTGTGCGCCGTAGTAGACCCGCACCTCGACCGGCCGCTCAAAACCGTCATGTTCACCGACACCGACGTACTCAACGACACCCGCTACACCCAGCCCGCCATCTTCGCCTTCCAAATCGCCCTGCACCGCCTGCTCACCCACCACGGCATCACCGCCGACTACTACGCAGGCCACTCCCTCGGCGAGATCACCGCCGCCCACCTCGCAGGCGTCCTCAACCTCCAAGACGCCGCCCGCATGGTCACCACCCGAGCGGCATTGATGGCCAGCCTCCCCCCGGACGGCGCCATGACCGCCGTCACCATCACCGAACAAGACCTCCAGCCCTACCTCACCCCCGACGTCTCCATCGCCGCCATCAACACCGCCACCTCCCTCGTCATCTCCGGCCACAAAACCGCCGTCCAGGCCCTCACCGCGACATTGGCTGAGGCGGGCTACAAAACCCGGCCCCTCAAGGTCCAAAACGGCTTCCACTCCACCCAGATGGAACCCATCGCCGACCAACTCACCCAAGCGCTCAACGACTTCGACTACCAGCCACCCACGGTCCCGATCGTCTGCAACCTCACGGGCGAGCTGGCCGCCGAAAACGACCTGCAAACCGCCGCGTACTGGACCCAGCACCTCCTCCGCCCCGTCCGCTTCGCCGACACCCTCACCACCCTCGGCGACCTCGGCGTGACCACGTACCTCGAACTCGGGCCGGACGCCACGCTCACCCCCCTGGCCGCCCAGGCGGGCCACGCCATCCCCACCAGGAGCCAGCGCGCACCGGAGACCGCCACCCTGGCCGCCGCCCTGGCCCAGCTCTCCACGAACCCCGGCGCCCTCTACCCGGGCGCCCGCTCCACCACGCTGCCCACCTACGCCTTCCAGCAGCAGTCGTACTGGCTCACCACGACCAGCACCGACCTGACCGCCACCGGCATGCAGGCGGTCGAGCATTCCGTCCTGCGGGCCGTGACCCGGCTCCCCGACGACGGCTACCTGTTCACCGGCCGCATCACCCCGCACGACCAGCCCTGGGTCGCCGACCACGCCGTCCACGACGCCGTCATCCTGCCCGGCACCGCCTACGTGGACCTGCTCCTGCACGCCGCGCACCACATCGGCTACGACCAGATCGACGAGCTCACTCTGCACGCGCCCCTGGTCGTCACCGCCACCCACCAGCTCAACCTCACCGTCCAGCCGGCCGACGACGACCGCCGCGCGTTCACCGTCCACTCCAGGACCCAGGACGACGACGAGTGGACCCACCACGCCACCGGCCATCTCGGCATCGACGGGGCGGCTGCGCCTGAGGTCCTGGCCACCTGGCCGCCCGAGGGCGCGTCGAGCGTGGACATCGACGACCTCTACGCGCACCTGTCGCTCACCGGCCTGCAGTACGGGCCGCTGTTCCAGGGGGTCGGGGCCATCTGGCGGGACGGGGAGACCGTCTACGCCGAGGTCGCGCTGCCCGAGGACGCGGACGTGTCGCGGCACGCCATCCACCCGGCGCTCCTGGACGCCGCGCTGCACCCCGCCGTGCTGGCGATCCAGGACGGCGACGACGGGTTCGGCGCCGCCCGGATGCCGTTCGCGTGGACGGGGATCGCGCTGCACGCGACCGGGGTCACCGCGGCGCGGGTGCGCATCCGGCGTACCGGTGCGGAGACCGCGGCGCTGACGTTGCACGATCGGGACGGCGCGGTCGTCGCGGAGATCGAGTCGCTGACGGGACGGCCCGTCACCGCCGGCCGGCCGGCGTCGGACCCGGTCTACCAGGTCGAGTGGACCGAGACGGCCGCGGACGCCGACCCCGCCCCGTGGGTCGTGCTCGACGGCGACCTGGCCGCACTGGAGGACCCCGCCGATATCATCGTCGTCCCCAGCCACGGCTCGGCGGGCGACCACCTCGAAGCCACCCACGCGCTGGCCGAGCGGACGCTGCGGCTGCTCCAGGAGTTCCTGGCCGATGAGCGGTTCGCGGACTCGCGGATGGTCTTCGTCACCCAGGGGGCCATCGCGACCGGCCCCGGCGACCCGATCACCGACCTGGCCGCCGCCACCGTCTGGGGCATGGTCCGCTCGGCGCAGAGCGAGCACCCGGGACGCTTCCACCTCGTGGACACCGACGAGCCCCGGCAGGTGACCGTCCCGGCGGAGCCGCAGGTGGCGGTGCGTGACGGCAGACGGCTCGTCCCGCGCCTGACCAAGGTGACGGGACCCGGCGCGGCCCCCGTCACGCTGGACCCGGACGGCACCGTACTGATCACCGGCGGCACCGGCGCGCTCGGCACCCACCTGGCCCGCCACCTCGTCACCCACTACGGCATCCGCCACCTGCTCCTGGCCAGCCGCCGCGGCCCCGACGCCCCCGGCATCGCCAACCTGGTGTCGCTCGGCGCGCAGATCACGATCGCCGCCTGCGACACCGCCGACCGCGACGCCCTGGCCGCCCTGCTCGACACCATCCCGGCCGAGCACCCGCTCACGGCCATCTTCCACACGGCCGGCGTGCTGCAGGACGCCACCGTCACCAGCCTCACCCCCGACCAGCTCCACACCGTGCTCCGCGCGAAGGCGGACCCGGCCTGGCATCTGCACGAGCTGACCGGCGACCTGGACGCGTTCGTCCTGTACTCCTCGATCGCCGGGCTGCTCGGCGGCCCGGGCCAGGCGAACTACGCCGCCGCCAACACCTATCTCGACGCCCTCGCCCACCTCGGCAAGGCCACGTCGCTGGCCTGGGGCCTCTGGGACACCGGCATGGGCGAGTCGCTCGACACCACCAGGATGGCCAGGAGCGGCCTCCTCCCCATGCCCGCCGACACCGCGCTCGCCCTCCTCGACACCGCGCTGGCCACCGGCCGTCCCCTCGTCGTCCCCGCCAAGCTGAACACCTCGGCCGTACGCGATCACGACCTGCTGCGCGGCCTGGTCCGGCCCGCCGCCCGCCGTGGCGCGGCCACCCGGCAGAGCACGGGATCGGTGACCGACCGGCTCGCCGGCCTGGGCGCGGCCGAGCAGGAACGGTTCCTGCTCGACCTGGTGACCGGCCGGCTCCGCGAAGTGCTCGGGTACGCGCCGGGCACCACCGTCGACCCCGACGGCGGCTTCCTCGACGTGGGACTCGACTCGCTGATGGCGGTCGAGCTGCGCAACCGGCTCAACGCCGCCACCGGGCTGCGGCTGCCCGCCACGATCCTGTTCGACTACCCGAGCTCCGCGGCCCTCGCGGCGCACCTGCGCGGCATCCTCGTCGCCACGACCACAGCGGCCCCCGTCGCCGCCGCGCGTGCCGCGGTCGCCGGCGACGACCCGATCGCCATCGTCGGCATGGCCTGCCGCTACCCGGGCGACGTCGACTCGCCCGAGGACCTGTGGCGGCTGGTCACGGAGGCCGCCGACGCGACGGGGCCGTTCCCCGACAATCGCGGCTGGCCGCTGGCCGACCTGTACGACCCCGACCCCGACGCCCTCGGCAAGAGCTACGCCTCCCGCGGCGGCTTCCTGTACGACGCCGACCGGTTCGACCCGGCGTTCTTCGGCATCAGCCCGCGCGAGGCCACCGCCATCGACCCCCAGCAGCGTCTTCTCCTGGAGACCGCCTGGGAGGCCATCGAACGGGCCGGCATCGACCCGGCCACGCTGCGCGGCAGCGCCACGGGCGTGTTCGCCGGGATCATGTACGACGACTACGCGACCCGGATGTTCCAGCAGTCGCCGAGCGAGTTCGAGGGCTATCTCAGCACCGGCAGCGCGAGCAGCGTGGCGTCGGGGCGCATCTCCTACACCTTCGGCTTCGAGGGCCCGGCCGTCACGATCGACACGGCCTGCTCCTCGTCCCTGGTCGCCATGCACCTGGCCGCGCAGGCGCTGCGCAACGGGGAATGCGACCTGGCGCTGGCCGGCGGCGCGACCGTGATGGCCACGCCGAGCATCTTCGTCGAGTTCAGCCGCCAGCGCGGGCTCGCGGCCGACGGGCGGTGCAAGAGCTTCTCCGACACGGCCGACGGCGTGGCCTGGGGCGAGGGCGCGGGTCTGCTCCTCCTGGAGAAGCTGTCCGACGCCCGCGCCAACGGCCATCCGGTGCTGGCGATCGTCCGGGGCAGCGCGATCAACCAGGACGGCCGCAGCAGCCAGCTCACCGCACCCAACGGCCCGTCCCAGCAGCGCGTCATCCGCCAGGCCCTCGCGAACGCCTGCCTCACCCCCGCCGACGTGGACGCCGTCGAAGCCCACGGCACCGGCACCACGCTGGGCGACCCCATCGAAGCCCAGGCCCTCCTCGCCACTTACGGCCAGGACCGCGAGGTCCCGCTATGGCTGGGGTCGGTCAAGTCGAACATCGGCCACACCCAGGCGGCCGCCGGCGCGGCCGGGGTCATCAAGATGATCCAGGCCATGCGGTACGGCCTGCTCCCGCCCACGCTGCACCTCGACGAGCCCAGCCGGCACGTGGACTGGGAGGCCGGCGCGGTCAGCCTGCTCGCCGAGCCCACCCCCTGGCCCGAGCACGATCGGCCGCGCAGGTCCGCCGTCTCCTCCTTCGGGATCAGCGGCACCAACGCCCACGTCATCCTCGAAGCGGTCCCCCAGGAGGATGCCGAGCCGACGGCCGCCGACGGCCCGATCCCCTGGATCCTGTCGGGCAAGACCGAGCAGGCGCTCCGCGACCAGGCCGCCCGCCTGGCCGACCACCTGGACGCGCACCCCGAGCTGTCCCCGGCCGACGTCGGCTACGCCCTGGCCACCGCCCGCGCCCAGTTCCCGCATCAAGCGGCGCTGGTGGGCAGCACCCGCGAGGACTTCCGGCAGACCCTGCACGCGCTGGCCGACGACCGGCCCGCGCCGAACCTCACCCACCACCAGTCCCCGCCCCCCGGCAAGACCGCGTTCCTCTTCACGGGTCAGGGCAGCCAGCAGTCCGGCATGGGTGCCGACCTCTACCGCACCCACCCCGTCTTCGCCGACGCGCTCGACGAAGTGTGCGCGGCGCTGGACGCCCACCTGGAACGGCCGCTGAAGACGATCATGTTCGACGCGGCCTGCACGGAGGAGCTCAACGACACCCGCTACACCCAGCCGGCCGTCTTCGCCTTCCAGATCGCCCTGCACCGGCTGCTCACCCACCACGGCATCACCCCCGATTACCTGGCCGGGCACTCGCTCGGCGAGATCACCGCCTCCCACCTGGCCGGCGTGCTCAACCTGGAAGACGCGGCCCGCATGGTCACCACCAGGGCCGCCCTGATGGCCACGCTCCCGCCGGACGGCGCCATGACCGCGGTCACCATCAGCGAGCAGCAGCTGCAGGCCTATCTGACTCCTGAGGTGTCCATCGCCGCCGTCAACACGCCCAGCTCGCTGGTCGTCTCCGGCAGCGGGGAGGCCGTACGGGCGCTGACCGCGACCCTGGCCGAGGCCGGGTACAAGACCCGCCCGCTCAACGTCCAGCTCGGCTTCCACTCCACCGAGATGGTGCCGATCGCCTCCCGGCTCACCCGGGCGCTGGAGGACTTCGACTACCGGCCGCCCGCCATCCCGATCGTCTGCAACCTCACCGGCGATCTGGCGACCGGCGCCGAGCTGCAGACCGCCGACTACTGGACGCAGCACCTGCTGGAGCCGGTCCGCTTCGCCGACACCCTGTTCACCCTGCACGGGCTGGGCGTGACCACGTACCTGGAGCTGGGGCCCGACGCCACGCTCACGCCGCTCGCGGCCACCCAGGTCGGCCACGCCATCCCGACCAGGAGCCAGCGCAAGCCGGAGACGACCACCCTGGCCACCGCCCTGGCCCAGCTCCGCGCGAACCCGGCGACCCTCTACCCCGGCGCCCGCTCCGTGGCGCTGCCCACCTACGCCTTCCAGCGGGACAGGTACTGGCTCAACAGCACCGCCACCGGCGGCGACCCCGCCAGTCTCGGGCTGGCGGCCACCACCCATCCCATGCTGCACGCCACGGCCGACCTGCCCGACGGCAGCCACCTGTTCACCGGCCGCGTCACCCGGGACGAGCAGCCCTGGGTCGCCGACCACGCCGTCCACGACACCGTCATCCTGCCCGGCACCGCGTTCGTGGACCTGCTCCTGCACGCCGCCGCGCACGTCGGGTCCGACCGGATCGGCGAGCTCACCCTGCACGCCCCGCTGGTCGTCACCGCGACCCACCAGCTCAACCTCGCGATCCAGCCGCCGGAGGAGGAGCGCCGCGCGTTCACCGTCCACTCGCGCACGCAGGACCAGGACGAGTGGACCCTGCACGCCACCGGCCATCTCACCGCCGGGCAGGCCGCGCCGCCGCACGCCCCCACCACCTGGCCGCCGCAGGACGCCACCCCGATCGACCTGGACGACCTCTATCTGGGGCTGTCCGGCGTCGGTATGCACTACGGACCCGCGTTCCAGAACCTGGACGCGGCCTGGCGGCACGGCGACGACGTGTACGCGGAGGTCAGGCGGGACGGGGCGGGGTTCGACCTCGATCCCATGCTCCTGGACGCCGCGCTGCACCCGCTGGCGCTGACCGGCGACGGGTCGATCCGGCTGCCGTTCTCGTGGAGCGGGGTCCGCCTGTACGCGACGGGGGCCGACCGGCTCCGCGTGCGCCTGACCGTCGCCGGTGAGGACGCCGTGTCGATGACCGTGCACGACGCGTTCGGGGCGCCGGTGGCCGTGGTGGAGGAGCTGGCCACGCGCCGGATCGTGCCCGGCCAGTTCGGGGAGCCGGCGCTGCGGAACTCGCTGTTCGAGGTCACCTGGCAGCCGGTCGCGGCCTCCGATGGCGCGGAGCCGGGCTCGGTGGCGGTGCTGGGCTCGTACGCGGCCATGCCCGATGTACCGAAATATCAGGACCTTGCGGCTCTCCTGGACGCCGGCCCCGCCCCCTCGGTCATCGTGGTCCCCAGCCACGGCACGGACGGCGACCACCTCACGGTCACCCACGCGCTGGCCGAGCGGACGCTGCGCCTGGTCCAGGACTTCCTGGCGGAGGAGCGGTTCGCGGACTCGCGGATGGTCTTCGTCACCCAGGGGGCCATCGCGACCGGCCCCGGCGACCCCATCACCGACCTGGCCGCCGCCACCGTCTGGGGCCTGATCCGTTCCGCGCAGAACGAGCACCCGGGACGCTTCCACCTCCTGGACGCCGGCGAGCCGGCCGAGGTGACCGGCACCCGGCCCCAGCTCGCCGTGCGCGACGGCAAGCAGCTCGTCCCGCGCCTGACCAAGGCCGCCGAGCACGACGCGGCCCCCGTCACGCTGAACCCGGACGGCACCGTACTGATCACCGGCGGCACCGGCGCGCTCGGCACCCACCTGGCCCGCCACCTCATCACCGGCCACGGCGTCCGCCACCTGCTCCTGGCCAGCCGCCGCGGCCCCGGCACCCCCGCCGCCAGCGAGCTGACCGCCGAGCTGACGGCACTCGGCGCCGAGGTCACCATCGCGGCCTGCGACGTCTCGGACCGCGCCGCCCTGGCCGCCCTCCTGGACACGATCCCCGCCGACCGCCCCCTCACCGGCGTCTTCCACACCGCGGGCGTCCTGCACGACACCACCATCACCGCGCTCACCCCCGACCAGCTCCACACCGTGCTCAGGACCAAGGCCGACACCGCCTGGCACCTGCACGAGCTCACCGGCGACCTCGACGCCTTCGTCCTCTACTCCTCCATCTCCGGCCTCCTCGGCAACCCGGGCCAGGCCAACTACGCCGCCGCCAACACCTACCTCGACGCGCTCGCCCACCAGGCGAAAGGCATCTCGCTCGCCTGGGGGCTGTGGGAGGCGGGCATGGGCCAGGATCTCGACACCGCGCGGCTGGCCCGCGGCGGCGTCCTGCCCATTCCCACCGACACCGGGCTCGCCCTGCTCGACGCCGCGCTGGCCACCGGACGGCCGCTGCTCGCCCCGGCCAAGCTCAACACCGCCGCCCTGCGCGATCACGACCTGCTGCGCGGCCTCGCCCCCGCCCGAACCCGGACGACCGCGGCCGCCGGGCTGGCCGACCGGCTGGCGGGCAAGGACACGGCGGAGCAGACGGAGCTGCTCCTGGAGTTCGTACGGGCGGAGGCGGCGGCCGTGCTCGGGCACGCCGCGCCCGACCAGGTGGCGCCCGACCGCGGGTTCCTGGACCTGGGCCTCGACTCCCTCACCGCGGTCGAGCTGCGCAACCGCCTGAGCACCGGAACCGGGCTGCGGCTGCCCGCCACGCTCCTGTTCGACTACCCGACGCCGTCGGCCATCGTCGACCACCTGCGCGCCGAGCTGTGCCAGGAGGAATCCGACCCCGAGTCGGGCCTGCGCGCCGCGATCGCCGCGATCCCGCTGGCCCGGCTGCGGGAGGCGGGCCTGCTGGACGTGCTCGCCGAGCTCGCGGGCGCGCCGACCGGCACAAGTACCAGTGCGTCGACCGGCTCTGCGGCCGACGCGTCCATAGCGTCCGCGGACGCTCTGGACGCGATCAGGACCGCAGACGTCGACGACCTCATCAACCTCGCGCTCGGCACGGCCGACGCCTGACGCACCAAGGACGGTCATGGCTACTTCAACCGACAGGGCCATCGAGGCGCTGCGCGCGGCGCTGCTCGAGAACGAGCAGCTGCGCAGGCAGAACCGGCGGCTGGTCGAGGCGTCGAGCGAGCCGATCGCGATCGTCGGGATGGCCTGCCGCTACCCGGGCGGCGTCGCCTCGCCCGAGGACCTGTGGAACCTCGCGGCAGGCGGCGTGGACGCCATCTCCGCGTTCCCCGAGCGGCGCGGCTGGAACATCGAGGAGCTGTACGACAGCGACCCCGAGCGTCCGGGCACGACCTACGCCAAGCAGGGCGGGTTCCTGCACGACGCGGACGGGTTCGACGCGGGCTTCTTCGGCATCACGCCGCGTGAGGCGATGGCCATCGACCCGCAGCAGCGGCTGCTGCTGGAGACGTCGTGGGAGGCGTTCGAGCGGGCCGGCGTGGACCCGGACGCGCTCAGGGGGAGCCGCACGGGCGTGTTCGTGGGCATCATGTACAACGACTACGCGGGCCGCCTCTACCACCGGATCCCGGAGGAGCACGAGGGGTCGCTGGGCATCGGAAGCTCGCCGAGCGTGGCCTCCGGCCGGATCTCCTACACCTTCGGCTTCGAGGGTCCGGCGGTCACCGTGGACACCGCGTGCTCGTCGTCGCTGGTGGCGCTGCACCTGGCGGTGCAGGCGCTGCGCAACGGGGAGTGCGCGCTCGCCCTGGCCGGGGGCGTCACGGTGATGTCGACGCCGGGCATCTTCGTGGAGTTCAGCCGGCAGCGCGCGCTGTCGCCCGACGGGCGGTGCAAGGCGTTCTCCGAGGCCGCCGACGGCACCGGCTGGGGCGAGGGCGCGGGCATCCTGCTCCTGGAGAAGCTCTCCGACGCCCGCGCCAACGGCCATCCGGTGCTGGCGATCGTCCGGGGCAGCGCCATCAACCAGGACGGCCGCAGCAGCCAGCTCACCGCACCCAACGGCCCCTCACAGCAGCGCGTGATCCGCCAGGCCCTCGCGAACGCCCACCTCACCCCCGCCGACGTGGACGCCGTGGAGGCGCACGGCACCGGCACCACGCTGGGCGACCCCATCGAGGCCCAGGCCCTGCTCGCCACCTACGGCCAGGACCGGGAGGTCCCGCTCTGGCTCGGCTCGATCAAGTCCAACATCGGCCACACCCAGGCCGCCGCCGGGGTCGCCGGGATCATCAAGATGATCCAGGCCATGCACCACGGCCTGCTCCCCAAGACCCTGCACGCCGGCACCCCCAGCCACCACGTGGACTGGACCGCCGGAGCGGTCAGCCTGCTCACCGAGCCGACGCCCTGGCCCGCCCGCGACGACCGGCCCCGCAGGGCCGCCGTCTCCTCGTTCGGAATCAGCGGCACGAACGCCCACGTCATCCTCGAAGAGGTCCCCCGGGTACCGGCCCAGACAGCGGCGCAGCCCCCGGTCACCCAGGCGGCGGCCGAGCCGGCGGCCGTCGGTGACCCGGTCCCGTGGGTGCTGTCCGGCCGGACCGAGCAGGCGGTGCGCGACCAGGCCGCCCGGCTCGCCGTGCACCTGACCGGGCACCCCGAGCTGGATCCGGCCGACGTCGGGTACACGCTGGCCACCGCCAAGACCCACCACGCCTATCGGGCGGGTCTCGTCGGGAGCGACGGCGGCGAGCTGATGCGCGGGCTGGAGGCGCTGGCCTCGGGACGCGCGGCGGCCAGGCTCGTCAAGGGCACCGCGAACGGCGGCAAGGTCGTGTTCGTCTTCCCCGGTCAGGGGTCGCAGTGGCCCGAGATGGCCAGGGGCCTGCTGGACTCCGAGCCGGTGTTCGCCGGCCATCTGCGGCGGTGCGCGGAGGCGCTCGCCCCGTACACCGACTGGTCGCTGATCGACACGCTACGCGGCACCGGCGCCTCGCTGGAGCGGGTGGACGTGGTGCAGCCGGTGCTGTTCGCGGTCATGACGGGACTGGCCGCGCTCTGGCAGTCGGCCGGTGTGCGCCCGGACGCGGTCGTCGGCCACTCGCAGGGCGAGATCGCCGCCGCGTACGTCGCCGGGGCGCTCTCGCTGGAGGACGCCGCCAAGGTCGCGGCCCTGCGCAGCCGGGCGATCACCGCGCTGGCCGGCACGGGGACGATGGCCTCGGTCCCGCTGCCCGCCCCCGAGGTCGCGGCCCGCTACGGCTGGGTCGAGATCGCGGCGGTCAACGGTCCTTCCGCCACGATCGTGGCCGGCTCCGATGAGGCCGTGGCCGAGCTGATCGAGCGGTGCCAGGCGGACGGCGTACAGGCCAAGACCGTCAAGGTGGACTACGCCTCGCACTCCTCGCACGTGGAGGCGGTCCGCGACCAGCTGGCCGAGGCGCTGGCCGGGATCCGGCCGCGCAGCTCGCGGATCGCGTTCTACTCGACGGTCACCGGCGAGCCGCTCGACACGGCCGGGCTGGACGCCACGTACTGGTACACGAACCTGCGCAGCACGGTCCGCTACGAGACGGCGGTGCGCGCGCTGCGCGCGGCGGGACACCGGGTGTTCGTCGAGGCCAGCCCGCATCCGGTGCTCACCTCCGCGACCGAGGACACCCTGGACGGGACGGGCGTGGCGATCGGATCGCTGCGCCGCGACGACGGAGGGCGCGAACGCGTCCTGCTGTCCTTCGCCCAGGCCCACGCCCACGGCGTCCCGGTGAACTGGACCGCCGTCTTCGCCGGCATCGGCGCCGGGGACCGGGACACGGCGACCACCACCGCCGGCCCGGACGAGACGGCTCCCACAGTCGGCCAGGTCCGGACGGCCGCCGGTGGCGGGGACGGTGACGACGTCGTGGCGCGGGTCTTCCGGCGCGTGGAGCTGCCGACCTATGCCTTCCAGCGCAGGCCGTACTGGCTGGATGCGCCCAAGACGCTCGGTGACGCCTCGGAGCTGGGACTGGCGCCGTGCGCGCACCCGCTGCTCGGAGCAGGCACGGACCTGCCGGACGGCGGGCGGCTGTTCATGGGGCGGGTCGGCGCCGGGTCCTTCCCCTGGCTGGCCGACCACGTGGTCATGGGCTCGGTGATCATGCCGGGGAGCGCGTTCGTGGAGCTCGCCCTGCACGTGGCGGACGTGGTCGGGGCGGCCGGGGTGGAGGAGCTGACGTTCCAGGCGCCGCTGGTGTTCCCCGCGGACCAGCCGGTCCAGCTGCAGGTCACGCTCAACGGGAACGACCTGGCCATCCACTCCCGCCCGGCCCCCGACGACCCGTGGACCTGCCACGCGGCGGGCGCCCTGAGCACCGAACCGCCCCACACCCCGGCCCGGTCGGCGACGCCGCCTCCTGGTGCGGAGCCCATCGCCGTCGAGTCCTTCTACGACGAGCTGGTGGCCGGCGGTTTCGAGTACGGTCCCGCGTTCCAGGGCCTGCGGGCCGCCTGGCGCCACGGCGGCGACGTCTACGCCGAGGTGGAGCTGGCGGAGGAGCAGCGCCAGGAGGCCGGGCAGTACGCGATCCACCCGGCGCTGCTGGACGCCGCCCTGCACACCGCCGGCCTGCTGGAGTCCAGGGAGCCGGGCCTGGCCTTCTCCTGGAGCGGGATCACGGTGAGCCGCCCCGGCACGGCGAAGGTCCTGGTGCGGCTGTCGCCCGAAGCCGGCGGCTCCATGTCCCTGACGATCGCGGACGAGGACGACCGGCCTGTCGCCGGGATCGCCGCGCTGGCCATGCGCCCGGTGACCGTGCCGCGGCGGCTCCCGTACCGGCTGGAATGGTCGGCCGCGCCCGCCCGGCGGGACGGCGTGCCCGAGGCGGTGGTGGTCTGGCCCCAGGCGGGCGAGCTGCCCGAGCAGGTGCACGAGACGGCGGAGCGGACGCTCGCGCTCGTCCAGGAGTGGCTGGCCGACGACCGTGACGGCCGCCTGGCGCTGGTCACCAGCGGCGCGGTGGCCATCAGCGCCGCCGAGGACGTCCGCGACCTGGCCGGGGCGGCGGTCTGGGGCCTGGTACGCACGGCGCAGGCCGAGCACCCGGACCGCTTCGTCCTCGTGGACGTGGACGACCCCGACGCGCTGCCGGCCGCCCTCGCCACCGGCGAACCCCAGGTCGCCATGCGCGCCGGCCAGGCCAAGATCCCCCGCCTGACCCGCATCACCCACCCGCCCACCCCGGCCGAATCCAGTGACACCGGCCCCGGCAACGCCACCTCAGACGGATCCGGTGAGGCCGTACCGGGCGGGTTCCGCGGTATCGATCCGGAGGGGACCGTGCTGGTCACCGGGGCCACCGGCGGGCTGGGCGGGCCGCTCACCAAGCACCTGGTCAGCGGGCTCGGCGCCCGGCGCCTGCTGCTGGCCAGCAGGCGCGGGCAGGACGCCCCCGGCGCGGCCGAGCTGGCCGGCGAGCTGCGCGAGCTGGGCGCCGACGTTCGCCTGGCCGCCTGTGACGTGGCCGACCCGGACTCGCTGGCCGCCCTGCTGGCGGAGATCCCCGCCGCGCACCCGCTCACGATGGTCGTGCACGCCGCCGGCGTCGTCAGCGGCGGCATCGTCGGCTCACTCGGGACGGCGGAGCTGCACACCGTACTGCGCCCGAAAGTGGACGCCGCCTGGAACCTGCACGAGCAGACGCGACGGCTGGGCGTGCGGTCGTTCGTCCTGTTCTCGTCCCTGTCGAGCGTGTTCGGCAACCCCGGCCAGGCCAACTACGCCGCGGCCAACGCCTACCTCGACGCCCTCGCGCACCGCCGCCGCGCACTCGGGCTGCCCGCCGTCTCGCTCATGTGGGGCGTGTGGGAGACCGACGGCGGCATGGCCGAGCTGCTCGACGGCACCGACAGGGGCCGCATGGGCAAGGCGGGCGTCGTGCCGATGTCGTCGGAGGTGGCGCTGGAGCTGTTCGACGCCTCGCTCGAACTCGACCTGCCGGTCGTGGCCCCCGCCGAGATCGACCTCTCCGCGCTGCGCGGCCTCACCCGTGCCCCCGCCAGGCGCGCGGGCACGGGCGAGACGCCCTGGCCGGCCCGCCTGGTGGGCCTCACCGGCGACGAGCAGCACCAGGTGCTTCTCGACCTGGTACGCGAGCACGTCGCCGCCGTCGCGGGACACGACGCGGCCGAGGACATCGACCCCGACCTGGCCTTCCAGGACCTGGGCTTCAACTCGCTGACCGCCGTGGAGCTGCGCAACCAGCTCGGCGAGGCGATCGGCCGGCGGCTGCCCGCGACGATGGTCTTCGACCACCCGACCGCCACCGCGCTGGCCGGCTACCTGCGCGACAGCCTCCAGCCGAAGGAGACCGGCGGCCCAGGACGGCTGATGGCGGACCTCGAAAGCCTGGAGAACGCGCTGGACCTGCTGCCCGAGCAGGACAGGCAGCGGGCGGCGGCACGGCTGCGCGCCATCCTCTGGAAGATCGACGGCGACGTGCCGGAGACAGACGAGATCGACCTGCTGTCCGCGGAGGACGAGCAGCTCTTCCAAGTCCTTGAAAACGAGCTCGCGCGCGGAGGGGATTCCCCACGATGAACGAAGACCGGCTACGCGAATACCTCAAGCGAGCGACCACCGACTTGCGCCAGGCCAACCTACGGCTCAGGGAGAGCGAGGCCAAGGACCGCGAGCCCATCGCGATCGTGGCCATGAGCTGCCGCTTCCCCGGAGACGTGGACTCTCCTGAAGGCTTGTGGCGGCTGGTCGCCGAGGGTGGCGACGCGATGTCCCCCGTCCCCGAGGCCCGGGGCTGGGAGGAGGCGTGGGAGGGCGGCTTCATCGGCGACGTGGCCGGGTTCGACGCCGAGTTCTTCGGCATCAACCCGCGCGAGGCGCTGGCCATGGACCCGCAGCAGCGGCTGCTGCTGGAGCTGACGTGGGAGGCGTTCGAGCGGGCGGGCATCGACCCGGCCGCCGCGCGCCACTCGCGCACGGGCGTGTTCGTGGGCAGCAACGGCCAGGACTACCTGCGGCGCACGGTCGCCGGGATGGAGAGCGTCGAGGGGTACCTGGGCACGGGCATCTCGGCGAGCGTCATGTCGGGGCGGATCGCGTACACGTTCGGCCTGTCCGGGCCCGCGATCACCGTGGACACGGCGTGCTCGTCCTCGCTGGTGGCGCTGCATCTGGCCGCGCAGTCGCTGCGGGCCCGGGAGTGTGAGCTGGCTGTGGCCGGCGGGGCCACCGTGATGGCCACGGCGAGCGTGTTCACCGAGTTCAGCCGCCAGGGCGGGATCGCGCCCGACGGCCGCTGCAAGGCGTTCGCGGCCGCCGCCGACGGCACGGGCTTCTCCGACGGGGCCGGCGTCGTCCTGCTCGAACGCCTCTCCGAGGCCCGCAGGAAGGGCCATCCCGTGCTGGCCGTGCTCAAAGGCAGCGCGGTCAACCAGGACGGCGCCAGCAACGGGCTCACCGCCCCGAACGGTCCCGCCCAGGAGCGCGTCATCCGAGCCGCCCTGGACAGCGCGATGCTCGGCCCCGAGCAGGTGGACGCCGTGGAGGCGCACGGCACGGGCACCAAGCTCGGCGACCCGATCGAGGTGCAGGCACTGCTGGCCACGTACGGGCAGCAGCGCGCCACGCCGCTCTGGCTCGGCTCGATCAAGTCGAACATCGGCCACACGCAGGCCGCGGCCGGCATCGCCGGTGTGATCAAGGTGGTCGAGGCCATCCGGCGCGGCGTGCTGCCCGGCAGCCTGCACATCGACGCGCCGACCCCGCAGGTGGACTGGTCGGCGGGCGCGGTCGAACTGCTGACCCGGAACGTCCCCTGGCCCGAGACCGGCCGGCCGCGCCGGGCGGGCGTGTCCTCCTTCGGCATCAGCGGCACGAACGCCCACCTCATCATCGAACAGGCCGAACCCCCCACCGAGCCTCCTGTCGCGGCCCCGAAGCCGGTCGGCGGGGTGGCGGCGAGGGCCGGTGCCGGGCTGCCGGCGATCGTCAGCGCCAGGTCGGAGGAGGCGCTGTGCGCGCAGGCCGCCCGGCTACGCGCGTTCGTCGCGTCCGAGTCCGGCCTGGAGCCGGCCGACGTGGCCGCCGCGCTCATCGACCGGGCCAGGTTCACCCACCGGGCCGCCGTCGTCGCGGAGGACCGCGACGCGCTGCTGTCCGGCCTGGACGCGCTCGCCGCAGGTGGGGAGAGCGCGCTGCTGCTCCGGGGCACGGCGAGCAAGCGGAAGACCGCGTTCCTGTTCTCCGGGCAGGGCTCGCAGCGGCCCGGGATGGGACGGGAGCTGTACGAGGCGTTCCCGGTGTTCGCGGCGGCGTTCGACGAGGTGTGCGCGGCTCTGGACCCGCACCTGGAACGGCCGCTCAAGGACGTCGTGTTCGCCGCGCCCGGCACACCTCTCGCGGCCCTGCTCGACCAGACCGCCTACACCCAGCCCGCCCTGTTCGCGCTGCAGACCGCCCTGTTCCGGCTGGTCAGGCAGCTGGGGGTGACTCCCGCGTACCTGATCGGGCATTCGCTCGGCGAGCTGAGCGCGGCGCACGCGGCGGGCGTGCTCAACCTCGACGACGCCTGCGCGCTGGTCGCGGGCCGGGCCCGGCTCATGCAGTCGGCCCCGTCGGGCGGAGCCATGATCGCGATCCAGGCCACGGAAGCCGAGGTCCAGACCGCCATCGCCGACGCCCAGCAGGCCGGCGGGCAGGTGGCGATCGCCGCGGTCAACGGGCCGCGGTCCGTGGTCGTCTCCGGTGATCGCGACGCGGCCGAGGCGGTCGCGGAGACGTTCAGGGCGGCGGGGAGGAAGGTCACGAAGCTGCAGGTCAGCCATGCCTTCCATTCGCCGCACATGGAGCCGGTGACCGCGGAGTTCGCCGCGCTCGCCGCCGGGCTGGACTTCCACGCGCCGCAGCTCCCGATCGTCTCGAACCTCACCGGCGCCGTCGCCACTCCCGAGCAGCTCGCCTCGCCGGACTACTGGGCCGACCACATCCGCAACGCGGTCCGCTTCCACCAGGGCGTGGCCGAGCTGCGCCGCCTGGGCGTCGACACGTTCCTGGAGCTGGGCCCGGACGCCACGCTGACCGCGATGGCGGGCCAGCTGGCCGACGACGCGTCCGTGCTGGTGCCGTCGCTGCGCCGGGACCGCCCCGAGTCCGCGACGTTCCTCGCCGGGCTGGCCGAGCTGCACACGTACGGCGTGCCGGTGGACTGGTCGCCGCTCGCCGCCGGCGCCGAGCGCGTCGTGCTGCCGACGTACGCCTTCCAGCGGCGCCGCTTCTGGCTGGAGACCGCGGAACCCGCGGGCGACGTGTCCGCGGCCGGGCTGAACGCCGCCGGCCATCCGCTGCTCGGCGCGGCCGTCTCGATCGCCGACGGCGACGGGCTCCTGCTGACGGGCCGGCTCAGCGTACGCAGCCACCCGTGGCTGGCCGACCACGTCGTGCACGGCGTGGCGCTGCTGCCCGGCACGGCCTTCGTCGAGCTGGCCCTGCACGCGGCCCAGCTCGCGGGCTGCGCCGGGGTCGACGAGCTCACGCTGCACGCGCCGCTGACGTTCGCCGGGGACGAGCAGGCCCAGGTGCAGGTACGCGTCGACGCCGCCGACGAGGCGGGGCTGCGGCCGGTCGTCGTGCACTCCCGCACCGGCGACGGCGACTGGATCCGGCACGCCACCGGCACCCTCACCACCGGCGACCCCGCGACCTCGCCTGCCGGTGCCGCATGGCCGCCTCCCGGGGCTGTCCCCGCCGACGCCGGCGAGCTCTACCCCCGCTTCGCCGACCTCGGGGTCGCCTACGGCCCGGCCTTCCACGGCGTGCGCGCCGCTTGGCTGGCCGGTGACGACGTCTACGCCGAGGTCGTGCTGCCCGAGGAGGTGGACGCGGACGGGTACGGCGTGCACCCGGCGCTGCTCGACGCCGCCCTGCACGCCTCGCTGCTGGCCGGCGAGTCCGGGCAGGTACGGCTGCCGTTCTCGTGGTCGGGTGTGACGCTGCACGCGGCCGGTGCCACCAGCCTGCGGGTACGGCTCTCCGGCACGGGCGACAACAAGGCCGCGCTGACCATCTGGGACGACACCGGGGCACCGGTCGCGACGGTCACCACCTTGACCGTGCGCCCTGTCAGCGCCGCGCAACTCGCCGGATCCTCAGGCGGCCCGGACGCCCTCCTCAGAGTCGACTGGATCGACGCCGGCTCCCTCTCCCTTGACGCAGGCGGGGCCGGGGCGTTGCGGTGGGCCGTGACCGGCGCACTACCGGTCGAGCCGGGGCCTGAGGTCGCACGATGGCCCGACCTCACGGGCACGACCGACCCCACGAGCGCGGCCGATGTCGTAGTCGCCTTCTGCGACGGGAATGCGCAGGAGGCCGCCGGCCGGGCGCTCGCTCTCGTCCAGGAATGGCTGGCCGGCCGGCGCGAAGACGCGAAGCTGGTCCTGCTGACCAGGAACGCCGTGGCCGCCCAGCCCGGCGAGCGCGTCGCCGGCGTGGGCGCCGCCGCCGTCTGGGGCCTCGTCAGGTCCTGCCAGGCGGAGAACCCCGGCACGTTCGTCGTCCTGGACATCGACGACACCACCACCTGGCCCGGCGTCGCGGCCGCGGTCGAGTCGGGCGAGAGCCAGGCCGCGATCCGCAGCGGCGTGCTCCGCGTACCCCGGCTGGAACGGGAGACGGCGGCCGACCTGCTGAAGCCCCCGGACGGCCCGTGGCGGATCGACGTCACGCGCCCGGGCACCCTGGCCAACCTGACCATGGCCGGCACCCCGGACGCGACGCTCCCGCTGGAGCCCGGCCAGGTGCGCGTGGCGATCAAGGCGGCCGGGCTGAACTTCCGCGACGTCCTGATCGCCCTCGGCATGTACCCGGGCGCGGCGCTGATCGGCAGCGAGGGATCGGGCGTCGTCATCGACGTGGGCGCGGGCGTGACCGAGTTCGCGCCGGGCGATCGCGTGATGGGCCTGTTCACCGGCTGCATGGGGCCGGTCGCCGCCACCGAGCGGCGGATGCTCGCGCATGTGCCGTCCGGCTGGACGTTCGCGCAGGCCGCCGCCTCCCCGATCGTCTTCATGACCGCCTTCTACGCGCTGCGCGACCTCGCGGGGCTGCGCCCGGGCCAGCGGCTGCTCGTGCACTCGGCGGCCGGCGGCGTCGGCATGGCCGCCACCCAGCTCGCCCGCCACTGGGGCGCCGAGGTGTACGGCACCGCCAGCCCCCCGAAGTGGGCCGCGCTCCGCGAGCTCGGCTTCACCGGCGACAGGATCGCCGGCTCCCGCACCCTGGACTTCGAGCAGGAGTTCCTGGCGGCCACCGGCGGCGAGGGCGTGGACGTCGTGCTCGACTCGCTGGCCGGCGAGTTCGTCGACGCCTCGCTGCGGCTGCTGCCGCGCGGCGGCCGGTTCCTGGAGATGGGCAAGACCGACATCCGGCGGCCCGGCGAGGTCGCGGCCGGCCATCCCGGCGTCGACTACCAGGCCTTCGACCTGACCGATGCCGGGCTGGACCGGATGCGGGAGATCCTGCTGGAGCTGGGCGAGCTGTTCGACCGCGGCGTGCTCCGGCCCCTGCCGCTGACCTGCTTCGACGTGCGCGCGAGCGGCGAGGCGTTCCGCTACCTGAGCCAGGCGCGGCACATCGGCAAGGTCGTGCTCACCATCCCGCAGGCCCTCTCGCTCCACGAAAAGGCGGCGCTGCGGCCCGACGGCACCGTGCTGGTGACCGGCGGAACGGGCACGCTCGGCGCGCTGGTGGCCCGCCACCTGGTGACCGAGCACGGCGTGCGGCACCTGCTCCTGCTCGGCCGGCGCGGCGCCGCCGCGGAGGGCGTGGCGGAGCTGGTGGCCGAGCTGTCCGGGCACGGCGCCGAGGTGGGGGTGGCCGCGTGTGACGCGGCCGACCGCGACGCCCTGGCCGCCGTGCTCGCCGGAATCCCGGCCGACCGGCCGCTGCGGGCCGTCGTCCACGCCGCGGGGATCATCGACGACGGCATCGCGACGTCGCTGACCCCCGAACGGCTGGACTCCGTGCTGCGGGCCAAGGCGAGCGCCGCCTGGCACCTGCACGAGCTGACCGCCGGGCTGGATCTGGACGCGTTCGTGCTGTTCTCGTCCGTCGCCGGGGTGCTCGGCAGCCCGGGTCAGGCGAACTACGCCGCCGCGAACACCTTCCTCGACGGCCTGGCCGCGCACCGGCACGCGCTCGGCCTGCCCGCGACCTCGCTCGCGTGGGGCATGTGGGCGCAGACCAGCACCATGACGGCGAGCGCCCGCCAGGACCTGCTGGTGCCGCTGACCTCGGAAGAGGGGCTGTCGCTGTTCGACGCGGGCCTGGTCACGGCCAGGCCGCTGCTCGTACCCGTCAGGATCGACCAGCAGGCGCTGCGCGGGCTGGCGGAGTCGGAGCTGCTGCCGCCGATCGCCGGGCGGCTGCTCGGCACGGCGGCGCGGCCGAAGCGGGCGCGGCGCGGCGGTGACGCCGCAGGGCTGCGGCGGCGGCTGGCCGGGCTGGGCGAGCCTGAGCGGCGGCGGGCGGTCCTGGAGCTGGTGCTCGCCGACATCGCCGCCGTGCTCGGGCACGAGTCCGCGCAGGCCGTCGCCCCCGACCGGCCGCTGCAGGAGATCGGGTTCGACTCGCTGACGGCGGTGGAGCTGCGCAACCGGCTGAACGCCTCCACGGGGCTCCAGCTCCCCGCCACCCTCGTCTTCGACCATCCGACCGCGATCGACATGGCCGCGTACGTGGACTCCCTGGTGGAGGGCACCGACGAGAGCGCGCCGGTCCCGGGCCGCGCCGCCGCGGCGGGCTCGGACGAGCCGATCGCGATCGTGGGCATGGCCTGCCGCTTCCCCGGCGGGGTCAGCTCGCCCGAGGAGCTGTGGGAGCTGGTCAGAAGGGGTGACGACGCCGTCACCGGGCTGCCCGGCGACCGGGGCTGGGACCTCGCGCGGATCTACGACCCCGCCGCGGAGCGTCCCGGTACGACGTACACCGACCAGGGCGGTTTCGTACGGGACGCCGGCCGGTTCGACGCCGACTTCTTCGGCATGAGCCCGCGCGAGGCCCTGGCGGCCGACCCGCAGCAGCGGTTGCTGCTGGAGACGTCGTGGGAGGCCATGGAACGCGCCGGGCTCGACCCGGCGAGCCTGCGCGGCACCCGTACCGGGGTGTTCGTGGGCATGGCGTCGCAGCAGTACGCGGTGGGTTCCGGGACGACGCCGTCGAGCGCCGAGGGTTATCTGCTGACCGGTACGACGGGCAGCGTGGCGTCGGGGCGCATCTCGTACACCTTCGGCTTCGAGGGCCCCGCGGTCACCATCGACACGGCCTGCTCGTCGTCGCTGGTCGCCATGCACCTGGCCACCCAGGCCATCCGCAGCGGGGAGTGCGACCTGGCCCTGGCGGGCGGGGTGGCGATCATGGCGACGCCCATGCTGTTCATCGAGTTCAGCCGCCAGCGCGGCCTGGCCCCCGACGGACGCTGCAAGCCGTTCGCGGAGGCCGCCGACGGCACCGGCTGGGGCGAAGGCGCCGGGCTCCTCCTCCTGGAGAAGCTCTCCGACGCGGAGGCCAACGGTCATCCCGTGCTCGCCGTCATCCGCGGCAGCGCCGTCAACCAGGACGGCGCCAGCAACGGGCTCACCGCACCCAACGGACCCGCCCAGCAACGCGTCATCCGCCAGGCACTCGCCAACGCCCACCTCACCCCCGCCGACGTCGACGCCGTCGAAGCCCACGGCACCGGCACGACGCTGGGCGACCCCATCGAGGCCCAGGCCCTGCTCGCCACCTACGGCCAGGACCGGGAGGTCCCGCTCTGGCTCGGCTCGATCAAGTCCAACATCGGCCACACCCAGGCGGCGGCCGGCTCGGCCGGGGTCATCAAGATGGTCCAGGCCATGCGGCACGGCCTCCTGCCCAAGACCCTGCACGTCGACGCGCCCAGCCACCACGTGGACTGGGCGGCCGGCGCCGTGAACATCCTCACCGAGCCGACCCCCTGGCCCGAGCGCGACCGACCCAGGAGGGCGGCCGTCTCCTCGTTCGGGATCAGCGGCACCAACGCCCACCTCATCCTCGAAGCCGCCCCCGCCACGAACGCCGCCGAACCGGACCCCGGCCCGTCCATCCCGTGGCTGCTGTCCGGCAAGACCGAGCAGGCCGTCCGCGACCAGGCCGCCCGCCTGGCCGGCCACCTCACCGCCCACCCCGAGCTGGCCGCGGCCGACGTCGGCCACACCCTGGCCGCCCGCGCGCACCTGCCGCACCGCGCCGCCGTCACCGGCCAGGACCGCGCCGAGCTCGTCAGCGGCCTGCGCGCCATCGCCGCCGCCGAGCCCGCGCCCAACACCCTCCAGGGCGAGGCCGTCACCGGGCGCAAGGTCGTGTTCGTCTTCCCCGGTCAGGGCGCGCAGTGGCCGGGCATGGCGATGGATCTCTACGACTCCTCGCCCGTCTACCGCGACCACCTCGACGCCTGCGCCGACGCCCTCGCCCCGCACACCGGCTGGTCACTCATCGACGTGCTGCGCGGCGACGGCGACGCTCTGGAGCGGGTGGACGTGGTGCAGCCCGCCCTGTTCGCGGTCATGACGTCGCTGGCCATGCTGTGGCGGGCGTCCGGCGTCCACCCCGACGCCGTCATGGGCCACTCCCAGGGCGAGATCGCCGCCGCGTACGTGGCCGGCGCCCTCACCCTCCCGGACGCCGCCCGGATCGTCGCGCTGCGCAGCCGCGCCATCACCGCACTCGCCGGTACGGGCGCCATGGCCTCCGTGCCGCTGCCCGCCGAGCACGTCGAAGCCGACCTCGAAGCCCTCGAAGGCCGGGTCGCGGTCGCCGCCACCAACGGCCCCCGCGCCACCGTCATCTCGGGCGACCCCGGCGCCATCGCCCGGCTGGTGGAGACGTACCAGGAGCAGGGCGTCAAGGCCCGCACCATCCCCGTGGACTACGCCTCCCACTCCCCCCACGTGGAAAGCCTGCAACAGGAGCTGCTGGAGCTGCTGGCCGGCACCACGCCCCAGCCGTCCACGGTGCCGTTCTACTCCACCGTCACCGCCGGCCGGCTCGACACCACCGAGCTCACCGCCGGCTACTGGTACCGCAACCTGCGCGGCACCGTACGCCTCCAGGAGACCACCCAGCGGCTGCTCGACGCCGGCCACCACCACTTCGTCGAGATCAGCCCCCACCCCGTCCTCACCAGCGCGCTCGAACAGACCGCCACCATCGCCACCCTCAAACGCGACCGCGGCGACCGGGCCCAGTTCGACACGGCGCTGGCCCACGCCCACACCCACGGCCTGCCCGTCACCTGGCCCACGTCCGGCCGCGTGGACCTGCCCACCTACCCCTTCCAGGGCGAGCGCTACTGGCTGATCGCCGGCTCCGGCTCCCGCACCGGGCTCAGCGCCACCGGCCACCCGCTGGCCGACGGCCTGACCCACCTCGCGGGCAGCGACGGCCGCCTGCTCACCGGCCACCTCTCGCTGGAGTCGCACCCGTGGCTGGCCGATCACGCGGTGCTGCAGTCCCCGATCCTGCCCGGCACGGCGTTCGTCGAGCTGGCCCTGCTCGCCGGGCAGCAGGCCGGGCTCGGCCGCCTCGACGAGCTGACCCTGCAGCAGCCGCTGCCGCTCGACCACGGCGTGCATCTCCAGGTCAGCCTGGACGCCCCGGACGAGTACGGGCAGCGGGCCTGCGTCATCCACTCGCGCGCCGACGATGCCGCGCCCGACGCCCCATGGACGCGTCACGCCGCCGGACGGCTCAGCGCCGCCGCGCCGCCGCCCCCGGCCGAGCGGCAGTGGCCACCCGCGGGGGCCGAGCCGCTGAACACCTTCGACCTGTACGACCGGCTCGCCACCCTCGGCCTCGACTACGGCCCCGTCTTCCAGGGACTGCGCGCGGCGTGGCGCTCCGGCGACACCGTCTGCGCGGAGGTCGCCCTGCCCGAGGAGGCCGACGGCTTCCTCGTCCACCCGGCGCTGCTCGACGCCGCGCTGCACGCGCTGGCGCTGCTGCCGGCCGCGCAGGAGGAGTCGAGGCTGCGGCTGCCGTTCACGTGGGAGGGCGTCTCGCTGCACGCTCCCGCGGGCTCGGCCATCCGGGTACGCCTGACGCCCGAGGGCGACGACGCCGTCCGGCTGGAGGTCACGGACGAGAGCGGCGAGCCGATCCTGTCGGCCGAGGCCATGACGCTGCGCGAGATCGCCAGGGAGCAGCTGGCGGGCAATCGTGACTCGCTGTTCGAGCTGAGCTGGGTGCCGATGAAGGCCGCGGAGCCCGGCGGCGTCCCCTTGGCGGTGCTCGGAGACGACGGCCTGGCGGCCGCGCTGGGCGCCGTGCCGCACGCCGACCTGGCCTCCGTACGCGCGGCGGCGCCGCCCGTCGTGCTGGCCAGGCTGGGCGGCGGCGCGGACGTGCGCTCGGTGACCGGGCAGGCGCTCGAACTGCTGCAGAGCTGGCTGTCCGAGGCCGCGCTGGCGTCGTCCCGCCTGGTCGTCCTGACCAGCGGCGCGGTCACGACCGGGCGCGGCGACGCGGTGACCGCCCCGGTCTCGGCCGCCGTGTGGGGCCTGGTCCGCACCGCCGAATCGGAGAACCCGGGGACGTTCACCCTCATCGACACCGACGGCTCTGAGGACCTGGCCGGCCTGGCGGGCGCGATCGAATCGGGCGAGCCGCAGGTCGCGCTGCGCGGCGGGGCCGCGTACGTGCCCCGGCTGGCCCGGTACGCCGTCACCGACGCCGCACCCCCGGCCCTGGACGGCACGGTGCTGATCACCGGCGGGACCGGCACGCTCGGCGGCCTGCTCGCCCGCCACCTGGCCACCCGCCACGGCGTCCGCGACCTGCTGCTGACCAGCCGCCGCGGCCCCGACGCCCCGGGAGCGGCCGAGCTGGCCGCCGGCCTGGAGTCCCTCGGCGCCCGCGTCACCATCGCCGCCTGCGACACGGCCGACCCCGACGCGCTGGCGGGCCTCCTGGACGGCGTCCGGCTGTCGGCCGTCGTCCACGCGGCGGGCGTGCTGGACGACGCCACCCTGGGCGCGCTCACCCCCGAACGGCTCGATGCGGTGCTCAGGCCCAAGGCCGAGGCCGCCTGGCACCTGCACCGGCTGACCAGGGATCAGGATCTGTCAGCGTTCGTGCTGTTCTCCTCGGCGGCCGGCGTCTTCGGCAGCCCGGGGCAGGGCAACTACGCCGCCGCGAACGCCTTCCTGGACGCCCTGGCACAGCATCGCCAGGCGCAGGGGCTGCCCGCGACCTCGCTGGCGTGGGGTCTGTGGGGCGAGACCAGCAAGATGACCGCCGAAGCGGCCCCGGCTCGCGACGGGCTCGTGCCGCTGGGATCGGAGGAAGGGCTGGCGCTGTTCGACGCGGGTCTGGCCGCGGGGGCCGCGGCGCTCGTACCGATCCGGCTGGACCTGGCGGCGCTGCGGGCGCAGGCGGGCGGCGGGATGCTGCCTGCGGTGCTGCCCACAGTGCTGCGCGGCCTCGTCACCGTCCCGGCCCGGCGCGCCGACACCTCGGCGGCGGCGCTGACGCAGCGGCTGACGGGCCTCGACGCCGCCGCCCAGACGCGGCTCCTGCTCGACCTGGCCCGCGGCCACATCGCGGCGGTCCTGGGCCGTGGCGCGTCCGAGTCGGTCGATCCCGACCGGGCCTTCCAGGAGCTCGGCTTCGACTCGCTGACCGCGGTGGAGCTGCGCAACCGGCTCAACGCCGCCACGGGCGTCCGGCTGCCCGCCACGGCCGTCTTCGACTATCCGACCGCCGCCCTGCTCGCCGCGTACCTGCGGGAACGGCTCGTACCCGAGGCGCCGGGCGCACCGGTGCTGGCCGAGATCGACCGGCTGGAGGCCGCGCTGGACGCGGCCGAGCCGACCGACGAGGACCGGGCGCAGATCACGACGCGGCTGCAGGCCATGGCCGCCCGCTGGTCCGACGCGCAGGCCACGCAGAACGACGACGTCCAGGACAGGATCCGCTCAGCCACCGCCGACGAGGTCTTCGCCTTCATCGACAGGGAGCTGGGACGGGCTTGACAACCGTCACACAAGGGTTTGATGCGACATGACGAACGAAGAGAAGCTGGTCGACTACCTCAAGTGGGTGACGGCCGACCTGCACGCCACCCGGCAGCGGCTGGCCGCGGCCGAGGCGGCGGCGTACGAGCCGATCGCCATCGTGGGCATGGGCTGCCGCTACCCCGGCGGCGCCCGCACGCCGGAGGAGCTGTGGCGGATCGCGGCCGACGGCGTCGACGTCGTGTCCGGTTTCCCGTCGGAGCGCGGCTGGAACGTCGAGGAGATCTACGACCCCGACCCCGAGGCCGCCGGGAAGTCGTATGCCAGGGAGGGCGGGTTCGTGCACGACGCGCACCTGTTCGACCCGGGGGTGTTCGGTATCAGCCCGCGTGAGGCGCTGGCCATCGACCCGCAGCAGCGGCTGTTGCTGGAGACCGCGTGGGAGGCCGTGGAACGGGCGGGGATCGCTCCTTCCTCGTTGCGCGGGAGCCGTACGGGGGTGTTCGCGGGGGTGATGTACGACGACTACGCCGCGCGGCTGATGGATCGCCCGCCTGCCGGGTTCGAGGGGCTCCTGGGCAACGGCAGCGCGGGCAGCGTGGCGTCCGGGCGGATCTCGTACACCTTCGGATTCGAGGGCCCCGCCGTCACCGTGGACACGGCGTGCTCGTCCTCGCTGGTGGCGATCCACCTGGCGGTGCAGGCGCTGCGCAGCGGCGAGTGCGACCTGGCGCTGGCCGGCGGGGTGGCGATCCTGGCCACGCCCATGCTGTTCATCGAGTTCAGCCGCCAGCGCGGCCTGGCCCCCGACGGACGCTGCAAGTCCTTCGCCGACGCCGCCGACGGCACCGGCTGGGGCGAAGGCGCCGGGCTCCTCCTCCTGGAGAAGCTCTCCGACGCGGAGGCCAACAACCACCCCGTACTCGCCGTCATCCGCGGCAGCGCCGTCAACCAGGACGGCGCCAGCAACGGGCTCACCGCACCCAACGGACCCGCCCAGCAACGCGTCATCCGCCAAGCACTCGCCAACGCCCACCTCACCCCCGCCGACGTCGACGCCGTCGAAGCCCACGGCACCGGCACCACCCTCGGCGACCCCATCGAAGCCCAGGCCCTCCTCGCCACCTACGGCCAGAACCGCGACGTCCCGCTCTGGCTCGGCTCCATCAAGTCCAACATCGGTCACACCCAGGCCGCCGCGGGCGTCGCCGGCATCATCAAGATGGTCCACGCCATGCGCGACGGGCTGCTCCCCAAGACCCTGCACGTCGACGCCCCGAGCCGGCACGTGGACTGGGAGGCGGGGGCGGTCAGCCTGCTCACCGAGCCCACCCCCTGGCCCGGCCACGACGACCGGCCCCGCAGGTCCGCCGTGTCCTCGTTCGGGATCAGCGGGACGAACGCCCACGTCATCCTCGAAGCGGTGGCTCCGGCGGAGGTCGAGCCCGGGGCCGCCGACGGGCCGATCCCCTGGGTGCTGTCGGGCCGGACCGAGCAGGCGCTCCGCGACCAGGCCGCCCGCCTGGCCGAGCACCTGACCCGGCATCCCGAGCTCGACCCGGTACGCGTCGGCCACGCACTGGCCAACGCCCGTACGCACTTCTCGCACCGGGCGACCGCCATCGGCCACGGCAGGGAGGAGCTCATCGAGCGGGTGACCGCGCTGGCCGGCGACCAGGCCACGGGGAACCTCGTCTCCGGCGTCGCCACGGGCGACGGCAAGATCGCGTTCTTGCTGACCGGGCAGGGCAGCCAGCAGGCCGGCATGGGTGCCGACCTCTACCGCACCCAGCCGGTCTTCGCCGCGGCGCTGGACGAGGTGTGCGCGGTGCTGGACGCCCACCTGGAGCGGTCGTTGCAGGAGGTCATGTTCACCGACGGCCAGGCGCTCAACGACACCCGTTACACCCAGCCGGCGATCTTCGCGTTCCAGGTCGCCCTGCACCGGCTGCTCGCCCACCACGGCGTCACCGCCGACTACCTGGCCGGGCACTCGCTCGGCGAGATCACCGCCGCGCACCTGGCCGGGGTGCTGACGCTGGAGGACGCGGCCCGCCTGGTCACCACACGGGCCGCCCTGATGGCCACCCTTCCGCCCGACGGCGCGATGACCGCCGTGACGATCACCGAGGAAGAGCTCCAGCCGTACCTCACGCCCGACGTGACCATCGCCGCCATCAACAGCCCGACCTCGCTCGTCGTCTCAGGGCACAAGGACGCCGTCCAGGCCCTCACCGCGACCCTCGCGGGAGCCGGCCGCAAGACCCGCCCGCTGAAGGTCCAGCACGGTTTCCACTCCCCCCAGATGGAGCCCGTCGCCGACCGGCTCACCGAGGCGCTCGACGGCTTCGACTACCGCTCGCCGTCGATCCCCGTCGTCTGCAACCTCACCGGCCGGCTCGCCGCCGGCGACGACCTCCGGACCGCCGCGTACTGGACCCGGCACCTCCTCCAGCCGGTCCGCTTCGCCGACACCCTCGCCACCCTCGGCGACCTCGGCGTCACCACGTTCCTGGAGCTCGGCCCGGACGCCACCCTCACCCCCCTGGCCGCCACCCAGACCGGGCAGGCCATCCCCACCCGCACCCACCGCAAGCCGGAGGCCACCACCTTCGTCACCGCCCTGGCGCAGCTGCACACCCACGGCCGCGCCGTCACCTGGCGCTTCCCCACCGAGCACCCCGCGCCGCTGCCCACCTATCCCTTCCAGCGGCAGCCGTACTGGCTCAACCCCGTGGCGAAGCCGGCGTCGAGCGCGCGCGAGGCGCGCTTCTGGGACGCCGTGGACCAGGAGGACCTGGACGCTCTGGTGTCGGCGTTGCGGGTGCCGGAGGAGCAGCGGACGTCGCTGCGCACCGTCCTGCCCGCGCTCGCGTCGTGGCGGCGGCAGCAGCGGGCCAGGTACCGGCTGGTGTGGAAGCCCGCGCCGTCCGCCGGGCCACGACGGCTCACCGGTACGTGGGCCGTGATCGTCCCGCCCGGCTCCCGGACGGCGGACGAGGTGGTGGCGGCCCTGTCCGCGGACGGTGTGACGGTCGTCAGGGTCCCGATGGGCGGCGAGCTGCCGCGTACCGGGATCGACGGTGTGCTGTCCCTGGCCGCGCTGCACGAGGAGCCGCACCCGTCGCTGCGGTCGGCGACCGAGGGCGTCGCGGCGACCGCCGACCTGCTGCGGTCCGGGGGCTGCCTCGACGCGCTGCGGTCGGCGGACGAGCGCGACGTGCCGTTCTGGGTCGCGACCAGCGGGGCCGTCCGGGTGGGCGGGGCCGATGAGCCGCCCCGCCTGTCGCAGGCCCAGGCTTGGGGCCTGGGCCAGGCCGATCCCCGGGTGCGCCTGGTGGACCTGCCCCCGTCTCTCGACCCGGCCGTGGCCGCGCTGCTCACGACCGTGCTGGCCGACGGCGGCGAGGACCAGGTCGCGGTACGCGGCTCCGGCGCGTACACGCTGCGCCTGGCGCCCGCGGCGGCCACCGAGCCCGCGTGGGACCGGTCGGGCACGATCCTGCTCACCGGCGCGGACACCGCGGCCGGTGGCGCCTTCGCCCGCCGCCTGGCCGCCGACGGGGCCGAGCGCCTGCTGCTGCCCCTGCGGCCGGGCGGGCGGCGCGCGCAGGCTCGCCTGGAGGCCGAGCTGAGCGCGCTCGGCGCCCGGGTCACGGTGGTCGCCTGCGACCCGTCGGACCGGGAGGCGCTGGCGGCGGCACTTCGAGCCGCCCCCGCCGACCGCCCCCTGACGGCCGCCGTCCACGTCGCCGCCACCCATCCCCCCGTGTCCGGGCCGTCCCTGCTCGAACGCGCCGACGCCGCGCTCGACGCCGAGCTGCGCGTCATGACGAACCTGGACGAGCTGACCCGCGACCTGGGGCTCGCGACGTTCGCGATCGTGTCACCGTCCTCGGCCACCTTCGGCGTGCCGGGCCTGGTGGAACGCGCGCCGGCGGACGCCTGCGCGCAGGCGGTGGCAGAACGCCGCCGCGCCGCCGGACACGCCGCCGTCTGGATCGCCTCGGGCCCCTGGGCCGGCGACGACCGCCCCACCGAACCACCCCAGCCCGAGCCCGAGCCCGAGCCGGAGCCGGAGCCGCGCGAAAGCGCGTCCGGCGGGACGCCTGGGTTGCGGGATACCGCGCCGGCCGCCGTGGTCGCCGCGTTGTGGCAGAGCGACGGCAACCTCGTGGTGGCCGACGCCGACTGGAAGCGGCTGACGGCCGAGCGGAGCCGGGCGCTGCTGCGCGGCGTGGGCGACGAACCGCCGACCGTGGCCTCACCGGTTCCCGGATCGTTCGCGGGCGCCGCAGGGCCGGGGATGTTCGCCCCCGGAATGTCGGTGCTGCGGGACCTCAAGGACCGCCCCGAGTTCGAGCAGCTGCAAGTGCTCCTCGACCTGGTACGCACCTACGCCGCCATGGTCCTGGGCCACGACACGCCCGAGGAGATCACCCCCGACAGCGACCTGCTGACCCTGGGCTTCTCCTCCTTCACCGCATTGGAGCTGAGCAGCCACCTGGCCACGGTCGGCCTGGACATGGAGCCGACGGCGATCTTCGACGCCCCGACGATCGCCGCGCTCGCCAGACACCTGCAACTCGGCGCCGTCGGCGCCACCCGATCCTCGGGAGGATGATCAGGATGGACGTCGTCATCGCGGGCGCGGGACCCGTCGGCCTGATGCTCGCCTGCGAGCTGGGCCTGGCCGGAATACGCCCCTTGGTGCTCGAACGGCGGGCGGTCGCCCGCCCCGACTCCCCGGGCATGGCCATCAACGCCACCACCGTGGAGCTGCTCGACCGGCGCGGCCTGGCGGACCGGGTGCGCGCGGGCGGCCTGGAGTGGCCGCAGGCGCACTTCGCCCACCTCATGCTGGACCCCGCCAGGCTGCGGGAGCGGCACGCGAGCACCGTACTGGTGCCGCAGGCGCACCTGGAGTCCTGCCTGGAGGCGCGGGCCCGCGAGCTGGGCGCGGAGATCCGCCGCGGCCACGAGGTGACCGGCGTCCGCCAGGACGGCTCCGGCGTCACCGTGTACGCGGGCGGCGACGAGCTCTCCTGCCGGTACCTGGTGGGCTGCGACGGCGCGAACAGCGTCGTGCGCCGGCTGGCCGGCATCTCGTTCCCCGGCGTGGACGCCCCCTTCCACGGCATCGTGGCCGAGGTGGACGCCGACGGCGAGCTGATGCCGTATCTGGGCGCGCACCAGTACCCGGGCGGGGTGTTCACGGTCGGGCCTTCGGGTCCTGGGCTGCTGCGCGTCTCGACCGGCGAGTTCGGCGTGCAGGGCTGGGACGACGAGATCCCCGCGACCGTGGACGAGATCGAGGCGAGCATCGCCCGGCTGGTCGGGCACGACGTCAGGATCGGCACCCCGCACTGGCTGGCCCGCTGGCACAACGTCACCCGCCACGCCGAGCGCTACCGCGCGGGCCGGGTGTTCGTGGCCGGCGACGCGGCGCACGTGCACTTCCCGCTCGGCGGGCAGGCGCTCAGCACCGGCGTCGAGGACGCCGTGAACCTGGGCTGGAAGCTCGCCGCCGACCTGGCGGGCCGCGCCCCGGCCGGGCTGCTGGACAGCTACCACCGGGAGCGGCATCCGGTCGGGGCGCGGGCCTGCCTGACGACGCGGGCGCAGGTCGCGCTCATGCATCCGTTGCTGGAGGTGTCCCCGCTGCGCGAGGTGATCTCCGAGCTGATCGGGTACGACGACGTCAACGAGCACCTGGTCAGGATGGCCGGGGGCCTGGACGTGACGTACGCGGCCGACGACGACCGCCCTCTGGTGGGCCGCCGGTTCGGGGCGGTCCCGCTGAGCACGCCCGACGGCGTGGTCTCCCTGGCCGAGGTGTCACGTGCCGGGCGCGGCCTCCTCCTCGACCTCTCGGCGCACACCGCCGCGGGCACGGATCCCGGCGTCCTGGCGGCGGTCTCGGGCTGGTCCGGCCGGATCGACGTGGTCGTGGCGTCCCCCACGACCGAGATCCCCGCCGATCGCCTGCTCCTGCGCCCCGACGGCCGGGTGGCCTGGACGGGCGGGCGCGGCGACGGCGTACAGGGACTGAAGGAAGCACTGCAGACCTGGTTCGGCGACCCCGCCGCATGACGCAGCGCGCACCCCGCCGCACAGCTCCACCACCGGCTCGGACACTCCGCCGCATAGCGGCGGATTAGTCCGGCTTAAGCCCCTGAATCCACCATTGGCCTAGTCACCGGCATTTCCTAGGAGGACTCCGGATGCACAGCCCAGACATCCACATCCTGGCGGCCGGGACCGCGCTGCCCGGCCCCCCGATCGACAACGCGACCCTGGCCCGCCTGCTCGGCATGCCCACCGTCTGGGAGCGCTGGATCGACGCGTTCATCGGCACCGACAACCGCCACTTCGCCGTCGACCTGGCCACGGGAGAGCGCCGCCACACCCTCACCGACCTGGGCGAGCAGGCGGGCGCGCGGGCCATGGCCGCGGCCGGCGCCAAGCCGGGGGACATCGACCTCATGGTCATGGGCACCTCGTCGCCCGACATGCTCATGCCCGCCACCGTCAACCTCGTCGCCGACCGGCTCGGCATCAACGACATCCCGACCTACCAGCTCCAGTCCGGCTGCTCCGGCGCCGTGGGAGCGCTCGACGTGGCGCACCAGATGCTCCAATCCGGCCGCCACCGCACCGCCCTCGTCATCGGCGGGGACTCCTGCGCCAAGCACCTGGACGTCACCGTCGACATGGCCAAGCTCCCGCCCGGCGAGCAGGTGAACGCGGTCCTGTTCGGGGACGGCGCGGGGGCGGTCGTGCTGAGCTCCGAACCGCGCACGGACTCGGTCGTGCTGCGCCGCGTCTTCGCCCGGCTCACCGGCCTCAACCGGCCTCCCGGCCAGGTCATCGAGTGGTACGGCGCCGCCGAGCTCAACTCCGGCAAGCCGCCGGCCGTGGAGGACTACAAGGCCATCGAGGACTCAGTCCCGATCATGGCCGCCGAGGCCCTTCAGGAGCTGCTCGAAGACCTGGACTGGAAGGACGACGAGATCGACTTCGTCCTGCCGCCCCAGCTGTCCGGCACGATGACCGCGCGCATACTCAAGACGCTCGACCTGCCGATGGCCGACGAGGTGAGCTGCGTCCGCAGCACCGGGAACACCGGCAACGCGCTGCCGTTCTTCCAGATCGAGCTGGCCCTGCCCCGCATGGTGACGGGTGACAGGGCGGTCGGCGTGGCCATCGAGTCGAGCAAGTGGATCAAGGCGGCGTACGCGCTGGAGAAGGTCTGATGACGATCGAGGACCTGCACAGGGCGGGCCGCCTGGCCGCCGAGTACCCCCGCGTGCGCGGCCTGCTCGGGGATATGGAGCAGAACGGCTCCGGCCTGAGCAGCGCCGAACTGATCCGGGCCGGCCGGCTGCTGGCCAGGCTCGACCCGGAGGAGGTGCTGCGCGAGCATCCCGAGACGCCGACGACGACCGTCGCGATCACCGGCCACAGCACGCTCTCGATGCTGCCTCCCGCGCTGACCGCCGAGCTGGCCAGGCACGGCCTGCTGGCCGCGGTCGCGCTGGGCGACTTCGACGGCTACGTGTTCGAGCTCGGCGACCCCGCCAGCGACCTGTACACCCGCGACCCCGACCTGGTGCTGTGCGTGCTCGACCCGGCGATCGTCTTCGACGAGGTGCCGTGCCCGTGGCGGCCCGAGGACGTCGCCACCGTGTTCGAGGCCAAGATCGACCTGATCGAGGGGCTCGCCGCCAGGTTCGCCGGCACCGCCAGGGGCACGCTGGTGCTCAACACGCTCCCGCTGCCCCGCCGGTTCCCCGCCCAGCTCGTGGACCTGACCTCGCGGGCGCGCCTCGGCGCGATCTGGCGCGAGGCCAACGCCCGCCTGCTGCGGCTGTCCGGCCAGGGCTCGACGGTGGTCATCGACCTCGATCCGCTGCTCGCCGACGGCGTGCCCGCGTCCGACACCCGGATGAGCGTGTACGCCAAGGCGCACCTGTCGGCCGAGCTGCTGGCCGCGTACGCCAGGCAGGTCGGGCACCTGGCCCGCCACCTCGCGGGCCGGACGAAGAAGACGCTCGCCGTCGATCTGGACGGCACGGTGTGGGGCGGCGTGCTCGGTGAGGACGGCCCCGACGGCATCGAGGTGGCCGACAGCGTCAAGGGGGAGGCGTTCCGCGGGTTCCAGCGGGCGCTCAAGCAGATCTCCGGCCAGGGCGTGCTGCTCGCCGCCGTGAGCAAGAACGACCTGCGCCCGGTACGCGAGGTGCTGAGCAGCCATCCCCGCATGACGCTGCGCGAGGACGACTTCGTCAGGATCGTGGCCAACTGGCGTCCCAAGCACGACAACCTGACCGAGCTGGCCGGATCGCTCAACGTGGGGCTCGACTCGTTCGTCTTCGTGGACGACAGCCCGTACGAGTGCGGCCTGGTCCGCCACGCCCTCCCCGACGTCGCGGTGATCGCCGTGGACGACGACCCGGCGCTGCACCTGGACCGGCTGCTCGCCGACGGCTGGTTCGACACGCGCGTGCTGACCGACGAGGACCGCGGCCGGGTCTCGAAGTACCGCGACGAGCTGGTGCGCAAGGACTTCCTCGACAGCTTCGACTCCTTGCAGGACTACCTGCGCGAGCTGCGGGTCGCCGTGCGGCTGGGCCCGGCGGGCGAGGCGGAGCTGGCCCGCGTGTCGCAGCTCTCGCTGCGTACCAACCAGTTCAACCTGACCACCAGGCGGCTGCAGCCGCAGCAGGTGCGCGAGCTGGCCGGCGACCCGGCCACGCAGGTGCTGGCGATCAGCTCGGCCGACAGGTTCGGCGAGAACGGGCTGGTCGGCGTGGTCACCGTGCGGCGCGATGGCGACGTCGCCCACCTCGACGACTTCCTGCTGAGCTGCCGGGTCTTCTCCCGCGGCATCGAGCAGGCCTGCCTGTCCGCCGTGCTGCGGCACGCCAGGGACAGCGGGGCGCGGGCGGTGGCCGGCTACTACCGCAGGACGCCCAAGAACGGCATGGTCGCCGAGTTCTACCCCCGCTACGGCTTCCGGCCCGCCGAATCGGACGGAACCTTCGTGCACGACCTGGCCGACATCGTGTCCGCGCCGGAGACCGTACAACTGACCGCGAGCCTCGGAGGGCCGGCGTGACCACCATCGACGACTTCATCGCCCTCGTCCAGGACGAGATCGGCATCCCCGTGACCGTGGCGGACGCGGAGCGCGGGTTCGACGAGCTCGACCACTGGGACTCGGTGCACCTGCTCGCGCTGCTCATCGCGCTGGAGCGGGCCACCGGGCAGCGCGTCTCCATGCCCGACGTGATGGAGGCGACGAGCCTGCAGGACATCTTCGAGCTGGCGGTGCCGCGATGACGATCGCGCCGGTGGCCAGGCAGCGCCGGCACACCCTGCACTTCCTGCGCGAGATCCGCCCGATCGTCCCCGTCTTCCTCGACACCGAGGTGGACGCCACGGCGGTGCTCGGCCACCGCCGGGCCGCCCGCGCGGCGGGCGAGCAGTACTCGATCGTCACCTACCTCCTGTACACGGCCGCCCGCGTGCTGGCCGCGCACCCCGAGGCGAACGCCGCCGTCCGCGGCCGGCTGCGCCCCAAGGTCGCCAGGTACGGGACGGTCAACGGCAAGCTCACCCTGGACCGCGTGATGGGCGGGCAGCGCGTCGTGCTCTCGGCCGTCTTCCCCCACCTGCAGCGCACCAGCCTGGACGACGTCCAGCGGCGGGTGAACCATCTGCGGGACGGCGACCCGGCCCGCCTGCCGGAGTTCGCCCCGGCCCGGCTGCTGCACCGGCTGCCGCCGCTGCTCGGGGGCGCGCTGTTCCGGCTGGGCGTGCGGCCGCTGCGCAGGCGGGCTGCGGCGTTCGGCACGTTCGCGGTGACCTCGCTCGGCCACCGGCCCGTGGACGGCTTCTACTCGGTCGGCGGCACCACCATCACGCTGGGCGCCGGTCGCATCGTGGACCGTCCCGTGGTGCGCGACGGGGAGCTGGCGGTCGCCCCGGCGATGCGGCTGAGCCTGACCTTCGATCACCGGGTGATCGACGGGGCCGAGGCGGCGGACGTACTGACCGCCATCAAGGACGGTCTGGAGCGCTTCACCGAAGGGACTTGCGATGAACGACGTGGACGAGCTGAAGAAGTTCGTCGTGGTGCACGCGCGGGGGCAGCGGATTCCCCGCTACCGTGAGCTGCTCGACCGCATCACGCATGACGGGGAGGGCCCCGGCTCGTGGACCGGCGAGTGGTCACGGGCCGCCGCCGAGCTGGCCGGGCGCGGGCGTCACCTGGACGCCTGCCGCCACTACGCGATGGCGCGCTTCCCCTTCGCCGACGGCCCGGCCCGGCAGGCGGCGATCGCCGAGGGCGTGACCGAGCTCGACCACTGGCGGTTCTCGGCGGGCATGGACATCCAGCGGCTGGACCTGCCGATCGGCGACGGCCGCGTACGCTGCTGGGCCGGCGGCCTGTCGGCGGCCGAGCCGCGTCCCCTTCTGCTGATCATGGGCGGGATCGTCACGGTCAAGGAGCAGTGGGCGCCGCTGCTGGCCCAGATCGGCCGGCTTGGCATGGCGGGCATCGTCACCGAGCTGCCGGGCGTGGGCGAGAACACCCTCCGTTACGACGCCGGCAGCCACCGGATGCTCTCCCAGCTGCTCGACGCCGTCGCGGACGTCGCCGACGTGAGCCAGACGTACGCCATGAACCTGAGCTTCAGCGGCCACCTGGCGCTGCGCTGCGCGCTGGAGGACCCGCGGATCAGGGGCGTCGTCACCACGGGCGCGCCGATCTCGGAGTTCTTCACCGACCTGGACTGGCACGCGCGGCTGCCCCGGGTGACGACCGACACGCTCGCCCACCTCACCTGGACCGACCCGGCGGACCTGGCCGAGTCCATGCGGGACTGGGCGCTCACCGGCGACCAGCTCGCCGCGCTGGACATCCCGGTCTGCTACGTGGCCAGCTCCCAGGACGAGATCATCCCCGCCGGGGACCCGGCGCTGCTGGCCCGGCATGTCCGGGACCTGCACCTGATCGAGCACGACGACGTGCACGGCTCCCCCGGTCACGTCATGGAGACGCGCCTGTGGAGTGTGCTGTCGCTGTTCCGCATCCGCCGGATCAGCAACCTGCAGAGCGCCACGTTCGGTCTGCTCTGGCGCGCCGCCAAGGCCCGCCGCGCGCTCACCGCCTCCCGGGCGTAGGACGCCATGTCATGAAAAGGACCCCCGCGGTTTCGCGGGGGTCCTTCTCGTGTGAGCCGCGCGGCCTCCTGGAGGTTCGGCCGCCTGCGCTCACGCCGACTGGGCCGTGCTCTCGTAGGCGCACATGTCCATCAGCCGGTCGTCGGCCAGCAGGATCGAGCTGTGCAGCTCCTGCAGCGCCTTGCAGGGCTCCAGGCCCAGCTCCTTGGTGAGCGTCGCCCTGGCCCTCTGGTAGACCTGCAACGCGTCCCCCTGCCGTTCGGCCCGATAGAGCGCCAGCATGAGCTGCCGGTAGAACGTCTCGCGCAGCGGATACTCCATGACGAGCGCGTAGAGCCGGCCGATGAGCTCGCGGTGCCTGCCCAGCTCCATCTGCGAGTCGATCAGCATCTCGATGCACTCCATGCGGACCTCGTTGAGCCAGATCACGAAGCCCTCGATGATCGGCCCGGTGCGCAGGTCCTCCAGCGCGGGCCCGCGCCACAGCGCGAGCGCGTCCTCGAAGCACGTGACCGCCTGCTCGTGGTCGTGCCGGCGGACGTGCGCCCGGCCGAGCTGGACGTACCGCTCGAAGATCTGGAAGTCGAGCTCGGCGTCGCCCATCCGCAGCAGGTAGCCGGGCGGGCGGGTGACGACGGCGGAGTCCGGCGAGCCCTCGCGGGCCAGGAACTTACGCAGCTGGGAGATGTAGACGTGCAGGGCCGCGATCGCCCTGCGCGGCGTCTTGTCGCCCCACAGCTCGGTTTCGAGCTGCTCGATCGAGACGACCTGGTCGGACCTGATGAGCAGGGTCGCGAGCAGCGTCTCGACCTTGCGCGCGCTGATGAAGGAGCTGGCGCCCCCGTCGACGACCCGCAGCGGGCCGAGGATCTCGTATCTCACGACGCCGTCCCCTCCGCCGTCGGCACGGGCAGGCTCCGGTTGAGCGCGCCGGTGATGACGGCCAGCACCTCGCGGCGGCGGGACTCCAGGTAGAAGTGGCCGCCGGGCAGGACCTTCAGGTCGAAGCGTCCCGTGGTGTGGCCGGCCCAGTCGGCCGCCTCCTCCAGGGTGACGTCGGGGTCGCTGTCGCCGATCACCACGGTGATCGGGCAGCTCACGGGGGTGCCCAGGGTGTCGACGTACGTCTCGACTGCCTGGTAGTCGGCGCGCGTCGTCGGCAGGATCGCGGCGCGCAGGTCGGGCTCGGCCAGCAGCCTGGGGTCGGTGCCGCCCAGCCGGGTGAGCTCGGCCGTCAGGCCGGGATCGTCGAGCAGATGCACGCGCCCGTCGCGGTACCTGGACGGCGCGCGCCGCCCCGAGGCGAACAGCAGCAGCGGGACCGACCGGCCCAGCGCCTCGCGTCTGCGCGCGACCTCGAAGGCGAGCAGCGCCCCCATGCTGTGTCCCCAGAACGCGAACGGCATGTCCGTCCATTCATCGAGCGCCTCCCCGATCAGGTCCGCCAGCACGGCCAGGTCTGTCACGCACGGCTCGGTGCGCCGGTCCTGCCGGCCCGGATACTGCACGGCCAGCACTTCGACGTCACGGCCGTCGAACGAACGCGACATGGGAAAGTAGTAACTCGCGGATCCGCCGGCGTGCGGAAAACAGAAAAGCCTGATCTTGCCGGTCGGTACGGCGTGGAAACGCCGGACCCATTTCCCGCTGCCATTTCCGAGAGAGCCCATGGGCGTCTCCTGTCCTCATGTACAGATGGATCTCCTTGATCCTCAGATTAGGGAGCGCGATCGGCGGCAAACACCCCTGCGGCACCCCTAAGAGCGGCCTTAGAAATGCGAAAGAACCGGCCCTGACGTGCGAAATCGTGGCCGCCCCGCGGTTGCGGGACGGCCACCCGGAGGTGCTGAGCTGGGCGTTATTCGGACCAGTCGGCGATACGGGCATCGGCCCGGAAACGGAGCGCGGGATCGGCGTATTGAGCCTCGGGGACCGCGTAAAGGGCGTCCACGCCGGCGCGCTGAAAGCCGTATCCGGCCGCGAGGAGGGCGAGCTCGTCCTCGGGGACGGTGAGGCCGGCGGCGGTGAGAAGGTGGCCGACGATTTCTGAATGATCGGCAGTGGTCATGGTGGTCTCCTTCGTTGACCGAGCTGAGGTCAGACGGCGGGGTGGGGTCAGGCGGCGGGCTGGAGTCGTCAGACTGCGGGCTGGGGCACGGCGGCCAGGGCAGGGACCTGCCGGTGCCAGTCGGTGACCTGCTGGTAGGCGTCGCCCGCGCGCAGGATCACCGACTCCTCGAACGGCCGCCCGGCGAACTGCAGCGAGAGCGGCAGCCCGCCCTCGGTGAAGCCCATCGGGGTGACCAGGACCGGGTTGCCCACGCAGTCCCAGTACTGGGTGAAGATGTGGGCGAACATCGCCTCCACGTCGATCCGGCCCTCGGCGTCGGTCAGCGACTCGTACGTCGGAGCGCCGGTCGAGGCGGTCGGGCACACGATCACGTCCACCTCGTCGAACAACCGGGCGACCGCGTCTTGCGCGACCCGGCGTACGCGCTGGGCCTGCACGTAGTCGGCGCCGCTGACCAGCGCGCCCCGCGCGAGCATGGCGCGGGTGGCGGCGAAGTAGTCGCCCCAGCGCGCCGCCAGGTCGTTGCGGTGGTAGGCCAGCGCCTCCGCGCACGCCGTCACCAGGTTGGCGGTCAGCATCTCGGTCCAGTACGGAAGCTCCAGCTCGACCGTGGTGGCGCCGAGCCCGGTCAGGGTGGTCACCGCGGCCTCGAAGGCGGGTGCGGCGGCCGGGTCGGCTCCCTCCGGGAAGTGGCGGGCGCGGACGACGCCGATCCGCAGGCCCTCCAGCGAGGGCACGTCGAACAAGCCCGCAGGCAGGTCGAGCGGCAGGTCCACGCAGTCGGGGTCGCTCGGGTGGTGGCCGGCGATCACGTTCAGGACGGCGGCGCAGTCGCGGGCGCTGCGCGCCAGCGGCCCGACGTGGTCCAGGGAGTAGCCGAGCGGCGCGACCCCCGACTTCGGCACCCGTCCGAACGTCGGCATCAGCCCGCTCACCCCGCAGAACGCCGCCGGGATGCGGATGCTGCCCGCCGTGTCGGTGCCGAGCCCGGCCAGGAACATCCCGGCCGCGACGCCGTTGCCGGTGCCCGAGCTGGAGCCGCCCGGCCAGGTACGCGGGTCCCACGGGTTGCGCGGCGTGGGGAACGGCTTCGAGGGGTCCACCATCCCGCAGGCGAACTCCATCGTCGTGACCTTGCCGGTGATCACCGCCCCGGCCGCCCTGAGCCGCGCGACGACCGGCGCGTCCTTGCCCGCCGCCCACGCCGGGTCCAGGATCAGGCTCTGCGCGGTGGTCGGCCCCTCGGCGGCGGCGATGATGTCCTTCACGCCGAACGGGATGCCGTGCAGCGGCCCCTTGTCCACGCCGGCGGCCAGCTCCGCGTCCGCCCTGGCCGCGGCGGCGAGCGCGGTCTCGTCGAACCTGGCCAGATACGTGCCGAGCGCCCCGTCCAGGCGGTCGGCCTGGGCGATGGCGTGCTCGGTGAGCGCCACACTGGTCACCTCGCCGGCGCGGAGTGCCGCGGCGGCCTCGGTGAGCGTCAAGGGAAAGGTCGTCAAGGGAAGAGTCACGTCGCTCCTAGCGGGATGAGGGCATGGGCGTACGCCCGGGATGAGGGCATGGGCGAACGCCCGGGGTGGGATGGGACGGCCGCTAGCGGGCGGCGGGCGGGGTGTGGCGGCGGGCGGCGTTCGAGACGAACAGGAAGCGGTCGCCGCGGACGTGGATGTAGGCGAGGTTGAAGGGCCGGCCGGTCGCGTCCCTGATCACCTGCTCCATGGTGATCAGCGGCGAGCCCTCTGCGATGCCGAGCCGGGCCGCGGTGGCCGCGTCGGCCGGGCTGCAGCCGCAGACGAACTCCGACTCCTCGTAGCCGATTCCGGCCTCGTTGAGCAGGTTGTACCAGTCGTGCACGAACGGCTTGTCCCGCATGCGCTCGGCCTCGGGGTTGAGCACGTAGTTGGTGGCCATGCCGTGCGGCTCGTCACCGAACAGCGACACGTACTCCAGCCGCAGGCACGGCGTCCCCGCGGGCACGCCGAGGCGGTCCGCGGCGAGGGCGGGCAGCGGGATCATGGACCGGTCGAGCACCTGGGGGCGCAGCCGGCGGTTCAGCAGGCTCTCCTGGCTGGGCGGCTCGACGCCGTGGGCCTCCACGAGCTGCGTCATCACGGCCTTGACGACGACGTGCGTGCCGACGCCCTGGCGGCGGTCGATCAGGCCCTCGCGGCGCAGCACCGCGAGGGTCTCGCGGACGGTCGCGCGGGTGGCGCCGTACGAGGCCATGAGCTCGGCCTCGGTGGGCAGCAGGCCGTCGGCGAACGCGTCGCGGAGGATGGCGGACCTGAGGAGGTCGCGCAGCCGGCGCAGGTCCGCCTCGCGTTCGACACCTGACTGGTGCGATCGGAGCGGACGGGCCACCATGAGCCTGGAATTTACGGACATGCCGTTTCTCGCCGATTCCCGCGCCGTTTCGAGCGGGTAAACCGGCGCGGGGCCCTCCAGGCGGGCGGGATGCTCCAGGACGGGGCTTCGGGCGAGATGCATGGCGCCTCCTCGTGCGAGTGCTGCCTCGCCGAAGGACGCTAGGAAGCGCGTGTTGCCCGGGGATGACCCCGCGATTGCGCCCGGTTACGCCGTTACGCACCCCGCCCGCACGGCCGTGACCAGCGGGGACGCGTACGGGCTCGGGTGGTTCCGCCGGACCGGCGGCCGATCCGCCGGGCGCGGCCCCCGGTCCGTGGGTCCGCACCCGCGCGGGCGACCGGCAGGGTTACTCCGACAGGGCGCCGCGCAGCTTGGTGAGGACGGCGCGCAGGATCCGGGAGACGTGCATCTGCGAGATCCCGAACTCGGCGGCGATCTCCGACTGGGTCATGTTGCCGTAGAAGCGCATCAGCAGGATGTTCTTCTCGCGCGACGGCAGGGCGTCGATCAGCGGCTTGATCGAGTGCCGGTCCAGCATGTGGTTCAGCGACTCGTCCTGGGCGGGCAGGAAGTCGCCCAGCTCGGCCCCGTCGTCGTCGGCGCCGCCCACCGGCGCGTCGAGGGACAGCGCGGTGTAGGCGCTGGAGGCTTCGAGGGTGAGCAGCACGTCCTCTTCCGAGATGCCCATCTTGGCGGCGAGCTCGGCCACGGTCGGCGAGTGGCCGAGGGCCTGGGTCAGCTCCGCGGTGGCCTTGTTCAGCTCGATGCGGCGCTCCTGGTAGACCCGCGGCACCCTGATGGCCCACGTACGGTCCCGGAAGTGCCGCTTGACCTCGCCGATCATGGTGATCATGGCGTAGCCCCTGAACTCGTGGCCGAGGCTCGGGTCGAATCCGTTCACGGCCTTCATCAGGCCGACGTAGGCGGCCTGGCGCAGGTCCTCCATGGGCTCGCCGCGGTAGCGGTAGCGGCGGGTGACCTCGTTCACCAGCCCGTCGTGCATCTCCACCAGGCGCTCGCGAATGCGGACCGCGTGCAGGTCCGAGATCTGGGAGTCGGCCATGTCGGCCAGGAGCTCTTCGGCGGTCAACTGCTCGAACGCGATATCCAGGACGGCCATTGTGCTTACTCCAAGCTGTGCAAGCGGCCTCCGCCCAAGAAAAAAAGCCCGAGCAGAGGCACACCTCAGTTTCGTGAGACGAAGCCCTCTGCTGGACTTCGAGATCAAGAATGCCCCACAGAACGGCAGCCATGCACCAAAGGATGGTCACAAATAGGTCACGACATCAAAGGAGTTCTCCTTCGGACACCTCGACCACCGGTGCGAACATGAGGGTCTCCACCTCCTGCGGGAACATCCTCCTGAGCAGGTCCGCGCCCCCGGCCACGGCCATCGCGCAGATCACCTCGATGCCCGGCCGCAGCCCGAACCGCCTCAGCCGGTACGCCCAGGCCAGGTCGTCGTCCGCCGCCGAGCCTTCGGGCTCCGCCGCGCGCCGCAGGGCCGCGGCCCACCAGTTGGCCGGCTCCGCGCGCAGGATCTCGTCGAGCCCGGCCAGCGCGGCGGCCGGCCGGCCCGCCGCCCGGTGCTGCACCGCGCGCACCGCCAGCGCGAAGGGGTCGCGCGAGTCCCGTGCCAGCCGCCGCGACACCTCGGCCGGGTCGTCGGGAGGCGGATCGTCCTCGGCCCACAGGGAGGAGGCGATCTCCGTGAACTCCTCCGCCTCCATCCGCTCCTCCTCGGCGTCCAGATGCTCCAGCACGACGAGCGCCCGCGCCATGTCGGTGACGAACTCCGGCGCGGGCACCGCCTGCTGCAGCATCTCTTCGAGCTGGCGCTCGACGAGGGCGATCGCGGGATCCAGCTCGTTCGCCCGCAGCAGGTCACCCAGCGCGCGATAGTTCTGCCCGAGCAGCCGGTGCACGGCGCCGCGCAGCGCCAGCACCCCCACGTCGTCGGGGTCGGCCTCCAGCACGCGGTCGAAGTCGGCCCGGGCCTCCTCCAGCCGGGTGAGCCGCAGCGCGGCCATGCCCCGGTGCTCGTACATCGCCTTGTCATCGTGACCGAGCTCGATCGCCCGGGTGAAGTCGTCGAACGCGGGCTCGAACAGCTCCAGCTCGTACTGGACGAATGCGCGGGCCCCGACGGCCACCACGTCCTCGGGGTCGAGCTCGACGGCCCGGTCCAGGTCCGTCAGCGCCATGGCAGGACGGCCCAGGGCGAGGTTCGCCTGGCCGCGCAGCACCAGGAGCTCGCTCTCGTCAGGGTCCTCGGCGAGCGCCCGGTCGAGGTCTGCGAGGGCCGCCTCGTGGCGCCCGAGGTCGCACAGCACGTGGCCGCGTTCGCCGTAGGCCGAGCCCTTGCCGGGATCGAGGCCGATCGCCCGGTCCAGGTCGGCCAGCGCCTCGTCGTACCGGCCCAGCTCGCGGTGGGCCTGGCCGCGGACGAAGTGGGCGTACGGCACCTCGGGGTGCAGCGCGATGGCCCGGTCGAGGTCCGCCAGCGCCTCCTGGAAGCCGCCGACGGCGCGGAGCATGCTGGCGCGCCCGGCCAGCGCCCAGAAGTCCTCCGGGTCGAGCTCGATCGCCCGGCCGTAGGAGGCGAGCGCTTCGTCGTCGCGCTCCGGGTACGTCCAGAGCACGTCCGCCCGGCCCCGATGCGCCGCGGCGTCGTCCGGATCGAGCTCGATCATCCGGTCGTAGTCGGCCAGCGCCTCGTCCGTGCGGCCGCACGCCAGCAGGAGCTCCACCCGCTCGGCGTAGACCCAGCCCAGCTCGGGGTCCAGCGCCGCCGCCCGGTCGAGGTCGGCCAGCGCCTCCGAGAAGTGCCCCATGGCGTTGAGCGTCTGGCCGCGCGACCCGATCGCGTACGCGTATTCCGGGACGAGGTCGACGGCCACGGTGAACTCCTCGACCGCGGCGGCGAACCGCCCCGCCAGCCGGTGCTCCTCCCCGCGTATGGCCGCCCGCTCCGCCAGCTCGATCCTGGAACCCACATGTCCCCCATCGGTGTGACAAATCGGCTATATCGAAGGACTCCGCGGTCCTGCGGAAAAGTTCCGCCTCAAGCGAGGCTCTCGGTCAGAGTTCGTGCCGCCCGCGTGACCAGCTTGCCGTATTCCGCCCTGAGCTCGTCGGGCATGCGGCTGGCCGGGGTGGAGATGCTGAGGCTGGCGATCGGCCCGTCGGAGCCCAGCACGGCGGCGGCCACGGCGGCGATGTCGGAGCGCCATTCGCCCCGGTTGTCGGCGTACCCGCGCGTGTGCACCGCCGCCAGCTCGGCGCCGAGCGCCGCCGGATCGGTGATCGTGGTCTCCGTGTACGCCGGCAGCTCCGCCGGCGCCCTGGCCAGATGAGCGAGCACGGCCTTGCCGTTGGCCGAGGCGTGCAACGGCAGCCGGATGCCCAGCGGCAGGACGATGCGCAGCGGCTTGTCGGTCTCCAGCCGTTCGATCAGGACGACCGCGTCACCCTCGGGCACCATCAGGTGGATCGTCTCGCCGGTGCGCTGGCGCAGCTCCTCCATGACCGGCATGGCCGCGTCGCGCAGGCCCAGCTCGGTCCTGCGGGCCACCTGCAGCGCCTTGCTGGTCACCTGCCAGCGCGTGACCTCGCCGCCGGCCGGCCTGATCCACCCGGCCTCGTGCAGCGTCCGCAGCGAGCGCTGCACCGTGCTCTTGGGCAGGCCGAGCCCGCGAGCCAGCTCGCCGACCCCGGCGGGCTGCCGGGCGGCGACCTCTTCGAGGACTCGAAGGGCGTTGATCACGTTCTGCATCCATTGACTCCTCTGCGGGTCGATTTTAATGTTAATGAACCGCAACACGGCACGCCGTGCCGTAGCACGGCACGGAGGTAGTCAGACAGTGGGCCGTCATTTCCTGCAGATCCCCGGGCCGACCAATGTCCCCGACCGGGTGCTGCGCGCCATCGCCCAGCCCACCATCGACCATCGGGGCCCCGCCTTCGCGCGGCTGGCGGGCGATCTGCTGGAGCGGCTGAAGCCGGTCTTCGGCACGAGCGGGCACGTGATCCTCTACCCGTCGTCGGGCACGGGGGCGTGGGAGGCGGCGCTGGTCAACACGCTGTCGCCGGGTGACAAGGTGCTGGCGTTCGAGACCGGGCACTTCTCCTCGCTCTGGTGCGAGATGGCCACCCGGCTCGGGCTGGTCGTCGAGCTGGTCCCCGGCGACTGGCGGCACGGGGCCGACCCCGGCGCCCTGGCGGATCGGCTCACCGAGGACGTGGCCGCCGTCATGGTGGTGCACAACGAGACCTCGACCGGCGTGCGCAGCCGGATCCCGGAGATCCGCGCCGCCATGGACCGGGCCGGGCATCCGGCGCTGCTGCTGGTGGACACGATCTCGTCGCTGGGCTCGATGGACTACCGGCACGACGCGTGGGGCGTGGACGTGACCGTGGGGTGCTCGCAGAAGGGCCTCATGCTGCCGCCCGGCCTCGGCTTCAACGCGGTCAGCGCGAAGGCGCTCGCGCACCGGGGCCGGCTGCCGCGCTCGTACTGGGACTGGGAGCCGATCATCGCGGCCAACCGGCAGGGCTTCTTCCCCTACACCCCGCCGACCAACCTGCTGTACGGCCTCGGCGAGGCGCTGAGCATGCTGGAGGAGGAGGGCCTGGCCGCGGTCTTCGCCAGGCACGACCGGCACGCCGAGGCGACGCGGCAGGCCGTCCGCGCGTGGGGGCTCGAGGTGCTCTGCGCCGACGAGCGTGAGCACTCCAGCTCGCTGACGGCGGTGCTGATGCCGGACGGGCACGACGCCGACGCGGTCAGGCGGCTCATCCTGGAGCGCTACGACATGTCGCTCGGCACCGGGCTCGGGCGGCTGGCCGGGCGCGTGTTCCGGATCGGGCATCTCGGCCACTTCAACGACCTGATGCTCGCGGGCACGCTGAGCGGGGTCGAGATGGGGCTGAGCGCGGCGGGCGTACCGATCAAAGAGGGCGGGACGCGGGCGGCGCTGGCCGCCCTGGAGAGCGGCGAATGAGCCGGGACCACTCTGGCGCGAGCCTGGCGCGGACGCTGTCGCCGCTGATCGGCGGTGACGTCAGGGACGACCCGTACACCAGGCACCTGTACTCCTCCGACGCCAGCATGTACGCCATCGAGCCGCTCGCCGTCGCCTTCCCCCGCGACGAGGGCGACGTGCAGGCGCTGGTGGCGGCGTGCGGCGAGCTGGAGGTCCCGGTGCTGCCGCGCGGGGCGGGCACCAGCCTCGCCGGGCAGACGGTGGGCGCGGCGGTGATCGTCGACTTCTCCCGGCACATGAACCGGATCCTGGAGATCGACGGCAGGACCGCCAGGGTGCAGCCGGGCGTGGTCCAGGACCAGCTCAACCGGGCGGCCGGCAAGCACGGGCTGATGTTCGGGCCGGACACCTCGACCAGCAACAGGGCCACGATCGGCGGGATGATCGGCAACAACTCGGCGGGCAGCCACTCCGTCCTGTACGGCTCCACGGTCGACCACGTCCAGGCGCTGCGCGTGGTGCTCGCCGACGCGACCATGCCCGACCTCGCCACCGACGCCCGGCTCAACGACGCGGTGGCCGCGATCCTGAGCGGGCTCGACCTGTCGGGGTTCCCGCGCTTCTGGCGGCATTCGGGCGGCTACCGGCTGGACCTGGCCGCCCGCGACCTGCCGTCGGTGGACCTCAGCAAGCTGATCACCGGCTCCGAGGGCACGCTGGCCGTCGTCACCGAGGCCACGGTGGGGCTGGTCGAACGGCCGCGGGCCAAGGCCATCGCCGTCGGCCACTTCACCGCCACGCCCGCGGCCATCGCGGCCACCGCGGACGCCCTGTCCTTCGGCGCCGCCTCGGTCGAGCTCCTGGACAAGGCCATCCTCGACCTGTCCAGGCAGCGCGTCGACTACGCAGGTCTCGGCGACATCCTGGAGGGCGATCCGGAGGCGCTGCTGTTCGTCGAGTTCTTCGGCGACAGCCCGGCCGAGGTGGCCGACCGCGTGGACAAGCTGGCCGCCACCTGGAAGTCGGGCGGCCACGGCTACCACACGCTCAGGGCCGTCACCGCGCAGCAGCAGACGGCCGTGCTCAAGGTGCGCAAGGCCGGGCTGGGCCTGCTGATGGCCTCCAGCGTGGGCAGCCGCAGGCCGCTGGCGTTCGTGGAGGACACGGCCGTGCCGCCGGAGCGGCTGCTGCCGTACGTGACGGAGTTCGCGCGCATCCTCGACCGGCACGGCCTGCGCGCCGGCTTCTACGGCCACTGCTCGGTCGGCTGCCTGCACATCCGGCCGTTCGTCGATCTGCGCGCGCCCGGCGAGATCGGGACGATGCGGACGGTCGCCGAGGAGATCGCCGAGCTGGCCGCCAGCCACGGCGGCGTGAACTCCAGCGAGCACGGCGACGGGCTGGCCCGCTCGGAGTTCAACCGGCGGCTGTTCGGTGACGCGGTCTACGAGGCGATGCGGCAGGTCAAGCGGGTCTTCGATCCCGGCGGCCTGCTGAACCCCGGCAAGATCGTGGACGCGCCGCCGATGACCGACCACCTGCGCGACCCGGCGCTGCCCGAGCCGCCCCCGCTGCGCACGACGCTGTCCTTCGGTGCCGGTGGCATGCACGCCGCCGCCGACCGGTGCATGAACGTCGGCGTCTGCCGCAAGGAGGACACGGGCGTCATGTGCCCGTCGTACATGGCCACCCGCGAGGAGGAGCACTCCACCCGCGGCCGGGCCAACGCCCTGGTCAAGGCCCTGTCCTCGCCCGATCCCCGGCAGGCGCTCGGCGACGAGCGGCTGCACGGCATCCTCGACCTGTGCCTGGAGTGCAAGGCGTGCCAGTCGGAGTGCCCGCTGGGCGTGGACATGGCGGCGCTCAAGAGCGAGTTCCTGCACCAGTACCAGCAGGAGCACGGCGTGCCGCTGCGCTCGCGCCTGTTCGGCGCGATCAGGACGCTCAACCGGCTGGGCTCGGCGACCGCGCCGCTGTCGAACTGGCTGGCCGGCGCCGTACGCGGCCCGCTCGGCCTGAGCAGGCGGCGCCCCCTCCCCCGCTTCCGCCGCGACAACCTGGTCCGCTGGCACGCCCGCAGGCCGCCGGCGGCCGGGCGCGAGGTCATCCTGCTCGCCGACTCCTTCACCACCTACAGCGAGCCCGGCATCGGGCGGGCCGCCGTCGAGCTGCTGGAGCGCGCCGGCTATCGGGTACGCCTGGCCGCCGAGGGCTGCTGCGGCCGCGCCAGCATCTCCAAGGGCCTGCTCGACCGCGCCAGGACGATGGCCGGGTCGATGGTGGACCGGCTGTCCGGCTCCGACGCGCCCATCGTGGGCCTTGAGCCGTCCTGCCTGCTGACGCTGCGCGACGAGTACGCCGCGCTGCTGCCGGGCGATCCCCGCGTCGCGGCGGTGGCGGCCCGCGCCCGGCTCGTCCCCGAGCTGCTCACGGAGGCGATCGACGACGGCTCGCTGACGCTGGGCGACGCGCTGAGCGGGCGCTCGATCCTCCTGCACGCCCACTGTCACGAGAAGGCCGTCACCGGTACGTCGGCCACACGAGCACTGCTGTCCAGGATCCCGGGAGCGGAGGTGGCGGAGATCGACGCCGGCTGCTGCGGCATGGCCGGATCGTTCGGCTTCGAGGCCGAGCACTACGACCTGTCCATGAAGATCGGCGGTCTCCGGCTCTTCCCGGCGATCGCCGCATCCTCGCCCGACACTCTGCTGGCGGCGACGGGGGTCTCCTGCCGGCAGCAGATCGCCCACGGTGCGGGACGCGCTGCCCGCCACCCGGTCGAGCTGGTCCATTGGGCGGCCGGCCGGCCATAACGTTCGGGGGAGATCGGAGTAAGCAGTGTCCGCAGAGCTCCTGTCCATTCTCGCCCTCATCGTCATGTTCGTCGTGGCCACCCTCTTCCCGGTGAACCTGGGAGCGCTGGCCCTCGTCGGAGCCTTCCTCGTCGGCACGCTGGCGGCCGGCATGAGCACCGACGACATCCTCGGGGCCTTTCCCGGCAGCCTGTTCGTGATCCTCGTCGGGGTGACGCTCCTGTTCGCGATCGCGACCAACAACGGCACCGTCGACTGGCTCGTACGAGCCGCGGTGCACCTGGTACGGGGGCGGATCGCCGCCATACCGCCGGTGGTCTTCGTCATCTCGGCGCTCCTGACGGCCGTCGGGGCGCCGGCTCCGGCGGTGGCGGCGATCCTGGCCCCGATCGCGTTCGGGTTCGCGGCCGACTACCGGATCCATCCGATGCTCATCGGCCTCATGGTCGCGCACGGGACGCAGGCGGGCGCGTTCTCGCCGATCAGCGTGCTCGGCGGGATCGTGAACGGCGTCACCAAGGACGCCGGGCTGCCGAGCGACAACCTGGTGCTGTTCCTGTCGAGCTTCGCCTTCAACGCCGCGGCGGCGGCCGTGGTCTTCTTCATCTTCGGCGGCCCGCAGCTCGTACGGCGCGGCGCCATCCCCGTCACGACGCCCGCGTCCGACGGCGACCCGGCCGGCGAATCACCCGCGTCCGGCGGCACGGTCACGGCCGAGAAGCCTTCGTCCGGCGGGACGGCCGGAGACCCGTCATCGTCCAGTGGCACAGTCACGGCCGAAGACCCGTCCTCGTCCGGCGGCACGGTGCGGGCCGGAGCGCCATCCTCATCCGGCAGCACGGTCACCGCCGGAGCGCCATCCTCGTCCGGCGGGTCCGTCGCCACCGCCGTCGAGCCCCGCACCGGGCTGGACGGCGGGCTGCGGCTCACCGCGCACCAGGCGCTGACGCTGACCGGCATCGTCGCGCTGTGCGTCGCGGTGCTGGTGTTCAAACTCGACGTCGGCCTCACCGCCATCACCGTGGCCGTGATCCTCTCCCTCACCTCCCCCCGCTCCAACAAGGGCGCCGTCGAGCGCGTCGCCTGGCCGACCGTGCTGCTGATCTGCGGCGTCGTCACGTACGTGGGCGTGCTGCAGGAGATCGGCACCGTCGACTACGTCGGCTCGTCGGTCGCGGCGATCGGCATCCCGATCCTGGTGGCGCTGCTCATCTGCTACGTGGGCGGCGTCGTGTCGGCCTTCGCCTCCACCGTCGGCATCCTGGGCGCGCTGGTCCCGCTGGCCGTACCGCTGCTGTCGCAGGGCACCCTGGGACCGATCGCGATGATCGCGGCGCTGTCGGTGTCGTCGGCCATCGTGGACGTCAGCCCGTTCAGCACGACGGGGGCGCTGCTCGTGGCCAACGTCAGGGGCATGCCGCGGGACGACTTCTACCGCCGGCTCCTCGTGTACGGCGGGGCGATCGTCCTGGTGGGTCCCCTCGCGGCCTGGGCCGTCCTGGTCGTCCCTGGCTGGCTCGGCTAACGCCGGCCACCACCAGCCCCGGCACCCCGCCCGTGACCGGCCGCCCGCCCCAACGGCGCCTCCGGCCACGGACGGATGCCAGGTCCGGTGCCAGCCACAGTCGGGCACCGGTCGCAAGCGGCCACCGGTCAGGGCTTGCGGCCGACTCCGGCGAGCCACCACGAGGTCGCCTCCGGGGCGGCCCTGCGCCACGAGCTCACCCCCACCAGCCCCGGCTCCACCAGCTCCAGCCCACCGAAGAGCGCCTCGATCTCCGCACGCGAGCGGAAGTGCAAGCCCCCCTGGTACAGCTCCCTGGCACGGGCGATGCGCAAGTCACCGGGCACTCCCCCGTCCGACAGATGCGTGATCACCACATGGCTCCCCGACGGCAGCCGATCGACCAGCCGCCGCACCAGGCCGGCGGGATCATCGGAGTCGGGCACGAAATGCAGGACGGCGATGAGCACCACCCCCACCGGCACCTCGAGGTCGATCAGCTTGGTCAGCTCGGGCGATTTCAGAATCGCCTCGGGCTCGCGCACGTCACCGGCCACGACCGCGGTGCCCAGACCCCGGCCGAGCAGCGCCCGGGCGTGGACGAGCACGACCGTGTCGTTGTCCACGTACGCGACTCTGGCGTCGCGGTGCACCTTGCGCGCGACCTCGTGCACGGGCCGTTTCGCGGGAATCCCCGCCCCGATGTCGACGAACTGCCGGATGCCCGCCTCCTTCGCCAGATAGCCGACGGCGCGGGTCAGGAAATCACGGTTCTCCATAGCCGCGATCCGCACTTGAGGCGCCATCGACAACACCATTTCGGCGGCGGTCCGATCGGCGGCGAAATTATCCTTGCCGCCGAGGAAGTAGTTGTAGATCCGGGCCGCGTTGGGGATCCGCGCGTCGACCTCCGGGACTCCCGCCTCATCGTCGGACATATCCCCAAGATATAGATCACCAGGGCCCTCCGTGAAGGGGATAACTCGGGATCCTGACAGCAGGAGAACTCCTTCCGAAAGCGCTCGGCCACCATTAACGCCGGCCACTTGGCTTTCCCTATCGACAATGCCAGGATCCACCAGGGAAAGGCGCGCAAAACACCACGGGCAGGCGATACTAAGAACCTCGGGGCACGCGGTCCGGGGCAGAATCAATAGCGACCCTCTCGCTGGCGAGGATGCCCCCATCGACCGCCTGGAAGGCCGATGCCAGGCGGGCCGACGGCGATCCGCTGGACACCGGAGAGCCGCACCTCAATTCGCGAATGTCGAATTCCCGATTGCGCTCTGCCCGGCCCGAGGCCCGACGCGGCAACTCCCCGCCAGGCCGACCGGACCCGGCCGGGTCACGCCGTACCAGGCGGACCCGGACCGGTGACACCACGCCGCGCGACCGAGCCCAGCCCGATGACACCACGCCGAGCGGACCGGACCCGGCCGGGTCACGCCGTACCGGGCAGGCCCGGACCGGTGAAGCCGCGCTGGGCGGGCTGGCCGCGAGCGTTTCTCGATCGTGGCCGGCCGTCGGCGCGTTACTCGGCGCGCAGGTTGTCGATGTAGACCTCGCCGCCGCTGTTCAGGAACACCCAGACGGCCCGGATCGCGCTCGGGTCCAGGGTGACGCCTGCGGGGCAGCTGATCTGGTCGAACCTCTCGGTGATCGTCCTGCTGGAATGGGGGTTGGTCCAGGCCCAGAAGCCGCCCTGGCACCAGGACATGGCGTCGCCCACCTGGATGGCGATCTCGCCGACGGTGCCGATGTCGCCGGCCTGCACATCGAACTTGAGCATGGTCTTGCCGGTGAGGTCGAGCGGCGCGCTCAACGCCCGGCCGAACCAGTTGCCGCCCGCGGGGGTGGCCACCTTGAGCCCGGCCGCGCCGTCCGTGTGGAAGAGCGGTGATTGCGCCACGGTGCCGCCGTCGCCCGGGTTGGCGATGGTGAAGCCGTCGGTGCCCGACTCGAAGGAGAACAGGGTTTGCGACTGCGGCAGGACAGGGCTGTCGTCAGGCACGCCGCCGCAGGTCAGGACCGGGTTCGCCCAGTCCGTCCGCACGGCGGCGGCGCTGCCGGACGTGGTGACCAGGCGCAGCCAGGCCGCGCCGGTCAGGTCGGCCGTCAGAGTCTTGGCCGCCTGTCCCGTCGCGACGCTTCCGCTGGTCGCGGCCAGGGTGTCGTCGGCGTAGACGGAGAACGTGGCCGTGTCGCCCGCGCCCGCCGTGTCGTCGATCCCGGCGTCGGTGACCAGCTTCGAGCAGCGCCCGCCGAGGTAGTACGTGATCTCGCTGGCGGCCGTGGTGCCGAGGCCGCGCGTGTGGACCGCGCCGCCGACGGTGATCAGGCTGCCGTCGTTCTCCAGCGGCCCGCCGTTGCTCTGGTCGAGCTCGACCGGTCCTGTGGCGTTGACGGAGGTGACCGGGGAGAGCGTGCTGAGGTGCCTGCGCCCGTCGGCGGGAGCGTTCACGACCACGGCGACGATCTCGCTGCTCGTGGTGGCGGCGCGATGCCTGGGGCCCCAGCGGTACGCGGCGGTGACGGTGATCGGGTAGCGGCCCGCAGGGGTGTCCGCGGGCACACCGATCGCCCAGGTCGTCTCCAGCGTGGCGTCGGTCGCGAGCCGCTCGCGCCGATGCCCGCCGACGACTGCGCCGCCGCCGCCCGTGGCAGCCGACGTGACGATCTCAGTCGGCGTGGCGGTCCAGCCGGCGGGGACCTTCGTGCTGACGTCGAGGTCGTGGATGGCGCCGGCGCCTCGGTTGGTGACGGTGGTCGTCAGCGTGCCGCCCCCGGCGGGGCCTGGCACGACGGTGCCGAGCTCCGCGCCGACCGCGACCGCGGGCGCCGTCGCCGACGGGTCGCGCAGCGGCCGTACGCGGTAGACGACCGTGCCGTGCGCCGGTACGCCGGCCGAGATCGTGGACCTGGCTTGGAGCGTGTCGCCCGTCCACACGTCACGCAGCCGGTACGCCCCCGCCCGCGCGAGCCCCGTGTCACCGGCCGCCACGCTCACGACGGCCAGGGAATCGGTGGAGTTGTACAGCGCGATGGCCCGGTCACCGCCGGCCAGCGGCTTGTCCAGGACCATGAGACCCCCGGAATCGGACACGACCGACGCCTGGACGCCCAGCCGGTCCTGGTCGATGGCGATGACCTCCCGGTTGCCGAGAATGGACAGGGTCTGCGCCGAGGCCTGCCGCAGGTCGGTCCCGATGATCAGCGGCGCGGCCATCATGGCCCACATGCTCATGTGGCTGCGGTATTCGGTCGCGCTCATCCCGCCGTTGCCGACCTCCAGCATGTCGGGGTCGTTCCAGTGGCCGGGCCCCGCGTAAGGGGCCAGGGGCGCGTTCTGCCTGATGATCGAGCGGATGCTGGACCAGCTGTCGCTGATGTCACCCGTGGTGCGCCACAGGTCGCCGATCCCCTCGGCCCAGAGCCAGGGCTGGGAGGTGCCCCACTCGCAGATCGAGTACACCATCGACCGGCCGGTCGCGTCGATGGCCGCGCGCATGGCGGTGTAGCGCCGGACATAGTCGGCCTGCGACCCGTCGGACTGGTTGTTGCAGTTGTCGTACTTCAGGTAGTCGACGCCCCAGTCCGCCCACGTCTGGGCGTCGACCTCCTCGTGGCCGAGGCTGCCCGGGTAGCCGGCGCAGGTCTTGGTGCCCGCGTCGCCGTAGATGCCCAGCTTGAGGCCCTTGGCGTGGATGTAGTCGGCGACGCCCTTGATGCCGTCCGGGAACTTCACGGGGTCGGGCACCAGCCGGCCGTCCGCGCCGCGTTCCCTGGCCGACCAGCAGTCGTCGATGTTGACGTACTGGTAGCCGGCGTCCTTGAGCCCGCTGGAGACGAAGATGTCGGCCGTCTCCTTGATCAGCGCCGCGTTGACGTCGCAGCCGAACGCGTTCCAGTTGTTGAATCCCATCGGCGGTGTCGCCGCCTGCACGGGCGCCGCCTGTGCCGGTCCTGGCACGACGACGGCTCCGGCGATCAATAAGTACGAGGTGAGCGCTGCGACGGCACGCCTCAGCCGTCCCTTGTTCCCCATCACGCGCCTCCAAAGGCAGTGAACGCGGATCCGGGAGCCACCGAAGCGGTGTCCGCGATTGAGGACGCTATAGATCGACACGACAGCCGTCAATATCCCGATTAACTGGTTCACGAACCGAAATATCGTATTTATCCGGGCCGTTGCCGATGGACCGTTCCGCCCGCGACGCTACGCCATGATGCGGTTAAGCGGCCTCACTGCTCGAAGAGGGTCTTGGCGAGCTCGTACGACTGCCCCGCCACATCCTCCTCGGCCTTCCCGAACGCCTCCATGACCGCCTCCGCCAGCGCCTGCGAGCCGAGGCGCAGCGCCCTGGGGTCGATGTGCAGCGCGGCCAGCGACCCGGTGGGCGTCAGCTCGACCGCGACCTGGCCGCCCGCGCTCTCGCCGCGCCCCCTGGTGTCCTCCATCCGGCGGCGCACCTCCTCGAACCCGGCCGTCAGCGCGGCCATCTCCGCGAGCGCGCGGTCGAGCTCCGGATCCCCGGTACGCGGTGGTGTCGTCATCGTTCCTCGTTCAGCGCTTGAAGATGAACGCCCTGGGCGCGTGTGCGAGCGCCGAGCGCAGGGCGCCCTCGTCGGTCAGCGAACCGCTGGCGACCAGGGGGTAGATGGTGGCGGCCGACACCGTACGCCGGAAGAACTTGCCCGCGGGGCCCGCGCCGAGCAACGTCTCGGTGAGCTTCGTGGCGGGGAAGAACCTGCGGACGTCGGCCATGGCCTTGATGCCGCCGTTGTAGGCCATCTCGGCGGCGAAGTGGTTGCCCGCGTACGCCCAGAGGTTGCCCATCGGCTGACCGGTGGCGGCGGAGCTGGCCGCGTGCACGCCGGTCTTGAGCGCCGTCCACAGGACCGAGTCGGCCAGCGCGTCGAGCCCCTCGCGCACCACGTAGGTGCCCACGCGGCGCTTGCCGATCCGCTGTTCCAGGATGAACTTGGTGATCTTCTGGAAGAGCGTGCGCTCCAGCCTGGCCCTGGCCACGAGCCATTTGAACGCCTGCTCCGCCGCGAACCTGGCGGCCGGGTAGATGAAGCCGAACATCATGGTGAACGCCATGGCGGCGAGCTGGGTGCCGATGATCCAGAGCTGTTCCCGGTGCTTCTCCACGGCCTCGGCGTACTCGTCGCAGCCGTCGGCCAGCTCCAGCAGCTCCTCCTGGATGGCGGCGTAGCGGGGCGCCAGCTCGTACGGCCACACGTCGGCGAAGCGGTCCACGGCGCGGCTGTCGTTCGCCTCGCGGACCTTCGTCACGCCGGTGCCGGTGTCGCCCGCCAGCTTGCCGATCGACGTGGCGAACTCGCGCAGGTCCTTGGCCCGCGCCCGCAGGTTGGACGCGTCGGCCTCGGGCACGTGCACGTTCGCGAACCAGGCGAGCGCCTGGAAGGGGTCGAACATCAGGCGCCCACACCACGCGGCGGGGCCTGCGGGATCGGCGGCTCAGGGATGTCGGGGATCTCGGGCAGCGTACTGATGATCTTGTGCTCCAGGTAGTCCCACAACTTGTCGAAGTCGCGCAGATTGCCGGCCCACGTGAAGTTCTGCTCCGCGATGCGCGTCATCGAGCCGGCCAGGGAGTCGAACCCGTCGGCGTACCACTCGGCGAACGCCCGGCCCTCCTCGTCGCCGCCGACCAGGCCGGACGTGCTGCTCAGCGAGGCGGCCGCGCGCTTGAGCCCGACCACGTCGTCACCGAGCTCGTCGAAGAGGGCGGCCAGCTCGCGGATCGACTTCCAGTCGATGAGGACCTGATCGCGTGGTCCCGACATGAACCCTCCAACTACGACAAACAGGCATGATCACCTGCATTGAGACATTAACACCGACAAATTTCCTCGGTGTTAATTGCGGCGTCACTTCAGGAATGAGGAACGTTCAGGAATGAGGAACGTTCAGGAATGAGGAACGTTCATCCACTGCGGCATCTCTTCGAGCAGGTCGCCCAGCTCGTCCAGCGGCTCCTCATCGACGGTCCCCGCCCGCGCCAGCTCCTCGACGCGCTGGCAGAGCGCGGCCTCCCTGCTGGCCCCGACCGTCGCGCAGCTGCCCTTGAGCCGGTGCGCCAGCGACGCCACCGTGGCCGTGTCGCCGGCCGCCGCAGCCCCCTTGAGCTCGTCGAACGTCCGCGCGGCGGTCTCCAGGTACGCCTGCGCGATATCGGCCAGCGCCTCCTGCGACAGCCCCGCCAGCTCGGGCGGGAGCCCGGCCGAGGCCGCCCATGACGGGATCTTGGCCAGCACGTGCGGCCAGTCCACCGGCTTGGCCAGGTGGTCGTCCATCCCCGCGGCCAGGCACCGTATCCGCTCGTCCGGCAGCGCCGCCGCGGTCATCGCGATGATCGGGGTGTGCGCCTCCTCGCGCCTCCTGATCTCCACGGTCGCGGCCAGGCCGTCGAGCACGGGCAGCTGGCAGTCCATGAACACCAGGTCGTAGCCGCCGCCCAGCACGGCGCGCACGGCCTGCGCGCCGTCGTTCACCGCCTCGACCTCGTGGCCGGCCTGGCGCAGCACGATCGTGGCCACCTGCCGGCTCACCTCGTCGTCCTCGGCCACCAGGATGCGCACCCCGCCGCCGGTCCCCGCGGCCTCCAGGCCGGCGCGCGGCTCTCCCGGCCCCTCGTCGGCGCGCAGGGCGTTCTCCACCGCGGCGAGCAGGCGGCGGCGGCTGAGCGGCCGGGTGATCGACTGCACGGTACGCTCTCCCGCCGCGGCCGGCCAGGCGAACCCGGCCCGGCCCGGCGTGACGACCACGATGACGCTGGTGTCCTGGAGCAGCGGATCGTTGAGTATCGCGTGCGCAAGAGACTCGGACGCGCCCAGGTCGAGCGCGACCACGGCCAGCTCGTACGGCTCCCCGTCCGCGACGGCGGCCCGCAGGAGCGTCAGAGCGGACTCCTCCTCCTCGGCCTCCTTCACCTCGACGCCGGCGTCGCCCAGGAACCGCTCGGCCATCGCCCGGTCCTCGGGCCGCGGGTCGGCGACCAGCGCGCGCAGGCCCGCCAGCGCCCCCGCCCCCGGCTCCGACCAGCGCTGGACCTTCACCGGCAGCGTCACCCAGAAGCGGCTGCCCACGCCTTCGACGCTGTCGAGCCCGATCTGCCCGCCCATCAGCTCGGTGAGCTGCCTGCTGATGGCCAGGCCCAGGCCGCTGCCACCGGTCCTGCGCGTGATCGGCGAGTCGACCTGGCGGAAGACGCCGAAGACCCGCTCGCGGTCGTCGGGACCGACCCCGATCCCGGTGTCGGCGACGGCGAACCTGAGCACCGCCCGCGATTCGCCCGGCTCTCCCTCGTCGAGGGCGACGTGCAGGTCCACACCGCCCTGGACGGTGAACTTGAGCGCGTTGCCGATCAGGTTCGTCAGGACCTGACGCAGCCGCGCGGGATCCCCCGTCACCTGACGGGGCACGTCCTCGTCGAGCCGCAGCGTGAGCCAGAGCCCCTGCTGGTAGGCGTGCGGCGCGAACGGCGCGATCGCCTCGTCGCAGAGCCGTGGCAGGTCGAACGGCGTCTCCTCGACCTGGAGGTGGCCCGCCTCGATCTTGGACAGGTCGAGGAAGTCGTCGAGCAGGCGCAGCACGTTGGCGGCCGACCCCTGCGCGGTGCTCGCGTAGTGACGCTGCTCCTCGTCCAGGTGGGTGCCCATGAGCAGCAGGTTCATGCCGAGCACGCCGTTGATCGGGGTGCGGATCTCGTGGCTGATCTTGGCCACGAACTCGGACTTCGCACTTGACGCGCTCACCGCCGCGTCCCTGGCCACGGCCAGCTCGTCGGCGTACCTGGCCAGCGTGGCCTGCGCCCGCCTGCGGCCTCTCGTGGTGTGGATCTGCAGCCCGAGTCCGATCAGAATCAGCAGCGCGAGCAGGGCCGCGACGGTCAGCACGTTCGCCCGTAACTGCTCGGCGGAGGCCAGCGCCGTGGCGGCGGACACCTCGGCGGTCACCGTCCAGCCGATGCTCGCGATCGGCTCGGACGCCGACAGCACGGTGCCGTCGACGCCGTGGAACTCGCCGTTCCAGGTGCGCCCGGCCAGCGCCGCGTCCACGCGCGGATCCTCACGCAGGGAGGTGAGCGCGTAGAGCTGCCTGCCCGGGTCGGCCACCAGCACGCCGGCCTGGTCGGTGATCAGCAGCCGGATGGCCTGTGCCTCGGCGGCCTCCTCGGCGAAGACCTGGATCGCGTCCAGGCTGTAGACCACGGTGAGGATGCCGAGCATGCGCTTCTCGTCGGCGCTCAGGATCGGCGTCGCCACCGCGACGGCCCTGGACACGCCGACCATCGTGGGCGTGTACGCCTGCGAGACGTACGCCTGCCTGCGGTCGCGCACGGCCCGGTACCAGTCGGTCGTGGTGGCGTCCTGGGGCAGGACGCTGTGCGGCTCGGCGCCCAGCATGCGGCCCTCGGGCGAGAGCAGGATCAGCCCGCTGACGCCGTCACGCAGCTCCTTCAGGTCGCCGAGCCGGTCGCGCAGGGCGGCGGCGGAGGTGTGCTCCACCTGGTCGCGTACGTTGTCCCGCTGCGCGAAGGCGGTGACGAGCTGTTTCAACGAGCTCATCTGCTGGTCCACCACGACCCGGCTCACCGAGGCGGTGGTCTTGACCCGGTCGTCGACCTCGTTCCGCACCGCCTCCCTGGACAGGGAGATGCTGGAGGAGGTCAGCAGCGCCAGCGGGAGCAGGCCGAGCAGCGTCCACAGGGCCGTCACCGCGAGCAGCCATCTCACCGGCGTCCGTCCCTCCCCCGTTTCACTCGTCGTACAGACTAAGAGGGATCAAGCGCGCACGGAGGATCGCAGTGAGCAGAACGCGCAAAAGTAGATCTATGTTAATAAAACCAGCCTAAGCTGCCGAGATCTACAACAGTTTTTGACGAGGAGTGGCGATGCCTGAGCCCAGGGACATCACCGTTCTCATCGTGGACGACGATCCGGTCGTCACCGCGGCTCTCCACGCGCAGGTGAACCGGGTGCTCGGGTTCAGGGTGGTGGGCATCGCCCACACGGGGCACGCGGCGCTGGCCGCGGCCCGCCGGTTCGCGCCCCGGCTCGTCCTGCTCGACCTGCACCTGCCCGATCTGCCCGGCTTGGAGGTGGCGCACCGGCTGCGCCAGCCCGACCAGCCGCCCACCGACGTGATCGTCATCTCCGGTCATCACGAGCTGGGGGCGGTCCGCGCCGCCATCCAGCGCGGAGCCCTCTACTACCTGGTCAAGCCGACCAGAGCGGGCATCCTGGAGCAGACGCTGCTGCGCTACGCGGCCACGGCCGAGCAGTTGGCGGCCGGCGACCGGCACGCCGAGCAGCAGGAGATCGACCGCATCTTCCGCTCGCTGCACCTCGACGAGGTGGCCCGGCCGAAGAGCATCTCCCCCGCGACAGAACAGGCAGTGCTCGACGCCCTGTCCTCCGTCGAGGAGGACGTGTCGGCTCGCGAGCTCGCCGACATGATCGGCATCAGCCGCGCCACCGCCCGCCGCTACCTGGAGCACCTCGCCGAGCGCGGCCAGGTCGAGGGCCGGCCACGGTACGGGCCCACCGGGCGGCCCCAGCACCGGTACCGGGCACGGTGAGGCCGCTCAGGGCGCTGCTCGCGGTGCTGATCTGCCTCCTGCCCGCGGGCTGCGGCGAGGACGGGGACTTCCCCGAGGACTCGACCATGGCCCGCATCAGGGATCGCGGCGTCCTCATCGTCGGCATCAAGTTCGACCAGCCGATGTTCGGCTACAAGGACCCGGCCAGCGGGCGGATCACCGGGTTCGACGCGGAGATGGCCCGGCTGGTGGCCAGGGACCTCACGGGCGGCGAGCGCAACATCCGCTTCGTCGAGACCGTGTCGCGCGAGCGCGAGAACTTCCTCTCCCAGCAGGTCGTGGACCTCGTCATCGCCACCTACTCGATCACGCCCGCCCGCTCCGAGCTGGTCAGCTTCACCGACCCCTATTACTACGCCGGCCAGGACATGCTGGTCAGGACGAGTGACGAGAGCATCGACGAGGTGTCCGACCTCGGGGACAAGACCGTGTGCACGGTGGAGGGCTCCACGTCGGTCGACCGGCTGCGCGAGCGCGTGCCCAGCGCGGACCTGGAGATCGTGGACGCCTACAGCGTGTGCGTGCCCGCGCTCCTGGCCGGCCGGGTGGACGCGGTCAGCACCGACAACACCATCCTGCTCGGCCTGCTCGCCCAGCACTCGGACACGCTCAAGCTGGTCGGCAAGCCGTTCGGGCGCGAGCCGTACGGGATCGGGGTGCGCAAGCAGGACACCGCCTTCCGCGACTACCTCAACCAGCTCATCGCCCGCTCCCTGCGCGACGGGGGCTGGGACCGGGCCTTCAGGGACACCATCGGAGTGACCGGTGTGACCCCTGATCAGTCCAGACCGGCCAATCGCTGAGCAGAACGATCACAAGTCTTTTCGTGACACATGCGGCTCCTACGGTTACGCCAACGCTGACCGAGACAAGGAGCGTGACGCATGACCGAGTCGGACCTGATCGTCCTGGACCAGGTCAACAAGCGGTACGGCGACCTGCATGTGCTCAGGAACGTCAGCCTGAGCGTCCGGCAGGGCGAGGTCGTAGTGATCATCGGCCCGTCCGGAGCCGGGAAGTCCACCCTGTGCCGCGCGATCAACCGCCTGGAGACCATCGACTCCGGCACGATCACCGTGGACGGGACGCCGCTGCCGGACGAGGGGCGGCCGCTGGCCAAGCTCCGCGCCGAGGTGGGCATGGTCTTCCAGTCCTTCAACCTCTTCGCGCACAAGACCGTCCTGGACAACGTCGTCCTCGGCCAGGTCCACGTGCTGAAGCGGCCCAGGGAAGCGGCCGTCGCCAAGGCCCGTGAGTTGCTCGACCGGGTGGGCATCGGCGGCCAGGCGGCCAAGTTCCCCGCCCAGCTCTCCGGCGGCCAGCAGCAGCGGGTCGCGATCGCCCGCGCGCTCGCCATGGATCCCAAGGTGATCCTGTTCGACGAGCCCACCTCGGCGCTCGACCCGGAGATGGTCAACGAGGTGCTCGAAGTCATGACCGCGCTCGCCCGCGAGGGCATGACCATGGTCGTCGTCACCCACGAGATGGGCTTCGCCCGCCGGGCGGCGGACCGCGTGGTGTTCATGGCCGACGGCGAGATCGTCGAGCAGAACACCCCCGGCGACTTCTTCGGCGCGCCCAGCAGCGAGCGCGCCCAGTCCTTCCTCGCCAAGATCCTCACCCACTAGGAGGTCCCCCATGTTCGGCAGATCCCTTTACGCCGTCTTCGCCGTGGTAGCCCTGGCCGCGACCGCCTGTGGCGGAGGCCAGGAGAGCTACGCGTCCGTCGTGGACAAGGCCAAGAACGACAAGAAGCTCGTGATCGGCGTCAAGAGCGACCAGCCCGGTCTCGGTCTGCGCACGCCTGACGGCAGCTTCACCGGGTTCGACATCGAGGTCGCCAAGTACGTGGCCAAGGAGCTCGGCGTCGAGACGAAGGACATCACCTTCAAGGAGACCGTGTCGGCCAACCGGGAGGCGTTCCTCCAGCAGGGCCAGGTGGACATGGTGGTGGCGACGTACTCGATCACCGACGCCAGGAAGCAGAAGGTCTCCTTCGCCGGGCCGTACTTCGTGGCCGGGCAGGCCCTGCTGGTGCGTGCGGACGACGCGAAGCTGACCGGGCCCGACACGCTGAACGGCAAGAAGCTGTGCTCGGTCGCCGGCTCCACTCCGGCGCAGAAGGTCAAGACGGAGTACGCCAAGGAGGTGCAGCTCCAGGAGGAGCGCACGTACTCGGCGTGCGTGGACCGGGTGCTCGGCGGCCAGCTCGACGCCATCACCACCGACAACGTCATCCTCGCCGGCTACGCCGCGCAGCACGCCGGCAAGCTCAAGGTGGTCGGCGAGCCGTTCAGCACCGAGAAGTACGGCATCGGGCTGAAGAAGGACGACACGGCCGGACGTAAGGCCATCAACGATGCGCTGACCAAGATGTTCTCCGACGGGAGCTGGAAGAAGGCGCTGGAGTCCAGCGTCGGCGCCTCCGGATTCCCGGTGCCGGCGGCCCCGCAGCTGGAGCGTTACTGACCTCATGGAAGCGCTGCTGCTCGAACGCGAGACCATCTTCGCCGCGTTCTGGATGACGGTACGGCTGACGGCGGTCAGCGCGCTCGGCTCCCTGGTGCTGGGCACGTTGCTGGCCGCCATGCGGGTCGCCCCGCTCGGCACGCTGCGCGGCGCCGCGAACTGCTACGTGGTCGTGGCCCGCAACACGCCGCTCACCCTGGTGCTGCTGTTCACCGGACTGGGCGTCGGAGCGAACCTGGGCGTGGAGCTCTCCGACGACATCGCGACCAACAACTTCTGGCTCGCCTCCATCGGCTTGACGGCCTACACCTCGGCGTTCGTCTGCGAGGCCCTGCGCTCGGGGCTCAACACGGTGCCGGTGGGACAGGCCGAGGCCGCCCGCTCCCTGGGCCTCGGCTTCATCCAGACGCTCGCGCTGGTCACGCTGCCGCAGGCGTTCCGCGCGGTGGTGGCGCCGCTGGGCAGCATCCTGATCGCGCTGACCAAGAACACCACGATCGCGCTGGTGGTGGGCGTGGCCGAGGCGTCCGTCCGGATGCGCGAGATGATCGAGACGTACGGGGATCAGGTCATTGAGATCTTTCTGGGATTCGCCGCCGGGTTCGTCCTGCTGTGCCTGCCGATGGGGCTGCTCTTCGGCTGGCTGTCCCGGCGACTGGCGGTGACGCGATGAGCTACGCCAACCTGTACGAAGTCCCCGGGCAACGCGGGATCCGCCGCAACCGGCTGCTGGCCGTGTTCGTCGGTGCCGTGCTGCTGGCTCTGGCGTACGTCGTCTACGTGCGCTTCGACGCCAAGGACCAGTGGGCGGCGGAGAAGTGGACGCCGCTGCTGCGAGGCGACGTCTGGGTCACGTTCATCCTGCCGGGACTGGCCGGAACCCTCGGCGCGGCACTGGCGGGGGTGGTGCTGGCGGGCCTGTTCGGGCTCGTGTTCGCCACCGCCAGGATGTCGGACCACCGGTGGGTCCGGATGCCGGCCGCCGCGATCGTGGAGTTCTTCAGGTCCGTCCCGCTGCTCCTGCTGATCTTCTTCGCCTTCTTCGGGTCGTTCGCGCTGATGGGCGTGAACATCTCGGCGTTCGCGGCGGTCGTCTTCGGCCTCACGCTCTACAACGGGTCGGTGATCGCGGAGATCATCCGGGCCGGGGTGCACAGCCTGCCCAAGGGCCAGGGCGAGGCGGCGTACGCGATGGGCATGCGCAAGGGGCAGGTGATGCGGCTCGTCCTGCTGCCCCAGGCGCTGAAGGCCATGCTCCCCGCAGTGATCAGCCAGTTCGTGGTGCTGCTCAAGGACTCGGCGCTGGGGCTCATCGTCGGCTACGACGAGCTCGTGGACCGGGGGCTGAACGGGATCGCGGCCAACTTCTCCAACATCATCCCGGCGGCGATCCTCATCGCGGCCATCTTCATCCTGATCAACCTGTCGCTCGACCGGCTCGCCACCCGGCTGAGCAACCGCTGACGGCGTGGCGCCCCCGGTCCTCGCACCGGAGCGCCGCCGCCGGCCGGCCACCTCGCCGCAGCGCCGCCGCCGGCCGGCCGCCCCGCCACCGCGCCGCCGTCAGCCGTCCGCCTTGTCGAGGCGCTGGTAGAGGCCGTACACGAAGCGGGCGCGGTAGTTCGTACCGTCGTGGGCGAAGTCGACCGCCCAGTGGTGCGGCGCCGCACCCTCGCACTGCACCGCTCCTGGGAAGCTCGCGGCGACGTCGGCGACGACGCAGGTCCAGGGGGTCAGGTCCGCGAACGACAGCGCCGCGTCGCCGCCAGGGCGGACGAACCACTGGTTCCACACCGCGCGGTCGGGCCCGGCCAGGACCTCGAACTCCAGGCCCGGCCAGGACGGCAGCGCCCAGCGCACCTCCTCGCAGCTCAGGCTCCCGATCGGCCGCTCGCCCCGGTGCGCCGGCGGGCCGAGCAGCCGCCGCAGCATGGACAGCCCCTGCGGGACCCTGCTGGAGTGGGCCATCTTCGTCCACGTGGTGTGCGCGGCGCGCAGCTCGGCCCACGACGCGCCCATGCCGACGAGCGCGTCCTCCACCCGATCGGGGTTGAGGTCCCGCATCCGGTGCATCAAGGCCAGCTCGAACTGGCGGATCCCGAATCCCATGACCGCCAGCCTGCCAGAGCCGCCGTCACCGCGCACGGAGCCCGAATTATCGCCATTTAATAGCCATTTGTATTTCATCATTCCCTAAAAGCGCGCCGCGTTTCGCCATTTCCCTTCACCGAATCCCGCGAATGTATAGTCGCCGTATCCATTCAGCGGGGGGCGGGCCGGAAATTGTCGCTTTTGTTGCGTATGGCACGAGTGCGGAGAGTCGCGGCAGGCGTGGCATTCTGCTGGGTCGCTCTCACGGTCGCCGCCGTCCTCGCGACCGGTCAGCTCAACGACGTCAGGATCACCAGCGGCACCTCGATGCTGGCCCGCGACGCCGAGTCGGCACGGGTGCTTGACCTGCTCGCCAAGCAGGGCGGCAGAATGGTCCCGACCCTGGTGGTCTACGAACGCGCGGGGCCGCTCGGGCGCGCCGACCACGCGGCGGTCAGGCGGCACATCCGGCAGTTCGCCGGGGTGCCGGGCGTGATCGACGAGAAGATGACGCCCATCCCCAGCCCGGACGGGCACGCGCTCCAGGTGCCGGTGCTGCTGTCGGGCAAGCAGGGCGTGCTCGTCAGCCCGATGGTCGAGCGGCTGCGCCAGATCGTCACGACGGACCGGCCGCCCGGGCTGAGCGGCTACGTGACGGGCGCGGGCGGGATGGCGGCCGACTACGTCGAATCCTTCCGCCACATCGACGTCACGCTCCTCGCCCTGAGCCTGGCCGTCGTCCTGCTGGTCCTGCTCGCCGTCTATCGCAGCCCCATCCTCTGGGTGATCCCGATGCTCGCCGTGGTGGTGGCCTACCTCGGCTCGGCGGCGGCCGTCTACGCGCTCGCGCGGGCCGGTCTGGTGACCCTGCGCGGCGCCACTCCCGAGGTCTTCACCGTGCTGGTGTTCGGGGTGGCCACCGACTACGCGCTCCTGCTCATCGCCCGCTACCGCGAGCAGCTGCGGGTGACCGCCGACCAGACGGCGGCGCTGCGGGCCGCGCTGACCGGCGGGATCCGCACGGTCGTCGCCTCGGCGCTCACCGTCGCGGGCGGGGTCGGCTGCCTCCTGGTCGCCGACACCAACGCGCTGCGCTCCATCGGCGCGGTGGCCGCCATCGGGATCCTGATCACCATGGTGGTGATGGTGACGTTCCTGCCCGCGCTGATGCTCCTCGGGGGCCGGCGGGTCTTCTGGCCGGCCACGCCGCTGCCCGGGCAGTCGGCCCGCGACGGGCTGTGGACCAGCGTCGCCGGCTTCGTCGGCCGCCGCGCCCGGCTGTCGTGGGTGGGCTCGTCCCTGCTGCTGGCCCTGCTCTGCCTGGGGCTGGCCACGGTGGACGCCTCGGGCATCCCGCCGTCCGCGCTGTTCACCATGCGTACGGACTCCGTGGCGGGCCACGACGCGCTGGAGCGCCACTACCCGGCCAACGCCCCCGTGGTGGTCGTGTCCAAGGAGAGCGTGAGCGCCGCGGTCGCCAGCGCGGTGCGGGGCGTGGAGGGAGTCACCTCGGTCCACACCGGCCCGCCCGCGACGTGGCGCGTCCACGACGTCGTCCTGGCCGCCGAGCCGAACACCCATGAGGCGCAAGTGCTCGTGCAGGACCTGCGGCAGGCCGTGCGCTGGGCGGCGGGAGACGCCGCGCTGGTCGGCGGGTTCGCGACCGAGCTCCTCGACGTCAAGAACGCCGCCCTCGACGACGCGCTCCTCATCGTCCCGCTGATCCTGCTGGTCGTGGGGCTGATCCTGGTCGTCCTGCTGCGCTCGGTGGTGGCCCCGCTGCTGCTGATCGGCACGGTCGTGCTGTCCTTCGCCGCCACGCTCGGGCTCTGCTCGGCGCTGTTCACGAAGCTGCTCGGCTATCCCGCCATGGACGCGGGGTTCGCGCTGTACGCGTTCGTCTTCCTGGTCGCCTTCGGCATCGACTACAACATCTTCCTGATGGCCCGGGTGCGCGAGGAGGCCGCGCGGCTGGAGACGCGCGAGGCCACCCTGCACGCGCTGCGCGTGACCGGCGGGGTGATCACGGCCGCCGGGGTGGTGCTCGCGGCGGCGTTCTTCGTGCTCACCGTGCTGCCGCTGGTGCCCGTCATCCAGCTCGGGATGCTGGTGGCGGTCGGGGTCGTCATCGACACCGTCATCGTCAGGTCCCTGCTCGTGCCGGCCCTGGCCCACCACATCGGGCAGGTCATCTGGTGGCCGCGGCGTGGAGCTCTGTGAGCGCCGGCCGCAGCAGACCCATCAGCTCGTCCGGCCGCGACACCCGCGCGTCGAAGATCCCGGAGAACGACACGGCCTCGCCCGCGTGCAGGACCACGATCATGCCCGCCACGCCCGGGGCCAGCGGCGGGAGCACGAACATCTCCCGCGCGCCGTGTCCGAACCTGGCCAGGTGAATGGCGCTGACGTTGAGCTGCCGCGCCTCCCCGAGCGAGGCGAGCGGCGAGAGCATCCGCAGCAGCGGCACCGTCAGCCGGGCGGGGACGCGGTAGAGCGCCCTGGCCTTGCGGCGCGCGTCGCCGAGCCTGCGCAGGGTCGTCTGGGCGGCGACGCGCTGCAGCCGCGCGATCGCGCCGGGCTCGCCGCAGGGCAGCGTGACGGGGATCAGCCCGGCGTGGTTGCCCAGTCCGGTATGCCGCCCGAGGCCCAGCAACGCGACCGGCAACGCCACCACCACGTCCCGCCCACCTGCAACACCTCCGCCCGGCCCACCGCCTGCGACGCTCCTGGCGGCGGCCGGCCCGGGCTGGGGTTGCCCCGACCTCCCCGAGCCCCAAGAGCGCAATGCACCCGCGATGAGTGAGACGCCGATCTGGGCGACGCTGGCCCCGGTGGCGCGGGCGATGTCGTGGAACGGCTCGATGTCCAGGCCCACGACGTGCAGGTGGCGTCCCGGCCCGCCGGTGGCGGGGCTGAACCAGCGCGGCGGCGGCCCGGCCAGCCGCAACAGGTCCGCCAGCGCCCCACCCACCCCCGCACCGCCACCCGTACCCCTGTTCGTGGAGCCGGACCAGGCGGGGGTGGTTTCGGGAGAGGGCAGCTCATGGTCGCCCAGCAGGGCCCGGAATGCGCTGATCACGCCGATCCCGTCCTGGAAGGCATGGTGTGCCCGATAGCAGAGCAGGTGCTCGTCGTCGGCGTGCCCATGGAGCACCATCAGGCTCCACAACGGCCGCTCGCGGGGCAGCCCCCGGACCCGCATGGCCTCCACCGCCGCCTGCCGCACGTCGCTCCCCCGCGGCACCCGGTGGTATTCGACGTGGTACGCCGGATCGAACGCGGGATCCGGCTCCCACCGCGCCCGCCGCCCCTTCCCCACCAGGCGGCAGGCCAGCACGGGCGCCTGCGTCGCCACCTTCTTGGCGACGAGCTCGCGCAGCTCCGCAGGCGGCGGCGGGGATCCCGGCATGCGCAGGGCGAGCCCGACATGCATCCGGGAATCGTCCGCGACCCCGGCAGTCAGGCGCAACACATAATGATCCCCGAAGGTAAGCGGCACCCCGTCAGCGGTAATATCGCCATTCACGCTCGCAACACTACTTTGTTTTCGCAGGCGTAAATGCGAGGTTTTTCATGGGTATACGACCGGTCGAGACACTAATGCTGGGATATTTCGGGCTAATGGCGATAATCGTCTATATATCCCGAGAAAGCATCACCGACTGGGCCGCGCTCCTCGCCGGCTACGCACTCGCCGCGTCGTTCCTGCTCGCCGCGCAGTGGGCCGCGCAACGCTTCCCCGGCAACCGGCCGGTGTCGCTCGCCAGGTTCGCCGCCCCGCTCCTGGTGCTCCCCTTCGTGTACTCGGCAGCCGCCCGCACGGTCCTCATCCTGCACGGACACTACGTCGACGACACCGTGATCGCCTGGGAGACCTCGCTGTTCGGCGGCTCATCGAACGTCCTCGCCGGAGCCGTCGGCGGCCGGCTCCTGACGGAGCTGCTGACGTTCTGCTACTTCTCCTTCTACGGCTGCTTCCTGATCCCGTTCCTGCTCTACGCGCGGGGGCGCCGGGCACTCGGCGAGCGCTACCTGTTCGCCGCGATGCTGACGCTCCTGACGTGCTACCTGGGGTTCATCGCCGTCCCGCTGGCCGGACCCGTCGCGGCGGCGCCGGAGCTGTTCGCCGCGCACCGGCCGTACGGATACGTGATCACCCCCCTGCAGAGCCAGATCATGGCCACCTTCGACCCGCCCGGCACGTGCTTCCCCTCGCCGCACGTGGCGGGCGCCTGGATCACGCTGCTGTGCCTGCGCCGCCACCTCTCCCGCGTCTCCAGGATCGTCCTGTGGGTCCTGACCCTCGGGCTGACCGCCGCCGTCGTGTATGACTGGTACCACTACGTCTCCGACGTCGTCGCCGGGCTCGCGGTGGCGCTGGCCGTCCACGCCGTCGCGGAGCGGCTCAGCGTGCGCCGAGCGCGGCCGCGAATCCCTGTGCAGGCCTGACCGTCGCACCGAACCCGAGGTCGCGCACCGCGTCGTCGGGCACACAGGTCCAGTCGGCGCAGCGCATCTCGCGGGCCTTGTCGCGGTTGAGCGCGGGCACCCGCCCCCATGCGGCCCCGGCCAGCTCGGCCAGGGCGGCGGCGGCGTACACGGCGGGCATCGGGAGCGGCACCATCAGCGGGTCGCGGCGGCCCGCAGCCCTGGCGACCGCCCGGCAGATGTCGCGCCAGTGATAGACGGCCCCGTCGCTGATCGGGTAGAGGCCGGCGCGCGGGTCGCCGGGCTCGACGGTGCGGCCGTGGCCGGCCGCGGCGAGCAGGGCGGCGCACAGGTCGTCCACATAGACCAGGCAGTAGCGGCGGGGGCCGAGCCCGGCCTTGACCGCCAGGCCGAGCCGGATCATGGGCAGGAGCGCGGGCAGCAGCGCGGGCTCTCCCGGCCCGTAGACGATGCCGGGACGCAGGATCACCGTCGGCACCCGGCCGGCCAGGGCGCGGGCGGCCTGCTCCCCCGCCAGCTTGCTCGCGCCGTACACCGACACCGGCGCGGCCCCGTACGGCGATGCGGGGCCGCCCGCGGCCAGGGAGGAGCAGAGCACCAGGCGCGGCGGGCTGGGACACGCGGCCAGCGCCCGCACCAGGCGAGCGGTGCCGTCGCGGTTGACCGTCCAGTAGTCGGCGGCCAGGCGCGCCTTGACGACGGCGGCCAGGTGAATCACCCGGTCGGCGCCCCGCAGCGCCTCGGCCAGCCCCTGGCCGGTGCCGAGGTCACCGTGCACGACCCGCACACCGAGGCGGCGCAGCGCCCGCGCGCGGTCCGAGGGCCTGGCCAGCGCCGTGACGGCGGTGCCGCGCGCCAGGATCATCCGGGTCAGCCGCCCGCCGACGAACCCGGTGGCCCCGGTGACCAGGTAATGCACGCCCGCCTCCGTCACAGGGCCCGCTGGTAGATCCGGTACGTCTTGGTGTGCGTGCAGCCGCCGGCGACCAGGTAGCGGTTGACGGCCTCGTTGTCCTCAAGCGTCCAGCCGAGCTCCAGACCCCCGGTGTACCCGCGAGCCTTGATCGACTCGTACGCCCGGGTGAAGAGCAGCGTCTCGATGCCGCGCCCCTGCAGGCGCGGGACGACGCCGAAGAGCACGGCGCGCGTACGGTCGATCCGGCGGGCCGCCAGGACCAGCCGGATCAGCCCGATCGGCAGGCCGAAGCTGCTCAGGCGGCCACGCGCGGCGGGCAGCGCCTGGTTGGCGTCCGGCAGGACGAGGGCGACGGCCACCGGCTCGCCCGCGATCTCGGCCAGGTGGATGAGCGCGGGATCGATGATCCCGCGCAGGCGGCGCGCCAGCGCGGCGAACTCGGCTTCGGTCATCGGCGTGAAGCCCCAGTTGTGCTGCCACGCGCGGTCGTAGACGTGCTTGATGCGCAGCGCCTCGGCGTCGAAGTCCGTCATGTCGAGAGTCCGTACGGTGAGCCCGTGCCGCCGCCGCACCTGCCCCGCGATCCGCGCCAGCCGCTCGTCGAGCGGGCCCAGCTCATGGGACCACGTCCACAGATCCTTGGCCTTGCCGAGCCCGCAGGACTCCAGCAGGCCCGGATAGTAGGCGGGGTTGTAGGGCATCATCACCATCGGCGGGGAGCCGAAGCCGTCCACCTGCAGCCCGCACTCCCCGTGGGTGGTGAGATCGACCGGCCCGAGCATGGTCCCGAGCCCGCGAGCGCGCAGCCAGTCCGCGGCGGCCGACAGCAGGGCCTCGGCGACCGGCTCGTCGTCCACGCACGCGAACTGGCCGAAGAACCCGTCACGTGCCTGATGAGCGGCGTTGTGCCGGGGATTGTCCACGGCGACGACCCGCCCGGCCACCCGCCCCGCCCGCCGTACGGTGAACAGCTCGGCCGCGCCGTAGGCGAAGAACGGGTTGCGCCGCCGGTCGAGCAGGCGCCGGCAGTCGCCGCGCAGCGGCGGCACGAAGCAGGGGTCGGCGCCGTGCAGCCGGTAGGGCAGCTCGACGAAGTCCCTGAGCGCGCGGCGCGTGCGTACGGGCTCCGCCACCGCGCCCAGCGGCTCAGCCGTCTGCCGGGGTGAAGACGAGGCTGGCATTGTGGCCCCCGAACGCGAACGAGTTGGACAGCACGGCGCCCGGCGCGATGGGACGCGGGCGGCGTACCACGTCGATCTCGCACCGGGGGTCCTGGTTCTCCAGGTTGATGGTGGGATGCGCCAGGAGCTCGTGCAGCGTCAGCGCGCCGGCCACGGCCTCGATCGCTCCCGCCGCGCCGATCGCGTGGCCGACGATGCTCTTGGTCGAGGTGACGGGGACCTGGCCGAAGAGCCGGGCGATCAGCCGGGCCTCGGTGACGTCGTTGAGCTGCGTGCCGCTGCCGTGCGCGTTCACGTGCGTGACCTCCTCCGGGGACAGGCCCGCGTCGGCCAGCGCCTGGCGGACGCAGCGCTCCGCGCCCTCGCCGTCGGGGTCGGGCGACGTCAGGTGGTGGGCGTCGGAGGTGCGGCCGTAGCCGGACAGCTCGGCGTACACCCGGGCGCCGCGGCGTACGGCGTCGTCGAGGCGTTCGAGCACCATGAACGCGGCGCCCTCGGCCAGGACGAACCCGTCGCGGGCGGCGTCGAAGGGGCGGGCGGCGCCTTCCGGGTCCGACACGCGCTGCGACAGCGCGCCGCACCGGTGGAAGGCGAGCAGGATCGTCGCCGACACGCACGCCTCCGCGCCTCCGGCGACCACGAGGTCGGCCGAGCCGTCGCGCAGCAGGCGCAGCCCTTCGCCGATCGCGTGGCCGCCGGAGGCGCAGGCCGTGGACACCGTGAGGCTGGGGCCGAGGATCCGGTGCTCCATGCTGATGAAGGCGGCGGCGGCGTTGTGCATGACCTTGGGCACGTACAACGCGGACGGCCGCCCGTACGTCTCGTACCCGAGCAGGGCGGTCTCGGTGGTCTCGTTGCCGGCCAGCCCCGTGCCGGTCACGACCGCACGGCGCTCGGGCACGACGCCCGCCGGTCCCGCGTCGGCGATCGCGTCGGCGGCGGCGCACACGGCGAGCAGCGTCGTACGGTCCATCCGGCGCGCCTGCCTGCCCGTCACGTAGTCGGCCGGGTCGAAGTCGAGCACCTGGCAGGCGAAGTCGACCGGCAGGCCGGTGGTGTCGAACGAGCTGATCGTGCGCGCGGTGGACCGCCCGTCGATCAGCGTGCTCCAGAACGTCTTGAGATCGTTGCCCGCCGGGGTGCGCACGCCGAGTCCGGTGACCGCGACGCGGGTCCGCTGGTGCATCAGGAAGCGGCCCGGACCAGGGTGACCACGTCCGCGAGCGTGCGGGCCTGCTTGGCGGTGTCGAGGTCCACGATGAGCGCGAAGCGGTCTTCTGTCGCGGCGGCCAGCTCGGCCATGTCGAGACTGTCGGCCTCCAGCTCCTCGCGCAGGTCGACGTCCTGCGTGATGTCCGAGGGGTCGACAGAAAGGATCTTCGCGCAGATAACGCGCAGCTCTTGGAACACTTCGTCATCACTCATGCAAATGTCCTTTGTTTTACAGATTGGGGCGGTGAAGGCGCGTGAAGGCGCGGCTCAGCCGCCACTCGTTCAGCATCCTTGATCCACGCATGCGGCGATTACTCTACTATTACGCTTGCTTACTGTCAGCAACAGTCGCGTGGTGGAAGGTGATCATTGGCATGCTCGCGAGCGGGATGGTGAGTCCAACACGGTGACGGACGCCTTCGACAAATGCCGGCTCCCCCAGGAGATCGAGGCACTTATCGCCTCCGGCCTCTACCCCTACTACCTGCCGGTCGAGGAGCGGCTGCAATACGGCGAGGTCGTCATGAACGGCCGCCGCGTGCTCATGGCCGGCTCCAACGACTACCTGGCGCTGTCGAACGACCCGCGGGTGAAGGCCGCGGGCGCCGACGCGCTCCGGCGGCTCGGCGCGGGCAACTCCGGCTCCCGGGTGCTCAACGGCACGCTGACGCTGCACCACACCCTGGAGGGTGAGCTCGCCGAGTTCCTCGGCCACGAGGCGGCGATGGTGGTCTCCACCGGCTATCAGGCCAATCTCGCGCTCGCCCCGCTGTTCGGGCCGCGCGACCTGCTGCTCGCCGACCGGCACATCCACGCCTCGCTCATCGAGGCCGCCCGGCTGGGCCAGGCGAAGCTGCGGCGCTACCGCCACAACGACACCGCCCACCTCGGCCGCCTCCTGGAGTCCGCCGACCAGGGCGGCGGGCGTCTCATCCTCACCGAAGGCATGTTCTCGGTCACCGGTGACCTGTGCGACCTGCCCGGCATCGCGGATCTCGCCGACCGGCACGGTGCCCGCGTCATCATCGACAGCGCCCACGACGTCGGCCTGCTGGGCCCGCGCGGCAGCGGCGCCGCCGAGCACCACGGGCGGCAGTCGGCGGTCGACGTGCAGACGGTCACCTTCTCCAAGTGCTTCGGCACCCTCGGCGGCGCGGTCGCCGGGCCCCGCCAGGTCATCGACTACCTGCGGCACAGCTCGCGAGCAGCGCTGTTCTCGGCCTCGCTGCCCGCCGCCTGCGCCGCCGCCGCGCTGACCTCCCTGCGCATCATCCGCACCGAGCCCGAACGCCGCCGCCGCGTCCTCGCCTCCGCCGGCCGCCTGCGCGACGGCCTGGCCGCGCTCGGCTTCGACGTGCCCGCCCACGGCACGCCGACCGTTCCCCTCCAGGTCGGAGACGGCCTGCTGTGCTGCCGTTTCTGGACCGAGCTGTTCCAGGAGGGGATTCTGGCCAACGCCATGCTGCCACCGAGCGTCCCCGAGGGAAAGGCACTGATCCGGCTCAGCGTCACCGCCGCGCACACCGACGCCCACGTCGACCGCCTGCTGGAGGCCGTCGGCACCGTCGCCGGGCGCCTGGGGCTGCCCGTACGCACACCGCGCGGGCCGGTCGCCCGCCGCACGAGGAGGTCCGATGCCTGACGCGTCCGCGCCACCGTTCTGGGAGTCCTGGGCGGGCACCGCGGTCATGCCGGCCGCGCTGATGCTGGGCGAGCGGGTCGTGGACGACATGTTCGGCCGTACGGGCAGCATGTTCGGCCTGTGGATCCCCGGCGTCGGCAGGAGCGTGATGGTCCGCGACCCCGCCCTGATCAGGCAGGTCCTGCTCGCCTCCGGCGACGTCATCGACGACGTCGAGGTCAACCGCGTGCAGGAGCCCATCATCGGCCGGCAGGGGCTCGCGGTCCTCGACCCGGACGGCAATCGCCGGCTGCGCCAGATCATGCTGCCCGCGCTGCGGCCCCAGTCGCTGCCCCTGATGCGGGAGATGACGGAGTCGCTCGCGGAGCGGGTCGTGGCCGGGTGCCCCGCCGGCGAGCCGTTCGCCCTCGGGCCGCGGCTGCGCACGGCGATGATGGAGGCGATCCTGGCGCTTACGATCGGCGTCGACCAGCCCCGGCAGTTCGACGAGTGGATGGGGGCGCTGTGGCAGGTGTTCCGGCGGGCGGTCTCCTCCGAGATCACCGTGCGCTACATGCTGCGGCATGCCGGGGGGATCGCGCTGTGGCCGTCGTTCCACCGCAGGAAGAGCGAGTGCGACGGGCTGATCTACGCGGAGGTCGAACGCAGGCGGCGGCGCGGCGAGGACCGGGACGACCTGCTCGGCGTGCTGATGCGGGCCCGTGACGAGCGCGGGGCCCGGCTCACCGATCAGGTGCTGCGCGATCAGGTGATGAGCATCATCGCGGGTGCGCGTACCACGACGGCGACGGGGCTCGCGTGGACGTTCGAGCGCCTGGTCCGCCACCCGGACGCCCTGCGGCGGCTCACCGCGGAGAGCGACGCGGCCGCCCGGGACGGCGAGGCTGATCCGGACGGCGAGGCTGTTCCGGACTGCGAGGCGACGGACGGTGGGGATGCTTATGTGAGCGCCGTCTGTTACGAGGCGTTGCGGGTACGTCCGCCGGTGGCGTTCTTCGGCAGGCAGGTGATGCGGCCGTTCGAGCTGGGCGGTCGGGTGCTGCGGCCGGGCACGGCGGTTCTGGTCCACATCCGGGCCCTGCACCACGATCCCGCCCTTTATCCGGATCCGGCCGAGTTCCGCCCGGAACGCTGGCTCGCCAGGCGGCCGGGCGGCTACGGGTGGATGCCGTTCGGCGGCGGCCGGCGCACCTGCATCGGCGACCGGCTGGCGCTCATGCTGATGAAGACGTTCCTGCAAGTCTTCACCCGGGCGGCGACGCTGGAGCCGGCGGAGCAGCGCGACGAGCAGATCCGCTGGCGGGCGGTCTCGAACGTGCCGGGCGACGACTGCCGCGTCGTGCTGCGCCCTAGAACGCCGCGGCGCGGATTTCCACCCCCGGCGCATTGCCACTTCCTTAATCACTGATAGGCCACCCGTCAAGCGCCGGACCGCGCAAATCCAGAACGTGGATGCGTTTCTTCAAACCGGCCATTCACCTGCGGATTCGATTGTCCAGCGGCCGTTGGACAATGCGCGGACATTCGTCGTCCTTAAATCCCTTGGCAGGTCCGGCGGCGGCGGGCGAAAGTGTGAGCAGGAAAGAACGGCAAGCCCAATCGAATAGGGGGAAAGTCTCATGAGGATCCGCACGAAGGCGACGTTCACGGTGGCCTCCCTGGCGGCTTCGATGTTCGCCTACTCCGCCGCGGCGCCCGCGTCGATCGCCGCACCCGCGCCGGCCGCGAACGTGGCCGTCGCCGCCGGGGCACAGCAGGCGCTCGACGTCGTACGCGGAAAGACCCGTTGCTTCCGCTACTCCTACGGCGACGACGGCACCTCCAGCGTCACCGTCTACTTCCACAACCGCTGCAAGCACTCCCGGGGCATCAAGATCCGGGTCGCGCAGGCGAGTGACGCGTGCATCTGGGTGCGCGGCGGCGACTTCGACAAGAAGAAGTTCAAGGGCCCGCACCCGACGGTGCAGTCCATCAAGGAAGTCTCCCACTGCGGCTGACGCGCCGCCGTACGCCCTTCGGGGGCTCGGCCGAGTGGATACACGGGGGTGTCCGCTCGGCCGGAGTCCTATCTCTCCGTGACGAGTCGTTCACAGTGGATGACTTTGGTAACCTCATTTGGTCTTGACGTGGTGCATGCCGGTGTCGACCGAAGCAGAGGTGGGATGGCGGAGTCGTCCGGTCTGGAGGACGAAGGGGCAGGCTCGCGGCGTGGGCGCAAGCCCATCCGGCCTGATCCGGAGTCCGGCCCCGTCGCGCTCCTCGCGCACCGCCTGTGGCAGCTCAAGGAGCAGGCGGGCGATCCGTCGTTCGCGGACATGGCCGCCCGGCTCGGGGCCGCCGCCTCGAAGTCGTCGCTGGCCGCCGCCGCCCGTGGGAGCGCGCTGCCGACGTGGGAGACGACGTGGGAGTTCGTCCGCGTGCTGGCGGTCGATCGGCTGGGGCAGGATCAGGACGAGGCCAGACGGGAGTGGCGGGCGTACTGGGAGCAGGCCGGGATCACCGGCGACTCCGCGAATGAGGCCCGCATGCCGGATCAGTTGCCCCCGGAGCCACCCGAACCCAGCGTCCCGCACCGCCGCCCTCGGAAGCTGACGGTGCTCGCGACGGCGTCCGGCGTGGTGGGCGTCGGCGCCGTGCTCCTCGCCTGGTTCCTCACCTTCGGCGCGGACGAGCCCGCTCCCCCGCAGACCGCCCCCACCCCGGCCACCCCCGCGCCGCGCGACGACTCCGCTTTCGAGCGGGACGTCACCTATCCGGACGGCAGCGTGGTGAAGAAGGGGTCCGACTTCGACAAGACGTGGCGGATCCGCAACACAGGCACCGTGCCGTGGCAGGACCGCTATCTCACGCGAATGAACGACACCCCCTGCCGGGCGCCCAAGCGCGTCGGCATCGGTCCCGTCCTGCCCGGCGAGCCGGTCGACATCACCGTACGCGTGCGCGCGTCCGATGCGCCCGGCAGGTGCAAGATCTTCTGGAAGATGACCGACGCGGACGGGACGCCGCTGCTCGCGGGCAAGAGGCCGATCTTCCTCGACGTCACCGTGGCCTGACCGCCTCGACCCCTCCGACGTAGCGCGCCGCCGCCACCTGCGGCCCTCCGGTGACCTGCCGGTGAAGAGCGTTCCAACATTGACGAGCCCGTCGGCGACGTCCTGACGACCAATGTCATGAGTCCATCAACAGCCCCGGTCCGGCTCGGCAAACCTGGCCATATATGGACCAACTGGACGCTGTCACCGTCAAGGTGCCCGCCTTCCTCGCCCCCCTGACCGGCGTCTGCGCCCGTCCGAGGACGGCGGCAGAAGGGGCATCCCCTCATGCGTCGCAACCGCGCGTTATCCGCCGTCCTCGGCATCGCCTGCGCCACCGCGGTGACCCTGGCCATCACCACCCAGCCGGCCGCCGCCATCCCCCCGAACATCCCCTCCGCCGCCACCGCCGCCTCCCGCCTCGGCTCCATCGCCGTGGCCGCCGAGTCCCACAGCAGCACGTACGACCGTGACCTGTTCCCGCACTGGAGCACCGTCAGCGGCTCCTGCAACACCCGCGAGGAAGTGCTCAAGCGCGACGGCACCAACGTCGTGACCAACTCCTCCTGCGCCGCCACCTCCGGTAGCTGGTACAGCCCGTACGACGGCGCCACCTGGACCGCCGCCAGCGACGTCGACATCGACCACATGGTGGCCCTGGCGGAGGCCTGGGCCTCCGGCGCGTGGGCGTGGACCACCGCGCGGCGCCAGCAGTTCGCCAACGACCTGGGCGGCCCGCAGCTGTGGGCCGTCACCGACAACGTCAACCAGTCCAAGTCCGACCGGGACCCGGCCGAATGGCAGCCGCCGCGCGCCGCCGAGCGCTGCCGCTACGCGCGGGCCTGGATCCAGGTCAAGTGGTACTGGGGCCTGAGCCTCGACAACACGGAGAAGTCGGCGCTGGGCACCATGCTCTCCGCCTGCTGACCGCATTCTGATCCGTCTGTATGAGGCGCCTCCGCTCCGGGCCGGACAGCGGAGGCGTCAGCGGTGCCGCAGAAAACCGCCGGCCTGCATCGCGAAGATGAGCGCGCTGCCGAGGGTCAGCGCCGTCCACAGCCCGGCCAGCCCGAACGCCGCCGTCACCGGGATCATCGCCAGGGCGAGCAGCCCGTGCCCGGCCACGGCCGAGCCCAGGCTCCAGGCCGAACGCTTGAGCGCCACCATCCCCGCCGACGTCACGATCCCGCCGCCGTTGACCACCGAGTACGCGACCAGCAGCGGCAGCAGGGCGAAGGCCGCGCCGGCCACGTCCGCGTCCGAGGTGAACAGCCCCAGCACCGCCCGCCCGGCGACGAGCAGGACCAGCGCCCCGGCGAGCACCCCGGCCGTCCCGATCGCCAGCGCCGCCCGGTTGATCCTGCGGGCCTCCGCGGCGGAGGCGGCCCTGGCGATCTCCGGCGTGGCGGCCTGCCCGACGGCGAACGCGGTCAGCGTCAGGAACCCGCCGAGGGATCCGAGAATGGCGTGCGCGGCGGCCCCCTGCGTCCCCGTCCGCGCGGCGGCGTAGGTCACGCCGCCCATGACCGTGAACTTGATCAGGATCGTGGCGGACATCGGCAGGCCGACCTTGGCCATGCGCAGGATCTCCCGCGGTCGCGGCCGCCCGAGCCATGACGGCTGCCCGGCCAGCTCGGGCAGGCGGAGCAGCAGGGTGTTCGACACGGTGACGGCCACGGCGCTGGACGCCAGCATGGCGAGGCCCGTGCCCGGGAGCCCGATCCTGGGCACGAGGACGAGGGAGAGGATCACCCCGGCGGCGGTGCTCGACAGGCTCGACCAGAGCACCTGATGGCTGCGGCCCAGCGCGATCAGCATCCCGTTGGCGCCCCCGCCCGCCGAGAACAGCAGCACCTGCAGCGCGAGCAGCAGCGGCAGGGCGCCGAGCTCGGCCGTCACCTCATCGGGCGTCCCGGCCGCTCGCGCGATCAGCGGCACGGCGAGCACGGCGCCCGCACCGGCCGTTCCGATCGCGATGCTCAGCCAGCGCGCGTCCCGCAGGATCGGCAGGGCTTCGGCGGGGGTCTCGCGCAAGGGGGCGATGAACGGCGCCATGCCCCGCAGCGCGCCGGACACCGCGGCGGTGACCGGCGTGAGCACCGCACCGGCCACCGCGAACGCCGCCAGCTGGGCCGTCGCCTGATGTCCGAGCAGAGAGGTGCCGATGAGCTGCGCGACGGTGCCGGCGCTCATGGACAGGAGGAGGGGGACGGCCGCGCTCAGGATCGCGCGATGGGGAGAGGACATGAAAAGCAAAATCCCCGGCGGTACGTCCGCCCGGGGTCGTGATCATTCTACCCGTCCGGCCCGCCCGGCGAGTCGCTCGCGCAGCAGGGACAGCCGGGCGATCTCCGCGTCGAGATCGGCGAGCCTGCGCTCCGCCACGCCGCTCTCCGTGCTGCAGCCGGGGCCGCCGCGCGGCGGCAGGGTGTCGTCGTCCAGCAGGCGCAGGCGTTCGGCGCAACCGCGCAAGTCCTCGATGGTGAGTCCCAGCGAGAGCAGCTCGCGGATCAGCCGGTCGGCCTTCTCCCGCGAGCCGGTGCTGCCGATCACCCGGCCGGCGCCGAGCAGCCGGGCGATCGGCCCGGCGAGCGATCCGACGCCGCCCGCCGCGCCCGAGACGAACACCGTGTCCCCAGGCCTGACCTCGGCATCTCTGGTCAGCGCCGTGTAGGCGAGCGCGCCCTGCCCCAGGTGCGCGACGGGGTCCGGCAGCGCCTCGCCCAGCGGACTGACCTGGCCGGCCGGGACGACCGCGTACTCGCGCCAGCCCAGCCGGTGCGCGACCAGGTCACCCGCCCGCAGCCCGTTTCCGCCCGGAGCAGACACGACCTCCCCGATCGCTGGGCCGTACAGGGTGTCGCCCGGGTGCAGCGGTGGCACGGGCGTGGCCCGCGCGCTCGCGCCGAGCAGGGTGCGGAGCGCGGCGAACACGTGGAAGAACCGGTTGCGGACCAGCACCCGGCCCTCGTCCGGCACGGGCAGCGGGACCTCGGCGAGCTCGAAATGCTCCGGCCCGGGCGATCCGGCGGCGGGCACGGCGGCGAGCCGGATTTCTCTTGACATGCGCGGCAGGGACGGCACGTTGCGCTCCTCAGACGTACGACCGGACAAGGCGTCGAGACCCTAACCCCTGACCCGCGCGTCAAGGGCAAGCCACGGGATGGCCGCGCGCTGATTCGCACCCCCGCGATCGCCGATAAGTTGTGGCCATGCCCCGCGACACGCTGACCCGCGAACAGATCGTCAGGGCCGCCGTGGAAGTGCTGGACGCCGAGGGGGTCGAGGGCCTCAACATGCGGCGGCTGGGCAGCCGGCTCGGCGCGGCGGCCACGGCGATGTACTGGCACGTCAAGAGCAAGGACGACCTGGTCGTGCTCGCCGCCGACCACGTATGGGACGAAATCGAGCTGCCGGATCCGGCCGAGGTCGGCTGGCGGTCGGCCGCGGCGACGCTGGCCGCGGGCGCGCACGCCATGGTCGGCAGGCACTTCTGGATGGTGTCGGCCATGAGCACGCATCTCGTCTACGGTCCCGGCAAGGCCCGGTACGACGACCAGTGCCTCGCGGTCTACGAATCCGCCGGGTTCAGCCCCGCCGACGCCGATCAGGCCGCCGCGACGGTCCTCATGTTCGTGCTCGGCGCCGCGCACGGTGAGGCGGCCGAGCAGGCCTGGCGGGCGCGCCTGCGCCGGGCCGGCGCGGACGAGGAGCAGCAGTTGCGCGACACCGTCGCGCGCGTCGCGGAGATCGCGCAAGCCTTTCCGCGCCTTCGCGCCCGCACGATCCCGGAGCAGGCTCCCGCGTTGCCCGACGCGGGCACGTTCGAGTTCGGGCTGAACGCCATCCTCGACGGCTTGGCGGCGCGCCTCGCCGCCGTCCGCTCCACGTGCAGGCGGCCGGGGTGATCGCGAGGTAACGGGCGGTTTGCAAGTGATCGTCAAGTGAAGTCAGTACAGTCCTGGCCGTGACCGGACGATGGCAGATGCTCGCGGCCCTGACCCTGTGTGTGGCGATCTTCTCGGCGAACTGGACCGTGCTGACCGCCGCGCAAGAGGTGATCATCACTGACCTCGCCCTGACTCCGATGTCCGCCGTGTGGCTGATCTACGCCTTTCCCATAGCTCTCCTGGGCGTCCTGATCCCGGTGAAGGGGCGCTTGAGCGTGCTCCTGTGCGGGCTCGCCGTCTTCGGCCTGGCGTCGGCGGCGTGCGCGTTCGCGGTGCACGGGGGCATGCTGATCGCCTGCCGGTTCGGGCAGGGGCTCGCGGCGGCGATCGTGCTGCGGGCGGGCTTCGAGCTCATCAGGACCCATTTCCGCGGCACGCGGTGGTGGCCGGCTCTGGTGATCCCGGTCGTGGCGGTCGTCCTGGGGCAGATCGCGGGGCCCGTGATCGGCGGCATCCTCGCCGAGTACGCCGGCTTCCGCTGGATCTTCCTGCTCGACGTGCCGCTGGTCATCGGGGCCATGGTGATCGTGGCGCTCTGCACGCCACGCTTCGCCCCGGCCGCCGCGGCCGACCGGTATGAGCGGTAGACGTGATGGGCTGATCCGCCGAATTTCCGCCTCCACGCCGCCGTAGCCGGGCACTGGCCCGTGCGTCAGCCGAAGTAGGCGGCCGCCGCAGGGGTGGCCAGCAGGAGGATGACGGCGAGCGAGCCCAGCGTCGTGAGCGCGAACCGGATCACGACGAGCGGCCTCAGCACAGCGGGGAACGCGTCCTGAGCGGCGCCGATCACCGCTCTCGCGTCGAGTCCGCGCACGGCGGGGTCGCCGGACTTCCTGAAGGCGGCTTCGACGACCCGGGCCGCGAACAGCTGGCTGCCGGTGACCAGGCCTCCGGCGGTCATGAGGAGCGCCGCGGCGATCCACGACAGGATGCGGCCGGGCCCGTTCCCGGCGAGCCCGAGCGAGGCCAGCGTCGCCAGCGCGATGCCGATGGCGACCGGGAAGAGCAGCTCCGCCACGCTCTCCTCGATCTTGATCCGGTGCTCGGCCAGGACCCCCGGCGGGACGCCTTGCCTGGATACGGCTGCTTCGGCGGCTCGCTGAGCAGGTCCGCCGTGAGTGAAGACCAGGACGGGGATGACCAGGAAGGTCGCCGCGAGCAGGTATTGCAGGGTCGACGCGATGACGACGGGAACCGGCATGACGGGCCTCCTGGCGAATCGACTTGCACAATGTTCAAGTCGAAAAGGTAGGCCCTACTTGAACATTGTGCAAGTACGTTCCTGAGAGGTCCGCCGGACTGCGGGCGGGGCTGGTGCGGGTCAGAACCGGTAGCGGAGTATGCGCGCTCCCTGTCGTGACAGGGCCGTGCTGCGGGCGGTGAGCCGGGTGAGCGCGCGCAGCGGCTGCGGGAACCGCGCTACTTCGGGTGCGCGGGTCAGCATGTCCTCCTCGACCAGTTCGAGGCCCGCGCCCCAGCTCTCGGGCTCGTGCGGGTCGTCGAAGCCCTGGGCGGCCTTGATGCCGAGCGTCTTGATGGTCGGGTGGTACTTCATGGCCCAGGCGGCGAATCGGGTATAGCCGTTGAGCGCGAGTTCACCCGATGGGAAGTGGCTGGTCAGCTCGCGGGTCATTCGCTGGAACGAGTCGCCGGGCATGAACGGGAGCAGCCCTTCGGCGATGATCACTGCCGGCCGGTCGCCGGGGATGGCTTCGAGCCAGCCGGGCTTCGTGAGGTCGCCTCCGATCAGACGGGAACGGCTGGGGAGGCACTCGGAGCGGAGATCCACGACTTCGGGGAAGTCGATGTCGTACCAGTCGACGTTCGGCGGAGGGTCACAGCGGAACATCCGGGTGTCCAGGCCGCATCCCAGATCGAGCACCACGCATTCAGGGTGCGCGGCGACGTAGGCGCGGACGACGTCGTCGAGTTTCTTGGCGCGCAGTGCGGTCGTGACGACGAGACTGGGCTTGACCTTCAGCTTGGCGAAGTCGTAGTCGATGGTGCCGGCCAGCTCGGCGGAGAGCGTGTCGCCGAGGATCGGGCTGGGCCGCCTGGCGTCCAGGGCCTTGGCGTGGAGGGTGAGCAGCAGCGTTTCTTGAATCAGCCCCAGCTTGGGTGTCCGGCGATGCATGAGCCTCCTCCTGGTTGCTAGTCATTTCAATCATGACTGAAATAGCTAGCATCGTCAATACGGAGCGGTTGAGGCCGCCGTCGACGAGCTGGGCGATCTCAGTGGTGGTCTGTGCGTATGCGTCAGGTCCGTCATTCGGCCCGCTAAGCCGGACAAGCCGGTGTCCGTGGATCTTGTCACCAGGCCGTTCGACTGATGGGAAGATCGGGGGTGCTCCGAATAGCAAAGGCCGTACTCGCGAGATTGCCGGAACCGCTGCACGCACTCGCACTGAAGCACCGTGAACTGCTGAAGTTCGCGGTGGTGGGTGGAACAGCGTTCTTAGTGGACAACACGGTGTTCTATGGACTGAAGCTCACCGTTTTGGAACCGAAGCCGGTGACCGCAAAGATCATCGCGGTGCTCGTGGCGACGATCGTGTCCTACGTGCTGAACCGCGAATGGTCGTTCCGGACCAGGGGCGGCCGCGAGCGCCGCCACGAGGCGGCGCTGTTCTTCCTGGTCAGTGGCGTCGGTCTATTGCTCAGCTCCGCGCCGCTCTGGATCTCCCGGTACGTATTCCGCCTGGAGACCCCGGAGGTGAGCCTGGTGACCCAGGAGATCGCCGACTTCGTGAGCGCGCAGATCATCGGCACGCTGATCGCCATGGTCTTCCGCTTCTGGGCGCTCCGGAAGTGGGTCTTCCCCGACGAGAAGACCCCGTCCGGCAGCCTGCGGCTGGTCCCCGCTCGCGATTCAGCGGACGAGGCGGCTTGAGCTCATGATCAGCCGCACTTGCTCACGGAATCGCGGAACCTCCAGGCCCCTGGTCATCGGTAGGCGCTTGCTTGGAGGGTGTAGAGGTCGGCGTAGAGGCCGTCGAGGGTCATGAGGGTGGCGTGGTCGCCTTGTTCGGTGATCTTGCCGTGGTCGAGGACGTAGATGCGGTCGGCGTAGCGGACGCTGGCCAGGCGGT